>JAPPKG010000170.1:0-22214 GCA_026914085.1 Caldilineaceae bacterium | reverse complement strand
CGGAGCCCCCGCACAAGGGAGGGCCGAATAGGCCCGACCGCCCAAATGCAGTGGTTAGTGGATAGTGTTCAGAGAGGGGGCTCATGCAGCCAGAGTGTCATACACGGAATGGCTACCGATTGGTCTCAACGTCGAGTTAGCGATGGCTCGCTTCCCCTATGGCGTGCACCGCTGGTTGGCTCGCTGTGTCCTGCCATTGTACGTTTGTGGTACAATGTGCCGAGTCGTGCTCTGTTCGATAGCGTCTGGTCTTTGTTGCAGGGCATTATCAGTCAGACCTTACAGGAGAGGTCCAATGTCCCGTGCGAGTGGTGAGGCCAAGAGCTACCTGCCGTCAGCAAAGCGCGAGAATCCCGCCGAACGCCCAACACGCGCTGCGTCTTCCTTTCCCGAATACAGGCATGAGGTGAAAGAGGTTTGGAACCACAACTCGGCCTATTGGGACAGCTACATGGGAGAGGGCAACGACTTCGTCAATGTTCTTTGCTGGCCCGCCATTGAAGAGTTGCTCGCAATAGAGCCGGGCCAGATGGTTCTGGATATAGCCTGCGGCAACGGTCTGACCAGTAGAAGGCTGGGGCGCCTGGGCGCCCGCGTGGTAGCGTTTGACGTGGCGGAAGAGATGATCCATTTTGCCAGGAAGCGCAGCTCTGCCGATGGCGGCGACATCCAATTTCATGTGCTTGACGCCAGCGACGAAGCAGGACTTGAGAGAATTTGCGAAGAGAGGCTCGATGCCGCGCTCTCCAATATGGCCTTGTTTGACATGGCCGAAATCGAGCCGCTGTTTCGGACCTTGTACAGGTTGCTTAAGCCGGGAGGATGCTTCGTATTCTCGATGATGCATCCCTGCTTTAATCAGGCCCACTCCGCTCTCTTCTGCGAGAGAGAGGAAGTAGACGGAGAAGAGGTCACGACATATGGCGTGCGCGTAGCCGGTTACATGACGCCGACGATGCACAAGGGCCGCGCTCTGGCCGGACAGCCTCGGCCTCAGCCTTACTTTCACAGGCCGCTTCATGCTTTGCTGAGCATAGGGCTAGACGCAGGTTTTGTATTGACCGGCATCGAAGAAAGAGCTTTCCCCGCCTCCCACCCACCAGGAAGGCAGGATGTAAGCTGGGGGCCGAATTTCAGTGAAATTCCACCCGTGATCATCTTTCGCATGCTGCGCCCTTGACGTACCGCCGCCCCGGGACGAATCTAGCGAAATCGAGGTAATGACATGGACGAGCGAGTACATTTGTGGGAGATCCCGACCGCCAGTGAGATGGTCATGATTGCCGGTTGGCACCAGTGGGCAGACGCCGGCTCGATCTCGTCCGGACTGCCTGCCTATCTGATTGAGAAGCTGGATACGCGCAAGATCGGCGAAATCAGCCGGGACAGGTTCTTCATGTTCCAGATGCCTGGCGCACATCATCTTCTGAGACCGGAGGTCCATACTAAGGAAGGCGTAGTTCAGGAGATGCGAGTCATCAAGACTGAGCTATATTTCACCGAGCTCGGGGACAAAGGGCTTTTCATCTTCCTTGGTGAGGAACCCCACGTCAACGAAGAAGAGTATGCCGACGCCTTCTTTGACATCGTGGAAAAGCTGGGCGTCAAAAGGGTGGTGGCGGTAGGCGGCGTTTACGGCGCCATGCCCTTCAACAAGGACCGGGATATCTCTTGCGTATTCAGCCTGGAAGGAATGCGTAAGGAGATGGAAGAGTATGCGGTCCGTTTCTCCAATTACGAAGGCGGAACAACGATTGGCTCCTATCTCGCCTACCATGCAGGTCAGAGGAACAAGGAGTACATTTGCTTTCATGGATTTGTCCCCGCCTACGACTTTGGCCAGGTGATGCTCCCGGCACAAAGTGTGCGCATTGAAGACGATGTCAAGGCCTGGTACGACATAATGCGCAGGGCGGACTTTATGTTTCATTTGGGAATGGACTTGTCTGAGTTGCGAATCCAGAGTGACGAGTTGATTTC
Organism: Caldilineaceae bacterium; assembly: GCA_026914085.1. Classification (GTDB taxonomy): domain Bacteria; phylum Chloroflexota; class Anaerolineae; order Caldilineales; family Caldilineaceae; genus Bin5. The sequence continues at coordinate 20,234 of JAPPKG010000170.1, read as the reverse complement.
CTCGATGGAAGAACAGATGGAGGAACTTTCCCGCCAGGCACCCCAGCTTGACGTGAACGCCTACCTGCAGAAGCTGGAAGAAGAGTTCACCGAGAATCCCTTTATGCCCCTGGACGATGTTTGGGAGAGAGAGTTGGGAGACCTGTTGGACGACCTAGAAGGCTGATCCACGCAAAACAGTCGACTGAAGCCTTGATGGAAAAGTCTGAGCTCTCCCGAACCGAAGCCGAAAACCTACTGATGCGCTTGGTAGAGATCCCTTCCTTTAGTGGCGAAGAACGGAATGCCAGCTCCTTTCTGGCCAGTGCGATGGGTTCCCTCGGCTATGACAGGTATGAGGTAGACGCGGTTGGAAACGCTGTCGGTGAAATCGGGGCGATTGATGCCGGGAGGACCGTTGTCCTTCTGGGGCACATCGACACTGTTTTCGGAGATATCCCGGTACGAGTAGAGAATGGTGAAGACGGGCCGATCCTCTTTGGACGAGGATCCGTCGACGCCAAAGGGCCATTGGCGACGTTCACGGCTGCCGCAGCTCGTTTGGGGTCTGATTGGGCAATCCGAAACGACATTCGGTTGATTGTTGTCGGCGCCGTGGAGGAGGAGGCGGCGACCAGTAAAGGCGCCCGATTTATCCGCGACCGTTTTGACGGCGAACAGGAGGCAACGCCGGACTTCTGCGTCATCGGTGAGCCCAGCGGCACGACGCGCATCACCCTCTTCTATATGGGACGCATTCTGCTGGAGATGAAGGCAGACCAGCCCATGATGCATTCGGCCGGCCCCAGTCCGGGCGTGGCTACAACAGCGGTCGATCTGTGGAACTGGATTGGCGGCTACGCGGACTGCTACAATCGTGAAATATCCAAGACGTTCGACCAGTTGCGGCCCAGCCTGCGTGAAATACGCACATGGACCGACGAGGCGATGCGCGATCTGGTGTGGGCCAAGATAGGGATTCGCCTGCCGCTTGATTTTGACGTGGACGCATTCCTGGAGAAGATGTGGCTGTGGATACGGGAGCGGGTCAATGAGCAAGCCGCCGGCCCGGAGCCACCCTACGTCAGAGACACCGATGGGGCTCAGCAGAAGCACCATTTCGGTGACTATGATCTAAGGATAGAAATCTGCTTGCATGGGTACGAACCTGCATGGCGAAGCAGCCGCAACAGTCCGCTGGTACGGGGATTCCTCGCGGCCATTCGGGAACAGGTTTCTAAACGACCACGCTTTGTGAGCAAGAGCGGTACCAGCGACATGAACGTTGTCGGGCCGGCATGGCAATGCCCAATCGTTGCATACGGACCTGGTGACAGCAGCCTCGACCATACGCCGAACGAGCACATCAGTCTGGACGAATACTGGCAAGCAGTATTGATACTGGAATCTGCGTTGCGGAGACTGGGGGGGAGTTAGGTACTTTCCTCAAAACTCGCCCACGTGTGTTTTGCAAGGCAGTTCATGGAGGTGGGACGGCTACAGTTCCCCGGCCGTCAGCGTTCTGGTTTCCTCAACGCAGATTAGTTCAGATGTACGGGTTTCCTACTCAAGCGGGCTAAGCCAGCGCTCTCCTTCTCTGCCATCGGCTGCCCAGCCTTCGACTTCACCATCGTCCGAACGAATCTGGTACCAGAAATAGCCGTCGGCGGCCTGGGGTCCGGCTACGACGGTAAACGTCTGGTTCGTCCTGGCGCGGGCGACAATAGTCGAGCCGACACCGGGCAGGGCACGAACGGTCAACTCGCCGTTGAGCGTAACGATGACCCGATCGCCGATGATAGGGGAACGGTCAATGGGGCGAACCTCACTGACATTGGGGGAGATCCAGTCGTCAATTCCCTGACCTCCGGCCACCCAGCCGACGGTGCCCTGATTGTCATCGACCTTCCACCAGATGTATCCGTCAGAGCTTACGGGACCTTCCAGGACAATGATGCGTTTGCCCTGGGCAAGGAGCGTGACGGCCGGGGATCTGACCGTGGGCTGTTCGCGCACATTCAATCCGCCGGGGACCGTGATACGCGCCGGTTCACCGATAGTCAGGGGATTGCGGACGAAGACTGTCGGAGTAGGAGAAGGAACAGCTGTTTGTGTCGGGCTGGGGGCGGTAGGCGGGGCAACGGTCGGTGTCGGCAGATCCGGTACGGGCGTTTCCTGGGCAGGCGCTGCGACCGGGAGTTCCCGGGTGGGCGTGGGGCGAGGTTGGAAGCTGCCGCAAGCCAGCATGGGGCCGATCCAGAGGAGTGACATGGCGAGCAAGCCGAGGGCAAGGTTTTGCGCGGGCCTTTCTCGGAGGCGTTTGGTAGCTACCGGCGCGCCGGTAGCGCCAGCGTTCCGAACCACGTTGTAGGAAACGGTCTCAGGGCAGCGGCCGGAGGTGTTGTGTCTCCACTCTTTGCGATGGTGCCCCGTCTGGATTCCGAATCGACTCTCCGAGTTTGAGTCTCTGGTCATTACGATTCGCGTAACTCGACAGCCTTCAGCCAGCGAATGTCCTGAATGTCGGCCAGCTTTTTCAGAACGTTGGCAGGCGTCTGCTCGTCAGTGCCCAGCACCATGATCGATTCCCCGCGCGGTGCTCGACGGCCTACGTGCATGAAGCTAATATTCACGTCGGACCGGCCCAGAAGTGTACCTACTTTTCCTATCATTCCGGGTCGGTCCGTATGCGATGCAAGCAGAAGGTTTCCCGCGGCTGGAAACTCCACCCAAAGATCGTTCACTGCCACAAATTTCAATTCGTCCAATAAGACAGTTCCCAGAACCGAGTTCGTTCCGCTCGCGCTGGTAAGCCGCAGTGTAATCATACTCTCATAGCGTTCGTGTTTCGGCATCTTGCGTTGAACGATCTCGATGCCGCGACTGCGGGCCATCAGTTCGGCGTTTACCAGGTTTACCCGTTCCTCCACGATATCGGACAGAACGCCGCGAATCGCGGATGCCACGATATAGGCCATGTCAAATGCGGTTACAGGACCGTGACCGGTAATCTCGAGCCTACTGATTCCCTCTTCATCCATCTGACGCAAAAAACGTCCCATTCGTTCCGACAGATCTATGTAGGGAATGATCGTATTCAGTGCGGTGGGAGGCAGGATGGGTGCGTTGACTGCGTGAAGGGCCGGTCTGCCTTGCAATATATCCAGCACCTGAACTGCGACATCCTCAGCCACTCTATCCATCGCTTCGACGGTACTTGCTCCCAGATGGGGGGTCAGAATGATCCTCTCATCGTTTCTCAAAGGACTGTCTTCGGGGAGGGGCTCGGTGTCAAAGACATCCAGTGCAGCGCCCCCTATGTGACCGCAAGCGACGGCAGCGGCGAGCGCATCTTCGTCGATGACTCCCCCGCGTGCGACGTTCAGAACGCGGGCGCCTCTTTTCAGCTGCTTCAGCCTATTGGCGTCGAGGAGGTTACGCGTAGTATTGGTAAGAGGCACGTGCATGGTGAGAAAGTCGACCAGGGGCAGCATCTCATCGAGGGAAATGAGGGTCACGTGGCGCTGCGAGGCGTACTCCTGGCTGACGAAGGGGTCGTAGGCGTAAACTCTCATCCCCAGAGAGAGGGCAAATTGCACTACTTCCTGAGCAATGCGACCCAGCCCAACGATACCGAGTGCTTTGCCCCTTACTTCCGTTCCGACGAATGCGCCACGGTCCCACAGCTTGGCGCGCACGTTGCGGTCAGCCTGAGGTATATTGCGGGCGAGAGCCATCAGCATGGCGATTGTATGTTCAGCGGCGGCGACTGTATTGCCGGTGGGCGTGTTGACGACGGTCACACCGGCCCGGGTGGCGGCCTCGACATCGATGTTGTCCACGCCGGTGCCGGCCCGTCCGATCGCCTGCAGCCGTTTCGCCGCTCCTATGAGGTCGGATGTGACCTGGGTGCTGCTGCGAACAAGGAGCGCATGGTAATCGGGAATCCGGGAGAGCAGTTCTTCCGATGACAGCTCAGTGCAGATATCAACTGAAATGCCGCCGGCTTCAAATAGAGGCTTTAAGCCCCTTTTTGACAGTTTGTCGCTTACCAATACTTTGAGACTCTCGGTCATTACAACATTCTCAGTGCGAGTCGGCAGGCACTCGCCGGTGGAAGCCTAGCGAACAGTGAAGAGTACAATTCGCCCGTTGTCGGACGGTCCGCGCCGACCGGTTGGGCAAACGCCATTTGTAGAAGGCGATGGTTACATTTCCTCCGGCGCGCTCATGCCCATGAGGTTCAGAACCCTGGACAGAGCTGTCTTTGCTGCAAGGACAAGCAGCAGTCGTGCCCGAGCCAGGTCCCTGGGCACGTCAGAGTGCAGGACCTGACAGTTTTCGTAGAAGACGCTGAAGTTCTTGGTCAGGTCTTCGGCATAGTAGGTGAGATTGTGCGGCGAAAGCCTGTCGACCGCCAGCTCGATCTGTTCTTCCATTTCCAACATGCGGCGAATGAGGGTCAACTCTGCCGGGTCACTGAGGAGGCTCACGATCTCAGCAGCGTCATCGGGAATCTTTTCGGGATTCTGATGTCCGCTCTGTGCTGCCCTCTGCAGGAGAGAGCAGATTCGGGCGTGCCCGTACTGCACATAGTAGACACGGTTCTCGTTCTTTCGTTGTACGGCCAGGCTCATATCAAAATCGATGCTGCGTTCGGGGCTGGTCGTCAGCAACATGAATCGGACTGCATCGGGCCCGACCTCTTCGACGACCTCGCGCACGGTCAGAATATCGCCTGAGCGCTTGCTCATTTTGACTTCCTGGCCGTCCCTGATCAACTTTACCAGGTTGTACAGAAGGATCTTCAGGCGTTCGGGATCCAGGTCCAGGGCCCGCATTACGGCCCCCATACGGGGTATGTGTCCCTGGTGATCGACGGCCCAGACGTTGATCACGCGGTCAAATTTCCGGCGTACAAACTTGTCATAGTGATAGGCAATGTCGCTTGCGAAATAGGTCGGCGCTCCGTTGGACCGCACGACCACTTCATCTTTTTCGTTGCCCGGATAGCTGCTGGCCAGGAACCAGAGCGCCCCATCCCGTTTGATGACCTCGCCTTTATCGGAAAGCTGCTCCAGAAGCTGATCAACCAACCCCTCGTCATACAGGCTCTTCTCGCTGAACCAGCGGTCGAAGGTAACACCCATCGACGCAAGCTCATCTTCGATGTCGTGCAAGACAATCTCACGTCCGTCTTGGCGCAATTCGGCCCTGGCTTCGCCCGGCTCCAAGTGGGCGAGGCGGTCACCTCTGCGTTCTCTGACCAACCTGGCATAGTCGTGAAGATAGGCCCCCTGGTACCCGCCTTCAGGAATTTCCAAATTGCGCTTTGTCAGTCCGTCCAACTCTTCGCAGAGTTGAATGTAACAGACGTAAAGGCTCTCGATGAAGAGCTGAAACTGCGTGCCACTGTCGTTGACGTAGAATTCTCGTTGTACGTCGTAGCCGGCCGCTTCCAAGACGTTGGCAAGCGCATCGCCAAGGACGGCGTTACGGCCGCCCCCGTAGTGCAGCGGCCCGGTTGGGTTGGCGCTGACATATTCGACCTGCCATCTCTGGCCTTTGCCGCGGTCGATGGCGCCAAAAGAAGCCCCCTGCTCGAGGACCGACAGCACACTCTGTTGCAGCCAATTCTCGTGGAGGCGGATATTGATAAATCCAGGCCCAGCCAGCTCGACGCTACCTACGAGTCCGCCCGTTGGGATGTTATCGACGACTGACTGTGCGATCTGGCGCGGGTTGGCTCTCTGGCCGGATGCCTTCTTAATAGCGGAGGTGGCGAGGAGGGCGAAGTTGGAACTGTAGTCGCCGTGATCTGATTGATTTGGGCGCTCGATTTCAACCGGAGGAAATTCTATTGCGGGCAAGTTGCCGGACGACTGCGCGCTGGCAACTGCTTCTGTAACGATTTGCCGAATCTGGTCTCGAATCATGGTCTACTTCCCGGATAGCCAGCGTTGAACAGAGCGCGGTACAAAGGAGACCCACGTCCTGGTCCGCAAGGCGCGGCGCCGGCTCATTGCATCAGTGCTTGTTGAAGTGGCAGCTCCTCCATATCGTACCAGTTCGGCCCGGCTTCGACATCCACCCTTAAGGGTACGTTCAACTCGAAGGCCGATTCCATTTCTCTGCGTACAAGTGGGGCAACTACGTTCAGCTCCTCGTGAGGTACTTCGAGGACCAGTTCATCATGGACCTGCAGTAGCATTTTGGCCTTCAGATCCTGATCATGGAGGCACTTGTGGAGGTTACTCATGGCCAGTTTGGTTATGTCAGCGGCCGTCCCCTGGATAGGGGCGTTGATCGCTTGTCGTTCGAGCGCCTGCCGCTGATTGAAGGGCAGATTTCCCTGCAGCTCAAGGAAGATTCGTCTGCGGCCCAGCAGCGTCTCGACGAATCCCTCTTCGACCGCCTTCCGAATCGTGTCATCTATGTACTGGCGCACGTTGGGATAGGTCGCGAAATACTGGTCCAGAAACTGCTGGGCCTCGGTTGGATCCATGTCTGTGCGGCTGCTGAGGCCGAAGGCGCTGACACCGTAAATGGTGGCAAAGTTAATTGTTTTGCCCAGCCCGCGCTGATCGTAAGTGACCTGATCCAGGGGCACATCAAAGAGCAGCGATGCGGTCACGGCGTGAATGTCCTGCTCCTGCCGGAAGGCCTCAATGAGACGTTCTTCCTCGGCAATGTGGGCCAGGATTCTCAGTTCAACCTGGCTATAGTCGGCTGCCAGAAGCAGGCAACCTTCCTCGGCTTCAAAGGCCTTGCGGATTTCGCGCCCACGCTCGGTACGAATGGGAATGTTCTGCAGGTTGGGACCGTTGCTGCTGAGGCGGCCGGTTGCGGCGCCCGCCTGACTGTAGTTGGTATGAACGCGGCCAGTGCTGCTGTTGACAAGCCCGCCCAGCGTATCGACATAGGTTCCCCGAAGTTTCTCGAGCTGGCGCTGTTCAAACAGCAGGTCCAGGAACTGGTTTTGCTCTGCAGACAGCTCGGTCGTGGACGCCTTCAGTTTGTCCAATTCTCCGGCCGCAGTGCTGACAAATCCTGACTTCGTCTTCTTGAGCCCTTTGGCAGGGAAGGCCAGTTCATTGAACATAACGTTACTGAGCTGCTGCGTACTGCGAAGATTGAAGTCGTGTCCGACGATGCCCTTCAGAAGCAGATCGATTTCGTGCAATCGCGTGACCAGCCTCTGGGAAAGATCGGCCAGGAAATCGGTATTCAGGCGAATCCCGGCCATCTCCATGTCAGCAAGCACCGGAAGCAGAGGCAGTTCAATCTCCTCGTAGAGCTTCCATAGTGTGTCACTGGCCTCTCTCAAGCGGGGTGCGAGAGCCTTCCACAGGTGAATTGTGGCGTCCACGTCGGCGCCGCAGTAGCCGGTGACGCGATCGATTTCTACCTCTGCGATCGAGATCTGATTGCGGCCCGATCCGATCAACTCGGAAATCTCTGTCATCGTCCAGCCAAGTTCAGTCTCGGCCTGACTCTTGAGGCCGATGGAACGGCTGGCCGGGTCCAGCAGCCAGGCGATGGTCATCGTATCGTGAATCGGGCCTTCTACCTGTAATCCGTGCCGCCGGCAGACAACCAGGTCGTATTTTCCGTTGTGCGCCACTTTGGGCAGAGTCGCGTCCGCAAAAAAAGGTTGCACGGCTTCACGCACATTGTCCCAAGGAAGTTGCTCTCCATCGCTGTGCGCGACGGGAATATAGCAGCCTTTACCCTTGGCCCAGGCGATACCGAGCCCCACCAGGTCTACCGCCATCGGATCGCGGCCGGAGGTCTCGACGTCAAAGGAAAGGATTTCCGCCTCTTTGAGCTCCTCACACAACTCGTCCAATTCATTCCGAGTTTGAATGCACCTGTATGTGTGCTCGCCTGATGCACTAGCTGAAGGCCGCCAACCTGAGGAAGCTAGAGCGGTCTCCGAATCGGCGAATAGGGTTGATTGTGCGGGCTCGGTGTCTGCTTCGATCAACCGGCCCTCGCCATTGCCAAGGAAACCGCCCTCGCCCAACTGATCCAGCTCGCGCTGAAGGCTGCGAAAGTCCAGCTCTTCGAAGATGCGGCGCACAGCGCCACCATCGTACCTCTGAAGGCGGAAGGCTTCGGCATCGAAGGAGACGTCCACATCACAGACGATGGTCATGAGCCGCTTGTTGCGCCAGACGTCATCCTCTGCAGCGCGCAGATTCTGCTGCGACTTGGGTCCCCTGATTTCGTCGATGTGTGCGTACAGTTCGTCAATAGAACCGTACTTCTTAAGGTATCGAATGGCAGTCTTTTCGCCCACACCCGGCACACCGGGGATATTGTCGGAGCTGTCGCCCACCAGGGCCTTCATTTCGAGGAACTGGTCAGGGTCGAGGCCACCGTAACGTTCGGCAACTTCGGCGACGCCGAAGGGTAACGTGGTCGGAGAAGGGCCGCCCGATGTGTAGAGGACTTTCACTTTGTCGGCGACCAGCTGAAACATATCACGGTCGCCGGACAGGATCAGGACATCGTGTCCTTCGCCGGCAGCTTGACGGGCAAGCCCGCCCAAAATGTCGTCGGCCTCGAAATTCTCGAGCGTCAGGATTGGAATCTTCAAGGCTTCCAGGACCTGTTCGATGCGATCCATCTGGGGTCGCATTTCATCGGGCATGGCGTCCCGGGTCGCCTTGTACTCGACGAACTCTTCGTGGCGAAAGGTGTCGCCCTTGTCAAATGCGACGGCTACACCGTCAGGCCGGTATTCGCGCAGAACGCTGAAGAGCTTGCGGAAAAAGCCAAACACTGCCGTGGTCGGCTCGCCGCGGGAGGTAACCAAAGGAGTCTTGACGCCGAAAAAGGCCCGAAACGCCTGGGAATGCCCATCAATGAGAAGGTAGGTCGACACTGTTATTCACCCATTTAACCTGACTGCGCCCCGCCACTCCCTGTACGCGGTAGGTGCAGATTCAACAATATACGCAGCTCTTTTGTGCTTCGAGGGAAAAACTGCCTACTTTTCGACCACCAACTGGCCGCTGGACACCAACTCACTAATCTGGCCGAAGTCCAGGATTGATCGCAGAGTGCGCATCTTGCGGCCTGCATCCAGACGATACTGTCCGGTAGGAAGTTCCAAAATAAAGTTCTTCTGGCTGCGGTTGGCGAGGACAATCACGTCCTTTGGATCTTCCAGCCAGGTGATGTCATCATAGCTACGCTTTGACACGGCATCATTCCTTTGGGCCAGGATTCGGCACTTAAGAGTGATGGGCAGCGCCACCAAGTTAGGCCAACAAGACACTGCACGGGGCCCAACCAGATGGTCGCCCTACTGCAATAATTGTACAGGCGCCATCAGTTTTTGACAAGGTTCTTGGGTGGCAGGGGCCTGGCCATTTTGCGCCCAAGATGCAAACGAGAGGAGCGCGCTTTCGACGATTCATAGAGCCCGGCTGCTGCCACAAGCGCGTATCCGCAGGCGTAAAAGGCGAGGAAGGGCAGATTCCACCACTGGCCGTGGATGGCGGCAAGGTAGCAGCCAGTGCCGGCGTAGAGGGCAAGAGTCAACTCGACGGCGACAAGCGGCTCCAAGTCGAGGGCATAGTTGCTGCCGTGCCAGGAATCGTCACTGCCTTCGACATTGAACTTCGGCGTGCGCAAGAAAGCCCCTCCCTTACCGAAGATCGCCTGCCAGGCGGCAACCGAATTACTGAGCGAAAGCCCCATCCCCAGAAGCATGAGAAGGGGCAGACGGGCCCAGCGACGCAGCCAGTCCTGTGGGTGAAGACGACGTTGCGCAAGCGCATACAATGCCGGGGGTCCTACGGAAACCAGGCTCAGGTAGGCAAGAGGCCAGTAGGCCTGGCTGCCAAACAGCATGAGAAGGGGGGTAACGAGGAGCAACAGCAACAAGAGCGGGTGAATCAGGTATCCACCAAGGTGGACATATGCCGCAATCCTCTTCAAGGTTGGCCAGCCGCCCTGCCATACCGAGGCGGCCAACTTGCGCAGCGTCGCCACACTGCCCTTTGCCCAGCGGAACTGCTGTCGCTTGAAGGCGAGAAGTTGGGGGGGAAGTTCGGCAGGGGCTTCAACTTCGTCCAGATACACGCCCTGCCAGCCGGCCAGCTGGGCGCGGTAGCTGAGGTCGAGGTCCTCACAGAGTGTGTCGTCCTGCCAGCCGCCAACTGCCTGATCTTCAATGCAGGCCCGCCGCCACACGCCCGCGGAACCGTTGAAACCAAATGGCAGCCCAACGGCGTGGCGGGCCGCCTGTTCAACAACGAAATGACCGTCGAGCGCGAGTGCCTGGGCCTTTGTCAGCGCCGAGTATCGTTCGTTCAGGTGGGTCCAGCGGGTTTGAACAAACCCGACATTCTGTCCGGCCCTGTAGAGAAAGGTGGGTAGGGTACGTTTCAGAAAGTCTGGCAGGGGTGCGAAGTCTGCGTCGAATACTGCGATGAACTCACCACTGGCCTGGTGCAGACCCTCCTTCAGTGCGCCTGCCTTGAAGCCGCCCCGGTCGGTGCGGTGCAGCACCTGAACATCGGTGCCCTGGCTGCGCCAGAATTCGGCACGGCTTTCGGCGATGGCAGTGGTACCGTCGGTTGAGTCGTCGAGGACCTGGATCTGTAATCGATCGGAGGGATAGTCGAGAGTTGCGCAAGCGTCGATGAGACGTCCGACTACGTGAACTTCATTGTAGACTGGCAGTTGGACAGTCACAGATGGCCAGTCTTCGCTCTCCCTGCACAAACTGCCAAAAGCGGGATTGATTGGGCATGCGGTCGCCTTCCGCAGCAGCCTTTCCTCGCGTAGTTTCAGCAAGGTGAGAATAAGCGCTTGAAGGCCGTAGATAGCGAGACCCGTGGCGCCGACCATGTATAGGATCTGCAGGCCTGCCAGGAGAAGAGCGTTCAGCACTTCTTACTCCCCAAATAGGCGGAACCGATGTCTGATAAGGTTTCCATGTGCCTCTAGCCAGCCCCTTCTGGTGTATGTGCTGGTTGGTCTCACGTATGCAACATTCAGCAACACATTTCCAGCAACTGTTCGGTCTACTGTCGCGGCTTTAAGCAAAAACGCCGACGTTCGCCGCCGGCCTCGTCAGCATTCCAAAGTAAAGTCCATAACGGCACAAAACGGCGCGAGGTCTTGAATCACAAATGGCCTCGCGCCGCTCTTGAGTAAGGCGAAATTGGACGCCCCAGCTCAGTATTCGCCAATGTGCCAGCCACCTACTCCTGCTCAGCCTCCTCTTCCTTGCTCTGGGTGATGACCTGGTCTGCCAGGTGGCTGGGTACGGGTTCGTAGCGGCCGAACTCGATGGTGTAGATGCCGCGTCCCTGTGTCATGGAACGCAGATCGGTGCCGTAGCGTAGTATCTCGGCTAGCGGGATCTCGGCGTTGATGATTGCGCGGTTGTTTCGGTTCTCCATCCCCAATACGCGGCCGCGGCGGTTGTTTAGATCGCCCATCACATCGCCCATGAATTCGTCCGGGACGGTCACGCGCATGGTGTAGATCGGCTCCAACAGGACAGGGCGGGCCTCCTGCATTGCGATCTTGAATACTTCGCGGCCAGCAGTCTGGAAGGCAATGTCCTTGGAGTCGACAGGATGGTGCTTGCCGTCAAAGACGATGGCCTTAACGTCTACAATGGGAAAGCCGGCGATCACGCCTTGATCGAGAATCTGCCTGATGCCTTTTTCGATGGAAGGGATGAAGACGCTGGGGATCGAGCCGCCAAAGACTTCGCTGTCGTAGGCGAAGCCGTCACCGCGGTCCAGCGGCTCTACGCGCAGCTCGACGTCGGCAAACTGGCCCGCGCCGCCGGTCTGCTTCTTGTGGCGGTAGTGGGCGCTGGCGGTGCGGGTTACCGTCTCCTGGTAGGGCACTCTCGGCATGGCGGTGTCGACCTTGACGCCGAACTTGGAGTCCAGACTTCTGATGGCGACGTCGATGTGCGTGTCGCCCATGCCCTGTAAAATGTTCTGCTTTGTAGCTTGGATATACTCGACCTGAAGCGTCGGATTTTCCTCGGCCAAGGCCTGCAGACCCTGACCCATTTTGGCGCTGTCGGCCTTGGTCGCCGGCATCACGGCCACGGAATAGAGAGGCCTTGGGTATTCGGGGGGCGAAACGACAAGCTGCTGCTCGCTGAGGGTATCCGAAGTCTTCAGCCCATCCATTTTTGTCAGAACACCTATGTCGCCTGCAGTGAGCACAGTCGCGGCGTCCAATTCCTTTCCACTGACGTGGAACAGATTTTGCAACTTCACGTTCTCTCTAGAACGCTGAATCGTCGCCCCTTTGTCGACAACAAGCGAGCCTGAAAATATGCGAACGTAACTCATGCGACCCACATATCGGTCGACGATGGTCTTGAAAACATAGGCGACAAGTGGTCCGTCCACGTCGCCGGACAGCTCCAGGAGATCTTCACCGCCGTTGGGAACGGAACTAACCACGTCTGCCGGGGAGGGCACGTAGCTTGTAAGCGCCCGCGCCAAGCTGAAGAGTCCGATATTCTGGATGGCGCTGCCACAGAAGACAGGTACAATCTGGCCATCCTGCACGCCTTGTTTCAGGCCCTGCCGCACCTCGTCTTCGGTCAGCTCTTCGCCCTCAAGATACTTCATGATCAACTCGTCGTCGGTTTCGGCGGCGGCGTCGACGAGGTTCTGCCGGGCTTCCTCTACCTCGTCCTCCATGTCGGCGGGGATATCGGCGACGGTCGCATCCGGGCCCATATATGCCTTCATATCCACCAGGTTGACGATGCCTTCGAATTCCTCGCCAGAACCGATGGGCAGTTGGAACGGCAGAATCGTTCCAGAGAATACCTCGGTTGCGCTTGCCAGCGCGTTGGCAAAGTTGGCGTTTTCCCGGTCCATTTTGTTGACAAAAATCAGTCGGGGCTTTTCGACTGCATCCAGCTGTTCCCACGCCAGTTCCGTGCCGACTTCAACGCCCGCCACCGAGTCAAGAAGCACGAGGCCGGCCTCCGAGATGGAAAGCCCGCTGATTACTTCGCCCACGAAGTCCAAGTACCCGGGCGTGTCGACAAGGTTGAGCCTGGTCTCCTGGAATTCCACTGGAACGACGGAAAGGTTTATGGAAATACCGCGCCGCTGTTCTTCAACGTCCCAGTCTGAGACAGTGGAACCGTCCTCGACACGTCCGACACGGCTGGTCCCGCCGCTGTTGAACAAGAGGGCTTCAACCAGGGAAGTTTTACCGGAACTTCCGTGTCCAAGAACTGTGATATTGCGAATCTTGTCAGTCGAAAACTCGGCCATGAATCCTCCTCACACCTGTCTGCTAAGACCTCAAACTGGCATTGGATCTATCTTCGGTTGCTGAAACAGTAGCGGCAGTTGCCGAGCAGATCGGGCCTGCCGCGATTTGTTAATTGTCAAAAAGACAGTGGCTTGCAGCCGGATGACATTTTATCTTTTTTCGCAGCATATGTCAATGAAATCGCATGTTGAATCATGTCGTACGCATATTTATTGGTAGGGAACTTTAGGGAGATAGTCAGTTGTCCAGCCGGCGCGGCAACATTCGGCAAAGACGCTGGTTTGGGGGCTCTTCAGTCTGCGTAAGAGGTTGAGAGCTGTTCGGCGCAAAACGGTCAAGTCGTTCTGAGCATGAATGCCTTGTGTGCTGATGCGCGCATTTCATACATCGCGGACAGTATGTCTAGACGGAGGGTCACTGGCTTTCTTGTGTGTGTGCTGGACGAGAGTTTACGAGAGTTTACGAGTGTTTACTTGATGCCGTGACTACAATACACGAAAATCGCTCGATGGGCTGTGATAAGGGATTGACCGGTGTGCGTGGGCGCGTACGAGATCAATCGAGATATGTACAAGAGATGTGCATCCGGCGATATGGAGGGACCCAGATGGCTTAAAATGTCGGGTCATGTCGGGTCATGTCGGGTAAAGTAGGCATAAGTCGGGCAAAGTCGGGTGATATTTTTTTCCTCGGGGTTCTGTTTTCGTAACGCTTTTGCATCAGTTTTTCCGCTTTTGGCGTCTATTCCCGGTTCTTGCAAGTTCTCTTCGATGCTCTTCCACTGCTCTACCGGACGACAGACTCATGCCGTTTGGCTGGCGGTGGGGAGCAGAGTGTCATGTCTGAGCGGGTCAGGTCGGGTCATGTCGGTTCAGTTCGTGAAAAGTCGGGTCGGACCGGCCACTTTTCCTTTTTGTGGAGTTATGCGCTTGACTGGGCGCACTTTGGCTTGCCGTATTTGTCGCGAATTGTGCAGACAGATTGTCGGCAGCAGGCAGTCCAGGAGTCGTTGACGTTTGTCCGGCCTGAAATATGCGGGCCCGCCATGTTGTAAGTCCACGAGGGCACCCACAAGGGGCGCCCCTACGGTGGGACGCCTCGTCAGGAGGAAATGTCAACGCGCCCTAGCAAGTGCCCTCCCTCGCTACCAAGTCTCCTACCGGCGAGCGTCATGGATTGATGGTGAAGATTCAATTTCAGAAATGCCTAACTGAAACTTGGCATAAGGTTATTATATCACTGATTCTGAGGCGATTGCCCTGTTATTGAATGGGAAATGGCGGACGACTGAATGTGCTGACAGCTCCAAGCCTTCCCCTCATTGCGGTGACCCGACGGAGAAAAGGGGTGAGAGATACCGAATGCGAAAGTTGCTGCTTGTGGCACAGCATCTTCAGCCTTCACGGTAGAGTTCACGCATGATGATCATCTGTTGGATCTGGGTCGTCCCTTCGTATATTTGATAGATTTTGGCGTCACGCATCAGCTTTTCGACAGGGAACTCCTTGCTGTAACCGTTGCCACCGAAGACCTGGACGGCATCTGTTGCATTCTTCATGGCCGCCTCTGCGCAGTAGGCCTTAGCCATGGCAGCCGACATCGTATTGCGATTGCCCTGGTCGACATCCCAGGCAGCCTTATAGGCCAGGTGCCTTCCGGCTTCCACCCTGATTGCCATGTCGGCCAGCATGAAGCCAACTCCCTGAAAGTGGGAGATGGGCTGACCAAAGGCGGTGCGCTCACCTGCGTAGGCAACCGCTTCGTCCAGAGCCCGCCGTGCGACGCCAATCGCAGCGATTGCCACACCTGGACGACTCTTGTCGAACGCCTTCATCGCGATTCGGAATCCTTCCCCTTCTTCTCCCAGCCGGTTGCATGCAGGGACCTCGACGTTCTCGAAGAAAACCTGGCAGGCCTGGGCAGCGTGCTGGCCCATTTTAGCGAGGGGTTTGCTCGTGCTCACACCGGGCCAGTCCCTTTCGACCAGGAAGCAACTGATGCCGCTATGGCCGGCGTCCGGGTCCGTTTTTGCGAATACCGAGAAGAAGCTGGCGACGGGGCCGTCGGTGATCCAGGTCTTGGATCCGTTCAGGATATAGTTATCGTTACGCCGTAAGGCGGTGGACTTGATGCCGGCGACGTCCGACCCTGCATCCGGTTCCGTCACGCAGTAGGCGGCAACTTTGCCGTCATCCGCAATCCAAGGCAGGTAGCGGCGCTTCTGCTCGTCTGATCCGGCGATGAGCAGCGGCAAGGTAGCAAGTTGATTCAACATCAGTGCGGTTTGGATGCCTGAGCACCCGTAGGCCATCGACTCGGCGATTACGCACTCCTCAAGTGCGGTTGCGCCCATGCCTCCGTACTCCTCAGGAATGTTGAGATTGACGAGCCCAACCGCGCGCGCTTTATGAAATATATCCCACGGCCACTCTTCGTTCTGGTCATAGTGCTCCGCGCGGGGAATGATTTCGCGACGCGTAAAATCCATCGCCAGTTCCTGCAACATCTTTACGTCTTCAGGAAGTTTGTACATTTCAGATTGTTCCTATCTATTTCAAGAGGCCGAAGGTGTTATCTTCGGCTCAGGTGTTATACTCTTACGGACACGGGCATATTCTAGCTTGAAAGGACGCACGATGGGGTCAGATTCCATACTATTCAAGGAAATTCACCAGCAACCGGATGTGGTTGAACGGTTCGCACAGCAGGAGCAGGGCCGAGTGAAAGAACTCGCTGCCCGCATCCAGGAAGCAGACATTCGGCAAGTCGTCGTAGCGGCAAGAGGTACAAGCGACAATGCGGCGCGTTACGCCCAGTATCTTCTGGGGGCAAACAACCGGCTGCCCGTTATGCTGACGACGCCCAGCCTTTTCACGCTCTATCAGCAGCCACCGCTCTTCGCACCGGACACCCTTGTGCTGGGAATCAGCCAGAGTGGACAGAGCCCGGACATCGTAAGCGTTCTGGCGGAGGGAAGGCGACAGAGCTGCCTTACGGCCGCAATCACCAACTTTGTGGACTCGCCTCTGGCGGAACAGGCCGATTATCTGGTGAGCCTGGGGGCAGGCGAAGAGCGGTCCATTGCGGCGACCAAGACGTACACTGCTCAGCTCTATGCCGTTGGGCTTCTCTCGGCCCACCTGGCTGACGACGCGGACGGGGTGGCGATGCTGGAGAAGACACCGGACCTGATGCGACAGACCCTTTCAATGAACAGTGAAGTCGAACGACTGGCAGAACGCTATCGCTACGTACGCAACTGCGTAGTAGTAGGTCGAGGGTTCAACTACTCCACCGCCTTTGAGATTGCGCTGAAGATCAAGGAGCTTACCTATACGCTAGCTGAACCATACAGCACTGCAGACTTTCTGCATGGTCCATTGAGCCTGATCGAGCCGGCCTTTCCGGTCTTTGTGGTTGCTCCCACCGGTGTGCTTATGCCGGACCTGCAACGCTTTGTGCGGCAGCTGCGGGATATGGATGCCGAACTACTCTGCGTGAGCAATGAACCGTCGATCCTGAATCTGGGCCGTACCCAGTTTCCCTTTGCTTCGGCACCCGAGTGGCTGTCACCGTTACTTGCGATTATTCCGGGTCAGTTATTTGCTTTGTTCCTGGCATCGGCGCGCGACTTCGACCCAGACCGTCCGCGGACCATCAAGAAAGTGACCGAAACACTTTAGGCCAGATCGTAAGGTCTAAGAATCAGATGGACTCTATAGACTCAGGTAGGTCTAAAACCTATTCGCACACTGTCCCAGAATAGCAATAGAGCAGGTGTAGAAGCTCTACACCCGCTCTATCAAGAGCAGCAGAACCAAGATTCTCTTCCAAACCGCCCCAGTTGGATTAGCCTTGCAGCCAGACTCAGTTACCCATCTCAGAACCGGGCAGATAGATTGTAATGTTGGCGTTGGTCGCCTGGATAATGGGAAGCAGGTTCTCCACGAGAGACAGAACGGAGTCCATATCGGCGCCGGGTACCAGTGCCGATACGGAGTCAAAGACGCCCAACTGCTTTGAGAGGGCAAGCACATTCTGCACTTCTCCGCTCCCCCACGACAGGTAGGGGAGACCGATGCCATTCAGGGAGATGTGAATGCCGTCGGGGTCGGTAGTCAGTGTCACAGTGTAGATGCCGGAATCGGTCAGGCCGCTGATCAGATCAGGCGGAAGGCGCAGCGCGTAGAATGGCGTACTGGTCAACACCGTCCAATCCATGTCGGACAGTTCGCCCAAGGTCCAACTGCCATCGGCGTGATACAGGATGGGAATATCGATTGTAGGCAGGGCACCGCCGAATGTTTCCAAGACCTGCTGCTGCAGCATCCGCGCCATCGTGACTTCGGCACTCTCTTCGACTCCGCTAAGGGGAATTACATCAACTCCTTCCTGGACAGGGAATCTAAGCACGACGCCAAGGTTGAAGTTCCGCACCATTGGCAGCACCTTGTTCAGCGCGGGGACGCCCAAGCCCAATGCGGACACGGCCTCGCCTGTTGCAGCCAGCGACTCTTCTTCCCATACCAGCGAGGGAATCCGCTGCCCGTTGGCGAAGAGCAGAATCCCTTCGTCACCGTTTGCAACGCGCAAGTGCTGGAGGTTGGAAGCTGTAAAGTGCTGCACCCAAATCGAAGGCAAGGACAGCCCGTACAGTATGGTGGCAAGCCCCAACCTGACTCCTGGTTCAGGCACGTAGAGCATACCAGGAGGCTGCTCCACATTGCCGACCACCATGTGTGATAGCTCGCCGATGGAGGCTGTGCCATCTGAAGCGTAGTCAATCACGATTGGCGGCAGGTCGATGTAGAATTCATCCGGCCCTCTCTCGACCATAGAACCAGCGTCGATTCTGGCCGTGCAACCTGAAAAGAGGATCGCGACGACTAGCAAGGGCACAGCCCAAAACGTGACGCGTTTCTGCATTCGAGGCCTCCTGGCAATTAGAGTAGATCTCGACAAATGAGAATCCGATAATTGTGTTTACTTCTCTTCGCCGTCCTGGTCCAGGCCCCGTTCAGTCAACCCATTACGGGCTGCCCAGTTCCCTGCCTGAGTCGCGAAGGCCAGTCGAAGTTCCTCACAGAACATCAGACTCGGCCCAATTGACTCTGGGCCAGGCAGGTCAATCCCATTTGAGGCACCGGCCAACCTTCTCCAACCGCGGCGGGCCAGAGCCCAAACTGTGAACCTATAGGCCGTTGTGTATTCTACATCCCATTAAAGTGCGTGTCAATTTGACTTTGAGAGGGCCCTCCTTCGAAATGCTTTCGATCTTACTCCGAATCCATAACGACTAATATGCTACAGGCGGTGAATGCGGGGCGGACAACCAGCACTTGTACCTGCCTTTCGGACCGGTTGCAGGTTAACGCGAGTCTGAGAAGGCTACGCTTTGCCGCCTGACCTTGTCGATCTTGCTCATCAATGACTATAATCGTCAAGAGAGGCTGCCTGGATTCGCTTAAGGGAACCTGACCGGCGATACTCCAGAATTGTGTGCAGCCGGTTGCCGTTCAGCGCGGAGATGAGGCCGGACAGGTGGAAGCAAGAGGTGCGCCGGTTTCCGAACCGGAAAGAAAAGAAGACTCAGAAAAGGGTCTGGCTAGAAGGAAGGAGGCTTCCCGGGGCGCTTCATCAGATCGGGGACGGCCGGCCCCCTTGTTGACGGCGGCCGATGACCTTGTGCTCTTGTTGACCGGCGGCGGAAAACGACACTTGCTGCGTCTTCAGCCAGGGCGTTCGTTCCACTCCAACCTTGGAAAGATCCAGCATAGCGATCTGATTGATCTTCCCTACGGCACGACCGTATACAGTCATCTAGGTCACGCCATGTTGCTGCTGGAACCGTCTCTGGACGATCGGATGACGCGGATCAAGAGGAACACGCAGATCATCTTTCCTCAAGATGCGGCCATGGTCGTGCGCCGATTGAACCTGCGGGCCGGCAATCGTGTGATCGAAGCCGGCACAGGCAGCGGAGCTCTCACTATCTCCCTGGCATGGGCGGTTGCCCCAACAGGTCGCGTGTATTCGTATGAAATCAGGGATGACCACGTTCAAGTCGCACGCAACAACCTGGAGAAGATGGGACTGCTGCAGTATGTGGACTTGCATTCGGCTTCGATCCTCGAAGGTTTCAGACAGACCAACGCAGATGCCCTGGTACTGGACCTGCGGACACCCTGGATCTTCCTGGAGCAGGCGCGTGAAGCCCTTCGCCCTGGAGGATTCTTTGTCGCCCTGGTACCCACTACAAACCAGGTCAGCGACCTACTGCACGGACTGGAAAAGTCGGGATTTGCCGACATCATCGTAGAAGAGGTTCTCGTTCGCGGCTACAAGCCGGTTCCGGATCGCCTGCGACCCGACGACACGATGGTTGGCCACACGGTGTTCCTTACCTCGGCGCGTCCGGTCGTTGATCCTGAAGATAGTGGAAGGTGGCTTTCCGAGGAGCGCAAACGCTACGCGGCCCGCAAGATCCTGGAAGAACGGATAGCGGAAGAGGAAGCGAGGCGGGGGTCGCAGCCAGAAGGGAAGCGGGTACCCCATCCAAAGCTGCCCTGATCGGAATCAATGGGTTATGGCACGTGCGACGCCAATGGCCTCGTTTGAAGTCACTGGTAACTACAAAGCCATGTTCTGTGTGTTTTCAGTGTGGGGTCTGTCTGGGGGGCGTGTACTCCCAGTATTTGTGTAGCAGGCTCGCGATGGTCAGAGTGGTGAACGTTGGGTATGTATGGGAGTTGGCTTGCCTGCGCTGGCACAAACTGGGAAGGCGCCAAGACCGGGGGTTGGGGGGTTTAAGCCCGGCCGCCGCGAGGCGCCAACTTAAAATCAGCCACACACTTGCTACGGCGCGGACATCAGGGGGGGCGTTGGGGGGGGGGGGCCCCCCCCCAACGGGGGGGCGGAAAAGGCCCCCCCCCCCCCAAAAACGGGGGGTGGGGGGTGGGGGGCCGGGG
>JAPPKG010000459.1:0-22227 GCA_026914085.1 Caldilineaceae bacterium | reverse complement strand
ACTACGATAAGGATGAAAATATCGAGCCGACATTTGCCTATATCTCGCCCGATGCTCCGGAATTCAGACAACTAATGGTCGATTGTATTGGGCGCCTGGTTTATGACTATGCGATAGACGCTTTCCACCTGGACCAGTCCGCTTTCCCCATCAATGATCTCCGCCACGATCACATGCGCGGTGTGGGCCTCCTGTTTGAAGAGCTGCAGGCTGCATATCCGGGCGTACTATTCACCGGTGAAGGAACATCCGAATGGGTGGCCGGAATGTACGCGCTCTCATCGGGACAGGGCGAAATCTTGTGGATCGACATGGAATTAGGACACGACGGCAGCAGACTTGACGAATTGGTCAACGCCGAAATGTATTGCCGTCTTCTAGGCAATTACATGCTCAGTTACGGGTCCTCCGGCTCGATCGGGCCCGAACCCAGACGCGGGGTCTGGACATTCCCCCATCCCCGGATCTGGTGGTCCGAAAGGAAGTTTCGCGCCTGGCAGGACTTTTTCGAGAGACTCGATGTGATCCCTACACTTGTGCTAACCGACAAGCACGTAAAGACCGACAGCGCACTTGCGCGGCTGGTTCTCGACAGAGCCGAACAGTGGCTGGAAAGAAGCTCCTGACTTTGGACCGCTTCTAGTTTTCTTACCAGAGCACATTCCTAGATCCAATGAATGTTCTCTTCTCGGCCAACGTCTGCACGAGAGAAAGCCGAGGGCCACGACATACAGAACTGAGGCGTGGGGAGTGAGGGAAGGCATTGGATTGACTGAACTGGGAACGTGACCTGGCGCTGGAATTGACGTCAGGCTTCGTGGTGGTATCACCCATGGATACTGGGGAAAAAGTCACTAAATGCAGTTTTTCTTGCTGATTCAGTTGTGATAGGATGGGCTCGTTCTGGTCGGCATGCTTGGATCCGCTGGCCATACCCCCAAGCACACTGAAGCAATCCATCAAATGTGGCATTTGACCTTACAGGGTCGGCCTTTCAAGCGTATCATTCGCTTCGCACTATCGGTTAAAAGTTCCCCTTCAGATGGAAGCAGAACCTTCTCAGCGGTGTTGAAGGACGCAACCAAGCCGACGCGCCTATTTGATAGGCGTGACGGTGGCAACCTGGGGCCACTGCTCGCCCTCTAAGACGCGTCCGGCTTTCCAGCAGAGAATGGTCGGCGGTAGGTTCTGACTTTGAGGCGGGCGTAACCCTCTGATCTGTGGCCGGTCCTGACATATTCGGCGAAGTTCTTGAACTGTACACAGATTCGCAAGTGACCCGTGGCAAGATACCCGTTTGCTACTGGGCGGGTGATCGTGCGAAGAGGCTACCAATGCCACGGTGGAAAAGTTCAAAGCCGTTCAGTCCGAAATGTGAGAGCTACCGTGGGAGACGTTGTTTGTTCGCCCACTGCGGCAGGATGCCTCCCCTTTCTCTGAACATTCATTCATATGCTTTTTGGGCCGTGCAGGCGGCGCAGTCTCAGATGGTGCATTATTCTCGGAGGTGGCCAGAAATGACCCGAATTACGATTGATCACGTAGCAATTATGGTCAGCGATCTGGAGAGGTCGCTGGAGTTCTACAGAGATATACTGGGCATGGAAGTTGTCTCCCCCGAGGAGCACGATGGCGGCCCCATTGATGAGATGACTGCGATGTCTAACGTACACATGCGTGAGTACCGACTGCGCCCTCCTGGTGGCGTAAACGGCCATACGCGCACCTCGGAACAGGGTTTCACCTTCGACCTTATTCAGTGGATCAATCCAGAAAGTCCGACGGGGCGGCAGCCGCTTCACCACGTGCCCAGCGCGCATTTCTGTTTCGGTGTCGAGGATGTGCCGGCCACCTACGAACGCTTGAAGGCGGCAGGAGTGGAGATAGTTTCGCCGCCGGTACGTTTCGAGGGCGAGGGCGATTGGCACGTACTTTTCTTCTATGATCCAGACGGTAATCTGCTCGAATTGAACGAAATTGGCACCGGTGAACAGGTGCCGCATGACTTCAACTGGAGTACGGCGTGAACGGTTCCTGTGAGATCGAGATGGCTCGGGACCACTGATGAATCCTCGTAGTCGGGAATTGGCAGTTGCCGCGATGTAAACTCAGCAAAAGGAAAGATCATGCGAGATGTTGCCTACTGGCCAAAGACATTTCTGGATGAAGTGGAGCGGCGAACGGTCGACGATGGCATCCTGTTCTGGGCGCTTGGCGGGCCGAGTTTCGTTTACCGCACGCCGGAGACGATGATCTGGATCGATCCCTACTCCTACGGAACGCCCGATGATGCCGTGCCGGGCGCCTACCGATCGACGGCCATCCCCGTCAAGCCCGACGAAGTAAGCGTGGCCGACATTATCATCTCCACCCATGACCACGTAGATCACTGCCACGACGGCACCCTCTTGCCCATCGTGGAAAACACCGATGCAGTCTGTGTTGCACCGCGCTCCTCGGCGAAACTGATGCGGGAGTTTGGCATTGCCGACGACCGAATCCGCGAGGTGGCGCCGGGCGACTCGTTTCAGGTCAAAGACGTAGAATTGCAGGTTTATCCTTCCTACGACCCGAATGAGCCGCACGCGGTGACATTCGTCTTGTCGTCTGGTGGGACGAAACTCTTTGTCTCCGGCGACACCTGGGACGGTCCTTCCATGGCAGCGATCGGTGCGGAGCATGACCTGGACTTGGCACTGCTGGCCTTTGGCAGAACGTGGTACATGGAGATTGAGGAGTTTCTCTCGGTGGCGCAGAAACTCGGCCCCAAGACGCTTCTGCCCTTTCACTGGGAATTCTGGCGCAACCACACCGGCGACATCGGCAAGCTCTTTGAACTTTACTACCAGCAGCAGCCGGAGTTCGACATGCGCATTCTGCTTGTCGGCGACTCGCTCGAGTTGCCGGCCAGGAACGGCAGCTAACGGTTGCTGGGCTTGCGATTCCAAGCCTGGAGGTAAAGCCAAATGGGTCGATTGCAAGGAAAGGTCGCTATTGTCACGGGGGCGGGCCAGGGCCTCGGTCGGTCGACTGCGTTGCGGTTTGCGACCGAAGGCGCCAAGGTGGTCGTTGCCGATATGAACCGGGTGACCGCCCACGACACGGTCACTACGATCACCTCCTCTGGCGGTGAGGCGATAGCAGTCATTGTCGACGTGAGCCTCGCCCAAGATGCCGAAAGGATGGTGACGGACACATTAGCCGAGTTCGGCCGCATCGACATACTTGTGAACAACGCGGCTACATTCGGGAGCGGCAAACATATCGCCGAGATCGATGAAGAAGATTGGGACCGCGTGATGCGGGTGAACCTCAAGGGGCCGTTCCTGTGCTCGAAGTTCGTGATTCCCGCGATGTTGCGCCAGGGCGGCGGCAGCGTTGTATTTGTGTCCTCAATGTCCGGTGTGGTGGCGAATGAAATGCAGGCCGACTACAACACATCAAAGCACGGTCTCATCGGCCTGGCCCGTTGCCTTGCACAGGACTGCGGGGAAGGCGGCATTCGCGCCAACGTAGTGTGCCCTACGGGCATGAACACGCCGATGATGGCGCGCACGCCCGCGGAAAACGTGGCGTCCTACGCAGCCATGACCATGTTCTCCCGGTTCGCCGAACCTGAGGAGGTCGCCAATGCGATCCTATTCCTGGCCAGCGACGAGGCTTCATACATTACCGCGGCCGTACTCATGGTAGACGGCGGCGCTACTGCGATCCAGCCTTCAGACCGGCAGCTCAGGGAGGGCGCGGCCAGGTATCTGCGCCGCGCCGGAGGGGACTGGGCCTGAGGCTGCCTCGCTTTGTCCCGGATTCGCGCTTCCCGCCGTGTTCCCAGCAGCTCGATTCTCGGTTCCCCAGATTGGCAAGGAGAATACAGCGATGAAAGTCAAGGCACTCGATCATATTGCAATTACGGTCAGCGACACCCAACGGGCCCTGGAGTTCTATGTCGGCAAGCTGGGCCTGAAGCAGGTCGAGCAGCACCAGTTGGAAGGAGAAAAGTCCGACATGGCCGGAGGACTGCAGGGTTCGCGTGCGCAGTCAACCCGCCTGGCCGCCGACGATACACCCGGGATCCTCATAGACCTGCTCGAATTCTTTACAACGCACGGGGACAAGCACGTCACCCCACTTGGCTCTGTCGGGTCCTGCCATTTCGCTCTGACCGTTGAGGACCTGCCGGCAACCGTGGACGCGCTGAGAAAGTCCGGCGTAGAGTTCATTTCGGGGCCCGTGAATTTCGAGCTCACTGAAGGTTCAGTCAGCGTCTGCTTCTGTTACGACCCGGACGGCAATCTGGTCGAGTTGATGGAGGAGTATGAACATTGAGACGGGTCTTGCGAGCATGTGGGGGGCAGGAAAGTTTGGCGAATGGGCGGGCAGAACTGGAACCAGAAATGCACAGAGGTTCGATTGCTGTAGCGTCGAATCTGCATGATGAGGGAAGGGGTGCATCCCAGATTTGGGGTGGGAACAGTCTGGCGGGGAATCAGTGCCAGCGGTGGCTGGCGTTGTTTACCGTCTTTGGGCGAGACGCAGTGCAGGCGCCAGGCCTGGCCGTACGGTGGAGTCCGTCAGTTGGGGAGGATGCGAGGGCAGGCACAAGGCCGGCACGTAAGGGGATCTGATGGGACTGGCGGGACGTGGTCTGGCTGGACACGTTCGAATAGGCACCTGTTACGAATATCGACACCCGGTCGATGAGGCACGGCATGGTTTAGGGGGGGCGTTGCGGGGGCGGGGCCCCCGCACAAGGGAGGGCCGACTAGGCCCGACCGCCCAAACTGCAGTGGTTAGTGGTTAGTGGTCAGTGGTCAGGGACGGCGATTATTCTGGTGGAAACTGGAATGGGAACTGACCGTGGCTTGGTTTCTTCCAGAGAAATGCGACTGTTCACCCCCATTTTGGGATGCACCCGAGGAAAGAAACTGGTTGGCGCGGCGCGAATCTGAATGCTATACTCCAGCGTGCTGAGACAACCAGTCCCCGTTTTCGCCAAGGGGCCATCCTTGATCTTTCGAAGTGTTCTACACGCTACTGGCCGGCGCGACACCGTCTCGGTCTCCATGCACCTGTGCTGCAGGGCGGACACGACCATCTTCCACCGAAAGAGCTAAAATGAAACTGTCGAAACAGCAACTGAACCTGTTCCACGATTTCGGATTTCTAATCTTTCGCCAGCTACTGTCTGCGGAGGAGATGGCGCGGTACAGCCGTGAGTTTAATGCAGGGCTGGACTCCTGGATTGAGGGCGGCCAGCATGACGGCAAGAGCCGCCATTACGCCTCGCTGATGGAGGAGAAGTCCCCATTCATCGCCGGGTTGGCCCACGATTCTCGTTTTGCCGACGTGGCCGAACAGTTGATGGGTAAGGAAGTGCTGGCTATCGCGGTGGACGGGAACTACCATGTCAGCGACACGCTCTGGCACCCCGATACAAGGTCGCTGGACTACATGGCCGTCAAGTTCTGCATCTATCCGGACCCACTTGACGGGGACACGGGCGCCTTGCGCGTCATACCCGGCTCCCACCGCGATCCATTTCACAGCCAGATCAGCCGCGAACCTGAAACCGTCTACAACATTGCCCAGGCCGACGTGCCTGCCTTTACGTTCGAATCGCAGCCGGGCGATGTCCTAGTATTTAATGTTGCTCTCTGGCATGCTGCATTTGGCGGGGACAGTCACCGGAGGCAGGGTGTGGTTGTCTACTATGAGGATCCGGACACGCCTGAGGCGACGGAAGCCATCCAGGAACAGATGCGAGGTAACCACAAGGCTTTCGCGCAGGCAGGCCGCCCTATGTACGGACCATACTGGCGTTCCATTGACGACGCCCGCCACCAACGCTGGCTTCGACGCTTGGGCGAGTTGGATGCTCTGGAAACACACTGAACAGGGAGGAAGCGCACTGTGATCAGCTCAGTAAATGTGATGGACCATATTTCCGTTACGGTGAGCGACATGGAACGCTCGCTGGCGTTTTACCGTGACCTGCTGGGGCTGGAACAGATTGAAACTCACCGGCTGGAAGGCGAGACTATCTCGAAGATGGCAGGCAAAAATGACGTGATCATGGAGGTTGTGCGTCTGCAGGCGCCGGAATCGCCGGGGATGCTGCTCGACCTGCAAGAATACGTGCAGCCGGAGGGAAAGGTCTCGGACGGAAAGCTGGGAGATGTGGGCCACTCCCATATCTGTTTTGGCGTTCCGGACATGGCACAGGCCTACCAGGAACTGAAAGCGGAAGGGGTCAAGTTCGTATCCGAGCCTGTCAGTTTCGATCTCGGTTGGGCCGTTGTCCACGTGGTCTTCTTCGAGGATCCGGACGGCTACATTTTGGAACTGATGCAGGTTCCCTTCGAGACAAAAGACGGCGAGCATTGAGGCGAATGGTGTCAGGGAAATTCTGCGGGAGGTAGCCTATGCCGCGCTACAATCTTGACGGTCAGGTCGCGATTGTCACCGGGGCCGGGCGAGGCATCGGACGGGCCATAGCCCTGCGTTTGGCGCGCGAGGGTTGTCTGGTGACGGTTGCAGACCTGGATGGTGAAACGGCCGCGCAGGTGGCTGCCGACATTCAGGAGATGGGGGGCCAGTCCTTTGCGCACCAGGCGGACGTGACCAGCAGAGAAGAGGTGGAGGGGATGGTGGCCGAGACCTGCGAGCAGTTGGGAAGCTTGCAGATTCTCGTGAACAACGCCGGCATCGGTGCGGTTGCGCCATTGCTGGAGACGGATGAGAAAACGTGGGATGCGCTGATGAACGTAAACGCTAAAAGCGTGTTGTTGTGCTCACAAGCAGGGGCGCGCCGGATGATAGAGCAGGGAGGCGGCGGGCGTATCATCAACAACGCATCGGGGGCAGGCAAGATCGCGCCGGGCAAAGGCATTCCTTTGGGGGCCTACGCCGCCAGCAAACATGCCGTTGTTGCGCTGACCAAGCAGATGGGATTGGAACTTTCGGAGCACGGGATCCTGGTAAACTGCGTGTGTGCCGGCATTGTCGATACGCCAATGTGGGATCTGATCGACCGCGAGACTGCGGCGCGCCGCGGGGTGGAGATCGGTACTGTAAAGGCGGAAGCGGTCGCCGGCATTCCCGTGGGCCGCATCCAGCAGCCGGAAGACGTTGCTAACGTGGTTGCTTTCCTGGCTTCTGACGACGCGAGTTACATGACCGGCCAGACGTACAACGTGAGCGGCGGTCTTCTTCCATATTGACCAAGGTGCATTCGGGATGGCACATCGTCTGCAAGGTAAAGTAGCGGCGATCACGGGCGCGGGCATGGGGTTGGGACAGGCGGTAGCCATGCTGTTCGCGAGCGAGGGCGCACGGGTCGTGGTAGGCGAGATTAACGAGGAGAAGGGCAAGGAAACGGTAGAGCTGATCCGGGCGAAGGGCGGAGAGGCAGCCGTTGTACAGATGGATGTGCGGCTACGGCAGGATGCGGAACGCCTGACGCGCGCCGCGGTCGAGGAATTCGGGCGGTTGGATGTTCTGGTCAACAACGTGGGCGTACAGATCAACAAGGATGTGGTCGACACCAGTGAAGACGAGTGGGATTTTGTCGTTGACACGAACCTGAAGAGCATGTTTCTGTGTTCGAAGTACGCAGTTGCTCAGATGCGTCAACAGGGCGGCGGCAACATTATCTGCATCTCCTCGCTGTCGGGCCTGGTCGGCAACGGGCTGCAGGCGTCATATAACGCCAGCAAGCACGGCGTTATCGGCCTTGTGCGCTCAATGGCGGTCGACCACGCAGTTGACAACATTCGCGTGAATGCCGTCTGTCCCGGCTCGATGAACACGCCGCTGACAGAGACGATTCCGGAAGACAAGCTGGCGCCCTACCGGGAAGCGAATTTGCTAAAACGGTTTGCCGCGCCAAGTGAAATCGCCCCAGCTGCACTTTTTCTGGCCAGCGATGAAGCCTCTTTCGTAACCGGTTCGGTACTTGTGGCCGACGGCGGCTTTACGACACTTTAGGACTCTGGCCAGTCAGAATCCAACCAAGGTGGGCGCCACCGCCTGCCACCAAAGCCAGGTGATCCCATTATGAAGCGATTGAACGTCCTCTTCCTGCCCCATCCGGTCAAAGTCTCAATGTTCAATCCGTGGGGCATGGACGTGGTAAAGGCTGTCAGCCGCAACCACAACATGCATGTATTGGATTACGACAAACCGTTGGCGCCCCAGTTCGAAGGCATGGATGCAGTCATTGACCACGGCGGTTCGGCTGGAACGCGGGAGATGGTAGACGCCGCCACCGACGCGCGCCTGTGGCAGATCCTGGGGACGGGCTTCGATCACTTCGACCTGGATTACTGGAAGACAAAGGGCATTCCGGTGGCCAACTGCCCAGGCGCTTTCAGCGCGGTAGCGCTGGCCGAGACCGCGATGATGTTCATTCTGATGTTAACCCGCCGCTATCCGGAAGCGCGCACGCTTCTGGATGAGGGTGAGCTATACGAGCCGATGGGCCTGGAATTAGAAGGGCTGCAGCTGGGCATCATCGGCTTTGGGGCCAGCGGCATCGAGCTGGCACGCCGCGCGATGCCGTTTGGGATGAAAATCGCGGCCATCGACATACGGGAGGTCAGCGACGGGGAGCGGCAGGAGTTCGGCCTCTCGTTTGTGGGCACGCCCGACGACCTCGAAAAAGTGGTTGCCGAATCGGACATCCTATCGCTTCACTTGCACTTGAACAGCGAGACCCATCACATTATCGACGCCCGCATGCTAGGCCTGATGAAGCCGACGGCCTACATAATCAACGTCGCGCGCGGCGCGTTAATCGATGAACAGGCGCTGACAAAGGCCCTTCTCGACGGCAAACTGGGCGGCGCCGGAATCGATGCGTATAGCCAGGAGCCCCCGGACCTCAGTTCGCCATTCTTCAAGTTGCCGAACGTCATTGCGACGCCTCATACAGCAGGGGTCACCGACGGCACGTCCCGTAAACGAGCGCAGTGCGCCGCCGACAATGTGGACCGGGTAGCCGCCGGTCTTGAGCCACTCTACCGCATTGACCTGGATCAATAGCGCGAAACCATTAGACCCAAGTTGCAGAACTATATGACCTCTGCAAGAAACCCGCGTCTGCCGAGCCTGAGGCAGGTTCTGCTATTCAGCAGCCCCAAAGGTAACTCAACAACGATATGTCAGGCCTATTGTTGACCCGTCGCAGGTTCCTGCATTTGGTAGGTTCTGCGGGGCTAGCCGGCGTTGCGGGTCTTGGTTACGGGGGGCTGGTAGAACGAGCATGGGTAGACATTGAGCAGATTACAGTCAGCTTGCCGGGCCTAGCCGAAGGTCTCTCCGGCTTACGCATCGCGCAACTCTCTGACATTCATCTCAGTCGTTTCACTACGGTCGAACTGTTGATGGCTGCAGTCACCCGTGTCAACGAATTGCAGCCCGACATTGTTGGATTTGCAGGCGACTACGTAGGGCACGAGTCCCGTTTTGCAGCTGGTCTGATCGAGCCTTTGCGCATGCTGGAGCCTCCTGCCTATGCGGTGTACGGCAACCACGATCTGTGGACCGATCGCGAAGCTGTGGGAGCCGCTCTGGCCGAGACGCCGGTTACACTCCTGGTCAATCAGAGCCGGGAGGCCGCGCCCGGTCTCATCATCGCTGGGCTGGACGACGCCTGGTCGGGACATCCCCGCCCGCAACTTGCATTGGCAGGCTCTCCGGTAGACTACACGAGGCTACTGCTTTGCCACGAGCCTGACTACTTCGATACCATTCGTAGGGAGAAACTGCCGGTCGCCCTGCAACTGAGCGGGCACAGCCACGGCGGGCAGGTCCGGTTGCCAACAACGCGCCCTGACGGCAAGGGTTTGACGACGCGTGCGCCGCTACTGCCGCACATGGCAACCAAATACCCCATCGGGCACTACCAAGTTGGAAGTCACCAACTCTATACCAACCGAGGGCTGGGCGTCTGGCCTCTCCCCTTCCGTTTCAACTGCCGGCCGGAGCTCACGTTACATACTCTTCGGCCGGCTTGAAAGGTGGATGCAGTCTTACTGCATGTAAAGCGCTGCTGCGGCAAAATGGAGGTGCATTTCGGTTGAGTGTCTGCGTTTGAAATAGGGGCATAGCCTGTATCCGAACTATTTGACGCTGTGATTTCCCTATGCTAGACTTCCCGCGGGGCGGTGGAGGGTTCTAATCGGACGTAAAGGCCTAAGAAGTCGATTTGGCTGACTGTTCGGACCCCGCGGACCCTAAGAGGAGCTATGGATTCCAAACGAGTTCGAAACGGCATGATCTACTTCCTTTTGGTTGTAGCTCTCGGCGCGTTTCTCTATATCGTTCTGAGTAACCAGGGCAACAATATCTCGGCGACCGTTTCCATCGCCGAGATCGCGTCCCTGGTACGCGGCGGCAACGTTCAAGAGATTCACGTTGACGGTGACGAAGTATTCGCTTATTCGGGCGGCAAGCTCATTGGTTCGCGTAAAGAGACCGGAATCGGATTGGTCGAAACGCTTGAGAATCTGGGCGTCACCGAAGACCAGCTTTCCGCCGTCAATGTGCAGATCGAAGCGCCGAGTGGGTGGGAGGTGTACGGTAGCATTCTGCTCGCCCTGTTGCCCATCTTGCTGATTGCGGTCTTTTTCATCTTTATTTTGCGCCAGGCCCAAGGCGCCGGCAATCAGGCCTTCAGCTTCAGCAAGAGCAAGGCGCGCATGTTCACGGGTGACAAACCTACCGTCAACTTCGGGGACGTGGCAGGCAACGAAGAGGCCCGACAGGACCTGGAGGAGGTGGTTGATTTCCTCAAAGAGCCGCAGAAGTTCGCGTCTCTCGGCGCCCGCATTCCCAAGGGGGTGTTGCTCGTCGGGCCGCCCGGAACCGGCAAGACGTTGATGGCGAAGGCGGTTTCCGGTGAAGCAGGTGTCCCTTTCTTCAACATAAGCGGCTCCGAGTTTGTGGAAATGTTTGTTGGCGTCGGGGCCAGCCGCGTTCGAGACCTGTTCGAGCAGGCCAAGAAGAACTCTCCTTGCATTATTTTCATCGACGAGATCGACGCTGTGGGCCGACATCGGGGCGCAGGTCTGGGCGGCTCCCACGATGAACGCGAGCAGACTCTCAACCAGATCCTGGTTGAGATGGATGGCTTTGACACCGATGTAAACATAATCATCATCGCCGCAACCAACAGACCGGATATCCTGGATCCGGCGCTGTTGCGGCCCGGCCGCTTCGACCGGCGGGTAATGATGGATTCTCCCGACGTAAAGGGCCGGCGTCAGATCCTGGATGTCCACGTGAAAGGCAAGCCTCTGGCAACCGACATCGATTTGGAAGTGGTTGCCAAGCAGACGCCCGGGTTTGTGGGCGCCGACATCGAGAATCTGGTTAATGAAGCGGCGATTTTGGCTGCCCGCCGCAATCGACGTTCGATTGGCCTGGCTGAATTCCAGGAAGCGATCGAGCGAGTTATTGCCGGCCCGGAACGGCGCAGCCGGGTAATGTCTCCAAAGGAAAAGGAGATCATCGCCTATCATGAGGCCGGACACGCCGTGGCGATGCACGTGCTTCCCAGACATGACCCTGTACATAAGGTGACGATCGTTCCCAGGGGCATGGCAGGCGGCTATACGATGCCCTTACCGGAGGAAGAGTCCAACCTGAGCACAAGAGACAAGTTCCGCGATGAACTTGCGGCGCTCCTGGGGGGACGGGTCGCAGAGGAGATTCGCTTCGAGGATATCACAACCGGGGCCAGCAACGACCTGGAGCGCGTTACGAACATGGCGCGTTTGATGATTACCCAGTGGGGCATGAGCGAGACGCTAGGCCCGGTTCAATACGGTGAACGCGAAGAGATGGTATTTCTGGGGCGGGGCATCGCCGAGACTCGCAATTACAGCGACAAGGTTGCGCAGGAGATCGATGAAGAGGTTCGCAATCTGGTGGACGAGGCGCACCGCCGCTGCCACGAGATCCTGACCTCCTATGAGGACCGCCTTGACGCTGTGGCGGCGGCTCTGCTGGAGCAGGAAACTTTGCATGCTGCGGAGTTCGAGGCCATCATGCGCGGCGAAGACCCATTCCAATCGCTTGACGACATCGAGACAAGACAGACCAGCGGCACACCAACCTCTGAAAGGGACGGCAGCGAAAGGTCGCAGGAGGAGGATAGCCGTGACCAGGGACTGGACTTGAGCGGGGGGACATTGCCCGCACCGGCTTGACAGGGCCACTTCGCCCGTAACCAGACCAGCTTGACCCTGCTGTAGCCTGGCCTCGTCCAGTTGGGCGAGGTCTTCTCACATAGTTCACTCCTCTGACCCGTCAGATTGCAGGCACAGACTAAATCGTGTCCCGTCTGCTATATCACCTCGACCGTATGATCCTTGCCGGAACACCGGCCGTCCGCTGGATAGACGGCCTGCTTCTGGTCGTCGGCGCGATGGGCGGTTTTGGATTCGTACCCGGTCGATTCTTCACGACGGGACTATGCCTTGTGCTGTTCGTATCCTTCATCTGGCTTCGCCGTCACTGGCGCAGCCGGGACTACGTACAGTTTCGCGAATTGGCGACGCCTTCCGTCACGCCGCACCCTTTAGCCCCTAAGGACAGCGTGCCGATCCACGCCAGCGGCTACTTCTCGGTCGAGGAAAAGAGCGAAAGATTTACCTGGTTACAAGGGTATTTCCGCACGTTTGCGACTCGGGAACACGCTGTCATCTGTCTGGTACAGCCGAAACGCTTTTTGCTGGCGGAGTGGCCCGAAAAAGACGTTGGTATGTGGTACGTCTTCTTCTTCCCCAAGTCCGTCCGCAGCGTCCGATACGGCATGGTCAGTTACGGAAGAGTGACGCAAACTTGCCTGGCTATCGAACATGAGATTCTCATCCCCAAGAAGGGACGCTTCAGTAGAGAACGTACGGTACAGGAAACTATTTTGCTGGCATCACCGACTGAAGAGGATACGCGCCGAATCCTGGCGGACCTTCTCCATGACAGGGAAGCCAAGAAAGAAGAGGTGACGGCGCCTGAGAAGCCCAGTCACCAGCCCGACCCGGCCCACAACGGACAGGTGAAGATTCCCATGGGTGAAACCCGCCGCCTGGACTGATTCAGTCAAGGGCCAGATAGTTCAACGCTGAGCATGACCTCGTCGCAAGCTGATCGCCCAACGTGGGATGAGTATTTCCTTCATATCGCCTTCACCGTGGCCACACGCAGCACCTGCGATCGTGCCCACGTAGGCGCTGTCATTGTCCGCGACAGACGCATCCTGACAACGGGCTACAACGGTGCGCCAACCGGTCTGCCGCACTGTGATGATGTCGGGCACCTGATGATCGACGGCCACTGTCTGCGTCCCCTTCACGCTGAACAAAACGCCATCATCCAGGCAGCGCTCCACGGCGTGGGCACCGCCGGCAGCATGATCTATGTGACCCACCAGCCTTGCATCACCTGTGCCAAGATGATCATCAATGCGGGTATAGAAAGAGTCGTTTACGTCGGCACTTACCCGGACGAGAACAGTCGTCTTTTTCTGCAGGAGGCGGGCGTTTCTCTTGTCCAGATGCCCGCGCCCAAACCTCGAAACGAAAGCCCCAAGTAGCAGAATTACTGCGCTGCCTAGAAGTAGGGCAGCGTCTGGACAGTCCCTCGTGTTCTCTCGTAGATTTCTCGTCAGACGTTGATACGAGCGTCCCTCAGTCCGGGGCGCCGCTACTCCCCCTCTAATTCCGCTAATTCTGGCAGATCCTACTTATCTCGGCCCAGACCCTGATTCCACATTCTGTCTGACCACAACTGTGTCATCAGTGGGTCGTCCAGCCCTCTACAGTGAGTTACGACACAACTGCCACTGAGAATTGACAGTCTGTACCTATTGAGATATATTCGGTTGCAACAACTGAACAGTAATGACTGTGAACCGGAATAGTAGCGCTCAGAGCGGGCTCCAGAGAGTCCCGGACAGGTGGAAGCGGGACAGCGGCGCAGAGTGTGAATGGACCGGGGAGTTGGACGGCGAACTGTGGACACGTACTGATATAGGGGCCATTTGGCTTCCCAGTAAAGTGAAGTGCCACGTACTAGCCGGATCCGGAGACGCCACCGTTATCAGGGCGCTGCAGTTCAGACAAATGCGCCGCCAGGCGAGATCGTCTGAGTGCGATGAGTGAGACTGGTGCGAGCATCCCTTGCGTTTCATGCAAGGGATTTTTTGTTGTCCATTGTTCACCAGTCTAAACAGGGTGGCACCGCGGGCGTCATGACGAACCTCGTCCCTTCTAGCAGCAGTTTATGACTGCTATGGAGACGGGGTTTTTTGTTGGGAAAGAAACTGGGCCAGGATTCGAGGGAAGAGGAGAGGGCACATGGCAACCTATAGTCCTTCACTGGAAGAGGTGCGGGAGTTCGCGGCAACCGGAAATACGATCCCGGTGTTCCGGGAACTGCCAGCCGACCTGGAGACGCCGGTCTCGGTCTACTTGAAATTGCGCAACGGCGGCCCCTCTTTTCTGCTGGAGTCGGTAGAGAAAGGGGAGCAAGTTGGCCGGTACAGCTTCCTGGGTGTGCGTCCGCCGCTGACGCTGTGCGCACAAGGTGACCAGATGGTCATTGGCGGGTCGGACGGCGCCGAGTTGGAACGCCGGGAAGGAGACCCGTTCGAGGCCGTGCGCAGCCTTCTGGCGCAACGCTGCCCGGTCGAGGTTCCTGGTCTGCCTCGCTTTTCGGGAGGCGCAGTCGGCTTTTTCGGCTACGATACAGTGCGATTCGTCGAACGCCTGCCCACCACAGCAGAGAGGAAGCTGGCCATCCCTGACATGTTGTTGCTCTTCAGCGACAACCTGGTTGTCTTCGACCATGTGCAGCACAAATTGCTGGTAATCGCCAACATGCAGACGTCCGGGAAGGGATTGGCAAGAGAGGAACAGATTGAGACGGCCTACGCTGATGCGATTGCCCGCATCGATGCGATCGTCAGCGACTTGCGCCAACCTCTCACGCCGCCGGAGAATTCGCCTGTTGACGGTGATTCCGAGTGGCGCAGCAACTTTGCCAAAGAGGAGTACGAAGAGATTGTGCGCCAGGCAAAGGAGTATATCGCTGCCGGCGACATTTTCCAGGTCGTACCCAGTCAGCGCCTCAGCCGTTCGACTGATGCGGAGCCGTTTGCGATTTATCGCGCTCTTCGCATGTTGAACCCATCGCCCTATATGTACTTCCTGGAATTCAACGGCGTAGCCGGCTTGGAAGAGATTTCCGGGACCGTCGAGCCGTTATGGATTATCGGATCCAGCCCGGAAATGCACGTCAGGCTCGAAGACGGTCGCGCATTCTTGCACCCGATCGCAGGTACGCGCTGGCGGGGCGAAAACGCCGCCGAGGACGACGCTCTGGCAGAAGGGCTACTGAACGATCCGAAGGAACGGGCCGAGCACGTGATGTTGGTCGATCTGGGACGCAACGACCTTGGGCGAGTTTGTGAATATGGCACTGTGAGAGTACCAGAAATGATGGTGATTGAACGCTACAGCCATGTCATGCACATTGTCAGCGATGTCCAAGGGGAACTGGCGCCCGGTCACGACGCCATAAGCCTCCTTAAGGCAACCTTTCCGGCAGGCACGGTCAGCGGGGCGCCGAAAGTCAGAGCAATGGAGATTATCGAGGAGTTGGAGGGGCTGCGACGCGGGCTGTATGCGGGCGCGGTCGGGTACATTGACTACGATGGCACGATGGACACCTGCATCGCCATTCGCACAATCGTGATGCAGGGCAAGACCTGCTATCTGCAGGCGGGTGGCGGTGTTGTTGCCGACAGCGATCCCACCTATGAGTGGGAAGAGACGCTAAACAAGGCCAAGGCACTCTCCGCTGCGGTTCAGCGGGCCGAAGAGGGTCTTGACGACTGAGACTGCGCAAATGCCGAAAACCTTTAGACTTTTCTTGTATAGCAGGGAGGGGAAAATGACACAAAAGAAGCGGATTCTCACCGGCGACCGTCCAACGGGGAAATTACACGTGGGACACTATGTAGGCAGCTTACAGCACCGGCTGGCTTTCCAGGAGGAGTACGAATGCTTCTTCATCATAGCCGACCTCCACATGCTGACGACGAAGCCGTCCAAAGAGGACATAGCGCAGATTGGAGAAAACGCTCGCGAGATCGTTCTCGATCACCTCGCAATTGGAATCGACCCGTCCAAGACATCTTTCTATTTGCAGTCAGCCGTGCATGAGATCTACGAGATGCACCTGATTCTCAGCGGCATGGTAACGGTCGAGCGCTTGCAACAGTTGCCCACAATCAAGGATATGGCCGCGGCAGCCGAAATGGAGCAGATGCCATACAACCTGCTAGGCTACCCTGTGCTTCAGGCGGCCGACATTCTGATGCCGCGCGCGCACATGGTGCCGGTAGGCAAGGACAATGAGTCTCACATTGAAATCAGCCGGCAGATTGCGCGGCGCTTTAACAACGCCTACTCTGAAGTCTTTCCATTGCCGGACGCATACATCGTCGGCGGCACGCTCGTAGGCACGGACGGACAAGCCAAGATGAGCAAGAGCCTGGGCAACGCAATTCTGCTCAGCGACGACTCGGCCACGGTCAGGAAGGGGGTGATGAGCATGTATACGGACCCCAACCGTATTCGCGCCGACATTCCCGGCACCGTCGAAGGCAACCCGGTCTTCAGCTATCATGACACGTTCAATCCCAATAAGGAGGAAGTGGAAGATCTGAAAAGCCGGTACCGAGAGGGCGCCGTCGGCGATGTGGAGGTGAAGACGAAACTGTACAACGCACTGGAAAACTTTCTCGAACCGATCCGTGAACGGCGAGCTTACTACGCCGATCAGACCGGCTTCACCGACCAGCTGATCTACGAAGGCACGCAGCGTGCCCAGGAAGAGGCCCGACAGACGCTTATGGAAATGAAGAAAGCGATGGGATTGACGGGAGTGTGGAATCGGATCCGCCGCTCGAACGAGCGCCGCCAAAAGAGGCTCGCGAAGGCTTAGCCGGGAAACAGGTGAAAGGAGCGGGGCAATGATCGCCGTCATCGACAATTACGATAGCTTCACGTACAATCTGGTACAGTTTTTGGGTGAAATCGTCAATGAGACACCTCTGCCCGGAGGGGAGGAGGACAACCGCATCCAGGTTTGGCGTAACGATGCCGTTGAAATCGAGGAGTTGATCGAGAAACGGCCGAACCACATCATAATCAGCCCCGGCCCGGGCACACCGCAGCAGGACAGCGGCGTCAGCAACGACGTAATCCGTCATATGGGCGACCGGACGCCCATTCTTGGCGTCTGTCTCGGTCAACAGTGCATTGGGCACGTTCATGGCGGCAATGTCGAGCGGGCCCCGCGGTTGATGCACGGCAAAGTCAGCCCGATTCATCACAAGGGAACGACTCTCTTTCAGGGAATCCCCAGCCCGTTTACCGCCACCCGATACCATAGTCTGATCGTGGAGGAGCCCTTGCCGGCAGAACTGGAAGCCACAGCCCACACTGTCGAGGGCGAGTTGATGGGCGTCCAGCACCGGTCAAAGCCAATCTTCGGCGTGCAGTTTCACCCGGAGAGCATTCTTACGGAATACGGGCACGATCTGTTGCGAAACTTCCTTAATGTATGAGCGACGCAGCTGGCATGGGTACATGGACACAGGCCGTCCACAACTATCTTACCGGCGCCGCCTCCAGCCGCTTTCGCAGTCAGGAGGTGGTCATCACGGATCACTGGCGGGGGCGAGACAACCTGCTCTGGCGGGTCAGATGCGGCGAACGCACCGATGCCGTCGTCAAAATGTTTACAGACGCCGGCCAGGCGCGAAGCCGGCGGCAGTTCAGCGGGCAGGAGCGGTTTGCACGTGCAGGTTTGGCACCGGAGCCGCTCTGGTATGATCGCTATCCGCACGGACTACCGCGCCAGATCCTGGTCTACCGGTGGATGGACGGTGGAGTTCTGAAGCTTGCAGAACGCTTCCACCGCACCGCCCACGCCGATGCGGCGGCCCGCGTGCATCGTGCTGACAGGGACGAAGTGCAACGATTCAGCCCGCACCCATTCAATCTGCTCACTTTCTGGCAGATTTGGCAAGCAGGGGAAAGCCCACTGCGTGAGTGGGTATCTGCTGCTAACGCTCCGCTGTTGGCCGACCAGCTCTCAAGGCTTTGGTCGGCCGCGCACGTGCTGATGGATGGCGCGCTGCCTCTGCTTGGTGAAACGCCGCCTTCACCAGTCCACGGAGACTTGACGGCAGAGAATGCCCTGTTCCACAGAGGGCAGGTGCTATTGGTGGACTGGGAGTTTTTCGGGCTGGGCGACCCGGCCCAGGAGATCGCCCGCTTTCTGTTTTACGGGGGAGAGGACTGGTCTGATGAGGCCAAATATGAGTGGCTGGAATACTACCGGGCCGGAAGTTCCGAACCTGGTTTGCCGGATCGAGTCGACCTGTATTTGCGGCTGTTCAACTTTCGGGCAGTAACCTTTTTGCTGGAAGGCATTCGACAGAGGGCCGTCCCGCCACCCGCCGGCACAGATCCAGAAGCAGAGGGAGTTGAGTTACATTCTTTTCTCATCAGCGCTTTAGCCGCTGCTCTGCGCCGCTCGCTAGCCATATGGGAACTATCTCCGCTGGGTAGAGGAGACTTTCAACAGTTAGCAGACGAGATCAGTTGTTTGTCAACCATCGAGTCGCGGGAAAGTTAGCTGTCGACATTTACCGCGGATTCAATGATACAGTTCGAATAGACAGGAGAAGCAGTTATGGCGTCACTCATACATGAAGCACTGGAATCGATTCTTGCCGGTCAGGATCTTAACGCCGACGCGGCCGACGCGGCGATGACTCAGATCATGAGCGGCCAGGCAACCGATGCCCAGATCGGCGCGTTCCTGGCGGGGCTGCGCATAAAAGGAGAAAGCATCGCCGAAATCACCGGTTGCGCCCGGGCGATGAAGCGCGTCGCAGTGCCGGTGCGGCCTGCTCTCAACGGACAGCGCCTCCTTGACACCTGCGGTACGGGCGGTGATCAAACCGGCACGTTCAACATCAGTACCACGGTTGCCTTCGTCGTCGCCGGGGCGGGCGAGAAGGTGGCAAAGCACGGCAACAGGTCTGCCAGTAGTCAGTGCGGCAGCGCTGATGTTCTTGAGGAGTTGGGCGTTCGATTGGACCTAGGCCCTGAACAGGTCGCAGAGTGCATCGAGGACGTTGGCATCGGTTTTCTGTTCGCACCGCTGTACCATCCCGCCATGAAGTACGCCATTGGCCCGCGCAGGGAGCTGGCGACGCGCACTATTTTCAACATCCTCGGTCCGCTGACAAACCCGGCCAATGCCACGCACCAGGTAATCGGCGTACCCAGCATCGACTTGACAGCGCAGATGGCGGAAGTCTTAGGGGAGATGGGGAGCACTGCAGCGATTGTAGTCCATGGCACTACTGATGACGGGCGGGGTGTGGACGAGTTGATCACGAATGGAATAAATCACATCAGTCATCTGCGCGAAGGTGAAGTCAGAATAAGTGAACTTTCTGCAACTGATCTCGGTCTTTCGCCCGCATCGCTCGACGACCTAGTTGGGAGCGACGCAGGCACAAACGCCGCTATCACCCGGGGAATCCTCAATGGTGAACTGCACGGCCCCAAGCGGGATGTGGTACTATTGAACGCGGCGGCGGCCTTGGCAACCGAGAACGGTGACTGGGAGGCAGGGCTGACCGCGGCGGCAGAATCGATCGACAGCGGCGCAGCGCAGGACTCGCTAACCAGATTTATCGAGAAGACGCAGAGCTTCAGCGGAAACCAATAGTAAAATGGCCAGGTTTTCTCAGTTGGAAATCAGCAAACACAAGGGACAGGTGCTTGACAGGATCATGGCCTGGAAGCGCCAGGAGGTGGCACGTCAGATGGAGGATGTGCCTCTGACCGAACTCAAGGCCCTTGTGTCGTTAGCCGAGCCGCCTCTGGATTTCGCGGCAGCAATTACAGCCGATCGTGGGGCAAGTCTCATCGCCGAAGTAAAGCGTGCGAGCCCCTCCAAGGGGTTGATCGCCCAGGATTGGTCACCGACTGCGATTGCTGAGACGTACGCCGCCAGTGGCGCGGCCGCGATATCCTGCCTGACCGATGCACGTTTTTTCCAGGGGAAACTAGCCTACTTGGCGGAAATCGTCGAGCACCTGCGCGCCAGGAACCTGTCTACGCCATTGCTGCGCAAAGAGTTTATCTTTCATCCCTATCAGGTTTACGAGGCGCGCGCGGCTGGGGCGGACGCACTTCTCCTGATCGTAGGCGTATTGGGCGACACCGAATTACGGGAACTCGTAAGCTTGACGAATCAGTTGGGGATGGACGCGTTGGTGGAAGTCCATGATGAGGAGGAGGTAGCGCGCGCGCTGGCGGCTGAGGCTCAAGTTATCGGGGTAAACAATCGTAACCTGAAGACGTTCGAGGTAGATATCGAAACCACCGCCCGGTTACGCAAACTGATCCCTGCCGACATCATTCTGATCGGCGAGAGCGGAATCCGAAATGCGATCGATGTGGGGCGTATGGCTGAGATGGGTTGCGATGCCATACTCGTGGGCGAAAGCTTCTGCAAGTTGC
Source organism: Caldilineaceae bacterium (assembly GCA_026914085.1). Lineage (GTDB taxonomy): Bacteria > Chloroflexota > Anaerolineae > Caldilineales > Caldilineaceae > Bin5. The sequence goes on along the minus strand of JAPPKG010000459.1, from coordinate 1,609 downwards.
CCCAGGCGGAGCGAGGCCCTCTTGTGCGCGAATTCGTGCTCGCAGGCATGCAGTGAATTGGACAGCTCTGAAAACAAGGTTCCTATGCCCAGATCGCCTCGAGCATGACCGGCACAGTTCTCAATATGATAGCCGTCCTGATTGGCGGCTCAATTGGAACGGTCTTGGGAAACCGGCTGCCGGCTAGAGTTCAGGAGACGGTCCTTCATGGCTTGGGGCTGATGGTACTGGCCATCGGCGTCATCATGGCTATCGGTACGGGCAACGTCCTCATTCCTCTTTTCAGCGTCGTGGCAGGAGGTGTCCTAGGCGAACTGCTCCGCATTGACGACGGTCTGAACTGGCTGGGCAAGCAGGCGGAAGCGCGCTGGGGCGGTCCTCTGGGCCAAGGCAAAGTGGCCGGCTGGAGCATTACCCGAGCTTTTGTCACGTCCAGCCTGATCTTCTGTGTTGGGCCGATGACCATTCTGGGCAGCATACAGGACGGACTGCTGGGGGATTACGAGCTACTGGCGATAAAGAGCGCTCTGGACGGCTTTGCGGCCATACCATTTGCCGCCAGCCTAGGGCCGGGTGTATTGCTCAGTGTGGGTACAGTCGCGCTGGTGCAGGGAGGGCTGTCGACACTGGCGATGGGAGTTGGAGGCGGACTCGGAGAGGTTAGCCGGGAAACGCCGTGGGTCGTCGAACTGACGGCTACCGGCGGGGTTCTTATTCTTGGAATCGGGCTGACTCTACTGGATTTGAAGAAGATCAGGATCGCCAATCTCTTGCCCAGTATTGCAATTGCACCTTTGCTGGTCTGGCTCCTAAGCATTACGGGGATTGGATTCTAACAGGAAATACAAAGACTCTACGGCTGCAAATCTGCCAGGTTGAGCATTTGGAACAATGACGCACGTAAAGATATGCGGCATCACCAGCTTTGAAGACGGACTGTGTGCTGCCTGCGCCGGCGCGGATTATCTGGGATTCATCTTTTTCGAGAAGTCTCCTCGCTACATCGTGCCGGAGGCGGCGGGAGAGATAACTTCACGGTTGACGGAGCGCCTATCTGATTCGAACACGCCCCCGGTTAGCGGCGCCGAATCCGGTCAGACTCCTCGCTACATTGGTGTATTCGTGAATGAAACATTAGAAGCAGTGGAGGAGACGATCAGTCGCGCCAATTTGGACTTTGCCCAGTTGCATGGAGAAGAGACGCCTGCCATGCTTGAGGCCCTCCAAGGACGCGGCTTCAAGGCGCTGCGTCCAACCAGCGCAGCCGAAGCCGAAATTGAGGCCGAATGGTACGCAGGGCTGGGTCCAAGTAACGGCCCCCAACTCCTGGTCGATGCCTACGACCCCGATGAGTACGGCGGCACGGGAAAGCGAGCCGACTGGAACGCTGCTGCCGGTTTGGGGCGTATCTACCCTCGCCTGGTCCTGGCGGGCGGCCTGACCCCGAATAATGTCGTCGCAGCCGTGGAGGTTGTTCGGCCTTGGGCGGTTGATGTAAGCAGCGGCGTGGAGTTCGAACCCGGACGCAAAGACCCGGACAAAGTGCGCGAGTTCATATTTTCAGCCAAAGGCCGGGGGCAGCAGGCGCGGGATTTGAACGCCGGATGAG
>JAPPKG010000151.1:0-2406 GCA_026914085.1 Caldilineaceae bacterium | reverse complement strand
TGGGTCACGCGCTTGAAAGGGAATTTCCTGACAGCATTTTCGATGAAGACGACGACGCGGGTTCAGACCGACTGCCCACTTTTCTGCGCTACGGTTCGTGGATCGGAGGAGACAGGGACGGCAACCCATTTGTAACTCAGGATGTCACTGAAGACGCCTTGCGTCAGCAGAAAGAGCAGGCACTCGAGCTCTATCGCCGTACTGTGGTCGGCATGTACGGGCATCTCAGCGTGGCCAACACACGCGGGGCCTTTTCGCAGGCGTTTCTCGACAGTTTGGCCGAGGACCTAGAGAGTGCACCGCCGAGCGACAAAGCTCGCCTGGAGCGCTTTTCGCTGGAACCTTACCGCCAGAAGATGATCCTGATCTACCGGAGGCTGGGCGCGACCCTAGCCCAGAACAGGGAGGCGTGGCAAACGCAAAGACCTGACCCTTGGGCGTACACCAATGCGGACGAATTTATCGCCGACCTGGAGCTCATCCAGGAGAGTTTGCGCGAGAACAAAGGAGACCGGCTGGCCGAAGGGCGCTTCGCCCGTCTGGTACAGCAAGCACGTATTTTTGGCTTCCATCTGGCTTCCATGGACATTCGCCAGCACTCAGAGCGCCACTTCGAGGCGGTCGCCGAACTGGTGAACCGCTACTACAGGGCGCAAGATCCTGATTTCGATTATCTGGGTCTTTCGGAAGAGGAGCGGACGCGGCTCCTGGTCGAAGAAATCGAGAGTCCGCGCCCGCTAACAGCCCGACTGCTCTACAGCAACGATACCAACGAGACGGTGGCCCTTTTCCGGCTCATCCGTCAGGCCCATGAGCGGATCGCGCCGCAGGCCATAGGCGCGTACATCATCAGCATGACCACTTCCGTCAGCCATGTATTGGAGGTCCTACTGCTGGCCAAGGACGCGGGCCTCTTTGGCCGGATCGATATCGCGCCCCTCTTTGAAACAATTGACGACCTGGTCCGGGCGCCTGATGTGATGAAAGCGTTATTCAAGTCTCCGATCTACCGCAAACACCTGGCGCAGCGGGACAACTGCCAGGAGATCATGATCGGCTACAGCGACTCCAACAAGGACGGCGGCTATTTGCGCTCCAGCTGGTCGCTGTACCAGGCCCAGGAAAGACTGGCCCAGATTTGCAGCGCCTACGACGTCAAACTGATTCTCTTTCATGGGCGCGGCGGCTCGATCGGACGCGGCGGCGGGCCGGCCAATCGCGCCATTCTTGCGCAGCCTCCGGGATCGGTCCAGGGGCGGATCAAGCTGACCGAGCAGGGGGAAGTTATCAGCGCCCGCTACAGCAACCGTGCCATTGCCAAGCGCCACCTTGAGCAGCTGGTCAACGCAGTACTGATTGCAAGTTGTGAAACTCATCATGACGTCGTGAGCGACAGTTCGAAAAGCGAGAACTCCTTGCACTCTGTCAGTGAGGACTGGGTGAGGATCCTGAAGGCGACCAGCGAACTCTCTGAGGGGAAGTACCGTGCACTTGTAGAGGAAGCTGCTTTCCTGAGCTACTTCCACGAGGCCACGCCGATCGAACAACTGGCGCAGATGAACATCGGTTCGCGGCCAGCCAAGCGCCGCCAGACATCGGACATCTCAGACCTGCGCGCGATTCCATGGGTATTTGCCTGGACCCAGAGCCGGGTGAACCTGCCTGGCTGGTACGGCCTAGGTACGGGATTGCAGGCAGAATCGGCACACCGCATGGGAGTATTGCGGGAGATGTACCAAAAGTGGCCCTTCTTCCGCACCGTCATTGACAGGGCGCAGCTCTCGATGCGCCGCGCCGACATGCCAATTGCCTCGCTCTACGCGTCTCTGGCGGCGGATGCGACGCGCACTGCGGTTTTCGACGAAATCATGGAAGAGTTCCGTCTCACTGAACGGATCATATTGGAGATAACCGGCCAGGCGGCACTCCTTGACAACGAGCCATGGCTCCAACGCAGCATCAACCTGCGCAATCCCTATGTGGATCCGCTCAACTATATTCAGGTCGCGTTGCTAAGCAAGCAGCGAACCGGCGGTGAGCAGCAGTTGAATGACGCCCAAGCAGGTCGCGATGGGACCAAGGAAGACCCCCGATTACGACAGGCGATCCTGCTGTCGATCAATGGAATTGCTGCCGGTTTACAGGCGACGGGCTGACAGGCGTGCATCCCAGTTTTGGGGTGAAAATAGTCTGGCAGGGAATCAGTGCCAGCGGCGGCTGGAATTGTTTACTGTGCTTTGGCTAGACGCAGGGCAGGCACAAGCCCGGCACCTGCGGGGATCTGATGGGACTGGGGGGGCCGGTCTGGCTGGACACTTTCGATTAGGCACCTGTTACGAAAATCGACACCAGGTCGATGAGGCATGTTGTTGGGGGGGGCGTTTGGGGGGGGGGGGCCCCCCCCCA
>JAPPKG010000673.1:0-2411 GCA_026914085.1 Caldilineaceae bacterium | reverse complement strand
CCACTTTCAAGTACTCTCTCTTGCACTGCAGGTCGGATCCTGTAACAGAAGCAGACCGGAACGACTTCGCCGTCCAGATGTGAGCCGGCACGGGCCACCAACCTAGAGAAACGGTCCAAGTCGCGCATCGTCAGGTTGAACTTTACCTCTCCTACGATCCATAGTGTTGAATCCGGTCGGGATGGGTCATAGGCTTTGCCAAAGGCGTCAATCTCCTCATCAACTCCGTCCCTGGTCTGCCAAACTCGTCTCAACTCCTCGACCTCCCAGCCCAGCTCCCGATGCAACGCGTCCTCGATCACGATTGCGGCTACGTCTTCCAGGTCGCCACCTAACCGATTGCTCAAGCCGCCCACTTCCCTCGCCAAACTTTGGATAGCCGTCTCGGTTCGTCGCTGCGCTTCTCCCAGTTCGTCCACTCTCTGCTCAGTCCGCTGTTGCGCTTCTGCCAACTGCTCGACGCGTTGCTCTGTGCGCCGTTGTGCCTCTGCCAGTTCCTCGACACGCTGCCCTGTACGGTGCTGCGTTTCTCCTAGATCACGGACGATTTCCTTGAGTTCACTGAAATCCTCGCGACGCACAAGGTCGTTGTAAGAACTGTAAATAACATCTGCAAGTACTTTCGACTGCTTTTCGTCAAAGACAGTTGAGAGTCGTTCTAACATGTGTATTCGGTCTGCCATTCGATACAGTCTCCGTAGCCCTTCCCTGGCGGTGCTTCACCGTAGAGGATTATAGCACATACGCTCGATTGTTGCCGGATCTCATTTGCTGCCACGCCAGGCCAAGGCTAAGACTTTGTAAGGGAGGCTCGCGACCAACCGGATCTGACGTAGTGCGGGTGTCTTGGCACCCTCGCGATGAATCAGAGAACGTGCCGCGGGGAAGTTGACGTGTGACGCCTGCGAAACCATGAATGCCGTTAGGTTCCTCGGATAGGCAGAGTATGCGGGCAGTTGCAGGCGTCTGCGTTCATTGCACAAATCAGAAGTTGCATAACTCCTCGATGTGCATATAATAGGGGCGAAGATATTTGCCACCAACTGCATTTGCAGCACTAAGCCGCTGAAAATGAGTAGTATTTCTGTGTTGAACCTGCTTATTAGCCTTAGAGTCCTTCTTCTCGGCCTTGTAGCCCTTCTTGTAAGCGGCTCTCGGCCTTGAATGGTTGGCGAAGGCAGGAGTCCAGAACATCGGACTCCATGCTCAGGTCAGTGCAGACCCTTCCTCAACCGGGAAGGGTTTTTCTTTAGTAGGAGACTGTGTGTCGGGGAACATCCGCGGCCTGAGGAACATCTTAGGGGTGCGAATGCAGGGACGCGGGCGCCCGGCCGAGTGGGTCTGACAGACGATTTCAACAGTATGGGAGCCAGGAAGCAGGAGGCGACGGATGGCACTTGCGAAGAGAGAACCGAAAGACAGCGGATACGACCTGGGCCCCCAGGAGATGACCGGTTCAGAGATGATCTGGGAGTCGCTTTTGCGGGAGGGCGTTCAGATCGTTTTCGGCCATCCGGGCGGAGCGATTTTGCCGGCTTACGACGCCCTGGCTGAGTATGAGGCGGACGGTCGCATCCATCACGTACTCGTGCGACACGAGCAGTGCGCGGCTCACATGGCCGACGGGTTCGCGCGCGCCACGGGGGACGTTGGGGTATGTATTGTTACCAGCGGTCCGGGGGCGACGAACCTAGTCACCGGGCTGGCGACGGCCCAGATGGACAGCGTGCCCGTTGTAGCGATCACGGGCCAGGTCCCGACAAGCTTGTTGGGTACGGACGCGTTTCAGGAGTCGGACGTCGTAGGCGTCTCACAGCCGGTGTGCAAGCACAACTATCTGGTGACGGATATTGCGGAGCTGCCGCTGGTGATGAAAGAGGCGTTTTACATCGCACGCGAAGGCCGGCCGGGCGTTGTACTGGTCGACATCTGCAAGGATGTTCAGATTGAGTCCGGCACATTTCGCTATGATTTCGAGATAAACCTGCCCGGTTTCGAGCCGTGGCCGGAATACAGCCCCGATGCCGTGCGTGAGGCGGCTGACCTGCTGAACGAGTCCGAGCGTCCGCTGATTCTTGCGGGACACGGGATTCACCTGTCAAACACAAGTGACGAGCTGCTGCAGCTGGTCGAGAAGGCCGGAATACCGGTGGTGACGACGCTGCTCGGTACGGGCAACATTCCTGAGACGCATCCTTTAAGCCTGGGAATGGGCGGAATGCACGGTGAGGCATTCGCAAACCAGGCTGTTCAGGCCTGCGACGTGCTGGTTGCCATGGGCATGCGCTTCGACGACAGAATCACGGGACGGCTCGACCGATTTGCGGCCAACGCCAAGATCATTCACTTTGAACTCGACCGGGCTGAAGTCGGCAAGAACATCGTTCCCGACGTTGCCGTCGTAGGGGACC
>JAPPKG010000666.1:0-2421 GCA_026914085.1 Caldilineaceae bacterium | reverse complement strand
TGCAAGAGATCGCCTTTCCATTGGGCGGCATCGGCACGGGGAGTTTCTGCCTGGGGGGCCGCGCCGATTTTCGCGATTTTGAACTCTTCAATTGTCCCGACAAGGGCTGCAATCCGCCTTACACGTTTTTCGCGATGCGCGCCCAGTGGCCTGGGGAACCTGCCGTAACGCGCGTTTTGGAGGGCGCACTCCAGCCACCATTCCGCGGCGGCGGATTCGGTGCCGGCGTCCCGCTGGCTGGTCTGCCGCGCATGCGCGATATTGCGCTTGACGTCTGCTATCCTTTCGCGCGCTACACGTTCGGCGATCCGGACGTCCCGCTGACGGTTCATCTGGAGGCTTTCAACCCCTTGATTCCTCTGGACATTTATCGCTCCGGACTGCCCGTCGCCATACTTCGCTATGTGCTCGTGAACCCGACGGACGTGTCAGTTCAGGCCTCGGTGGCCGGCAGCCTCTACAATTTTATCGGTTGCGATTCGAGCCTGCGAAGGGGTCAGTGGAGCAGCAAGCCGGCGGAGCCCGGGCAACTTCTGGGCAGCAACGTCAACGAAACGCGCCGAACCAGAACAGAAGGAATGACGCTGCGGGGTCTGCTTATGCGCTCGCAACGGGTTGCGCCGCGTACGCCCCAGGACGGCAGCATGGCCCTGGTTGCTCTTGGCGGAGATGCGACATGGCGGCGAAGCTGGGGTTCCAGGCATTGGAACCGGCACATCCTCAACTTCTGGGATGACTTTTCTGAAGACGGCTGCCTCGACGACCAGGCGGACGCCCCGCCCAGTCCGAAAGGCGAGGGTCAGATTGGCTCGCTTTCTGTCGGAGCGACAGTGCCTCCCCAGGGCAGCGTTGCACTCACTTTTCTTATCACCTGGCACTTTCCCCACCGTACCGCGGCTGGTTGCGGCTGGGATACGCTTGACGGTGAAGGCGGCTGGGTAGGCAACTACTATGCATCACAGTACGCCGACGCCTGGGAGGCGGCCGTTCAGATCGCTCCGCAGCTCGACGCGCTTGAAGCGGAATCTCTGTCCTTTGCTCGCGCCGTGGTCGCTTCCAGTCTACCGCAGGCTGTGAAAGAGGCTGCGCTGAACAACCTCTCGACCCTGCGCAGCCAGACCTGCTTCCGGACTGCTGACGGCCGCTTCTTCGCATTTGAAGGCACCGAAGACGACCGGGGCAGTTGTTTCGGCTCTTGCACTCACGTGTGGAACTATGAGCAGGCTACGGCGCAGGTCTTTCCGGAGCTGGCCCGTTCCATGCGCGACTCGGAACTGGAGCAGGGGACTCTGCCGAGCGGCATGAACTGTTTCCGTCTGCATTTGCCTTTGGGCGGCGAGCCGTGGAAGTTTGCCGCCGCCGATGGACAGATGGGCGTAGTGATGAAGTGTTACCGTGAGTGGCAACTCTCTGGTGACGGAGCGTGGCTGGTAAGGCAGTGGCCCACTATTCGCTCGCTGGTCAGTTACGCGTGGCTGCCGGGCGGGTGGGACGCCGACCAGGACGGCGTAATGGAAGGTGTGCAGCATAACACCTATGACGTGGAGTTTTTCGGGCCCAACCCGCTTTGCGGCATCTGGTACCTTGGCGCGCTGCGGGCGGCCGCGGAGATGGCGGGGGCAGTGGGCGACGAAGAGTTTTCTGAGAAGTGTCGCGGGCTCTTTCGCCGCGGGTCTGCCTGGGTTGACACCAATCTCTTTAACGGTGAGTTCTACATCCAACATATCGGGACGCCGGCCAGCCTGGAGGATACGCTGCCCGAATTGCGCGCCGGTATGGGAGAGACGAATCTGGCCGATCCCGAGTTTCAGATGGGCAACGGCTGTTTGGTCGACCAGTTGGTAGGGCAGTACATGGCCCACGTGGCCGGGCTCGGTTATTTGCTGTCGCCGGACAACATCAGGACCGCGTTGCGCTCCTTGTACCGTTACAATTTTCGCCGCGATCTCAGAGGCCACTGGAACAACATGCGGACCTATGCCCTGGGGGATGAGGCGGGGCTTCTCATGGCGAGCTGGCCCGGCGGTAACAAGCCGCGAGTTCCCTTCCCTTACTGGGGTGAGGTCATGACCGGATTCGAATATCAGGCCGCCGTACATATGATTTACGAAGGGATGATCGACGAGGGTCTGGAAATCATCAGCGCAATAAGACGGCGATTCGACGGGCAACGGCGCAATCCGTGGAACGAGCACGAGGCAGGACATCACTACGTGCGCGCCATGGCGAGCTGGGCGGCGATCCCGGCGTTGAGCGGCTTGCGTTACTCGGCGGTTTCGGAGCGGCTCGAATTGGCGCCGCGGCGGCGGTCGGATGCTTTTCAGTGCATTTGGACAGCGGGCTCAGGCTGGGGCAGAGTTTTTCAGAGCATTGGCGACGGTGTACAGAACGTTTGCTGGGAAGTATTGGGCGGGGAGTTGA
>JAPPKG010000246.1:0-22369 GCA_026914085.1 Caldilineaceae bacterium | reverse complement strand
GTCCCGCCCAGTGTCCGGCGTCTGCCTTTGCCAGGTCGAATCCTCGCGCCGAGGCACCGCCTCGCGTCAGCTCGCGCTCCGTGCTCCAGATACCGTTCCCCATGTGCGCGTACGTCGTATAGGGAATCCCGGCTTTGCCCAGTGCTCTCAGATGACTGACGTACTCCTCAATCTTGGCGTCTCGATTTTCCAACCCCAGTACGATGGCGTCCTGATTGTGCACTTCCCGGTTACCAAACCCGTAGATCCGGACCCCGGCTTTCTCAAACCGTTCCTTGGTCCTGGCATAGTAGTCATAGCCGGCGTGTTCGCCGTCCGTCCAGCAAACTGCCCAGTCCAGACCCATCTGCTTTACAAACTGCAGCTCCTCCTCGCTGGCTTCAGGTGACAACTGTGCCGCGATCTTCATCCCCGGAGGTATTGACATGAGTGACATCGGTGATCTCCTGTCATTTGAATTCAAGTTGGTTGAATACTGTTTCGGATCATCTGGTCTAACCCTTTTGGGCAAGAAACTGATTGGCGTTGTTCGTATACGGTGCTCAATCGGGCCACACTTCAGCTAGCACACTGCCGCCCTGAAAGGAAGCCCATACCATTCCGCAATCTGGCGTTTCCGATGAAGCGTCCTCCTGCCATTGTATCGCGTCACTCAGCCGGTACAATCTACCGTCCGATTCTACGCTGAAAGGTATACCCCACTCAGCGGTCCCCCGCATGAAATTGAATACTCTCCTCGCGTGCCATTTGGAATCGAGGGTGAAGTCGTCTTGTGAGGGCGCGGGATAGTAGGTCCCCCCCCAAGGCTGGGGTTGCCTTAATGCGTCACTCCGCGACAGCCTTCCAATAGACTCGGCCAGCAGGTTTCCCCCTGACTTCGCGCAAAGCGCTTCAGCGCTGGCGCCTCGGATTCCATCCCTGAATCGAATCTCTCGCCGCCCCGCAATGTCACCCGTATCGAGGCCCGCGTCCATCCAATGAACCGTTACACCCGTCTCCGTTTCCCCATTGCGAAATTGCCAGAAAAGCGGAAACGGCCCCCTGTAGGCGGGCAGTAGCGAAGGATGCACATTCAGAAATCCGAATCGAGGAATCTCCAGTACAGGCGCAGGAATAACGCTGTTCCAGCAGGCCACACTAACAACGTCGAGCGCCAACTCCTTCAACCAGCCGGTAGTCTCCTGATGGCCGACCTTCCCGCATTCATATGCAGGAATGCCCTTATTTGCGGCGAGTGCCAGAGGGCTTCCTGACACGCTGGCCACATGCGAAGCAGAGTTGCCCTGCCCGCCGCTCCTGCTCACACATTTCTCCTCCAGAGCCGTCGTCGCCAAGGTAACGGCCGGGTTCAGTAGCGGTAGTTCGAACTCTTCCCCCTGGGTAGGCAAGTCGGTGCCGGCAGCAGGAAAAACCGCCCGGAGCGGGACATTTTTCGGCCCGGTGAGCAGTACCGCGACCACATTGATACCGCGAGCTAGAAGCCTCTCCAGCACAATGTGGCTGAACTGTCCGGACATTCCCATGAAAAGGGTACGCATTTCCTTTGACACAGACTCGGCTCAGGCCGTATAATTGTGGCCACAGTTGACTCTTTATTAGGTTGGGAGCAAAAAATGGCTCACCTGGTACAGTGTGCAAAGATCGGACAGGAACTGCCCGGACTGGAGTCGCCCCCCTATCCGGGCGAGTTGGGCAAGCGGATCTTTGAGAACATTTCGCAATCTGCCTGGGATATGTGGATGCAGTACTCGGTCGTCCTCATAAACCATTACGGCCTCAGCCTCGGCGATCAGCAGTCACGTGATTTTCTGGCCGAGCAGATGGAAGAGTTTTTCTTCGGGGTTGGCGCCCAGATGCCGGAAGGGTGGACACCTGAAGGAACTCCGGGTGCGGGCAAAGGCGTGCCTGCGGGCAAAGGGGCACCCCGGAAGTAGCGGCGGTCATTACTGTACCAACGCAAACTCCGGGTCGATCTCGAACTTTAGTAACGAGTGTGCTTGTCGCAGCGCATCCTCCACGGCTGCCGGCGACGGTCCCTTGGCAAAAATGAAGCCCAGATAGGCATCGCCCTCAGGCAGGGGAACAAGGGACTGGTTCAACCGTGCAGTAATCTGAACATCCTCGATTCCCGCCACCTCCTTCGCCTCCCCAACGCCGCTCAAGCGGCGCAAAATACCCCCTTCAGGAATCGGAATCATCATTACTCCGCCGGCCTGTGACTCCCGCTCCAGGCTTTCCAGTGGCAGACCGCACGCCTGCCGCAGAATCAGCTCCTCCAGCGAACTGCCGTTGCCGACCTCCATTCCAAACCGCAAGATTCGCGAGCAAAGTCCACCTATCGACCGCCCTGCGACCTCCACAATCCATGGACCCTCGACATTGATCCGCAGCTCAGCGTGAATGGGTCCCGTCTGCAGGCCCAATCCCCGCGCCGCCGCCTCTGTCGTCTCTGCGATTTGATTCTGCACTTCAGGAGGCAGCCTTGAGGGGGTAACGTATATCGTCTCCTCGAAGTATGGCCCTTCCAGTGGGTCTGGCTTGTCGAACAAGGCCAGACAGTGCAGTCGGTCTCTATCCAAGAGGCCTTCCAAAGCGACCTCTACCCCTGGAATGTAGCCCTCAATCAGAAATGGTTGTTCGCGCCCAATCAGGGCAGTCAGCCTTCTCACCGCGGCAGCCAACTCGCAGCGCAGGTTTGCCCTGATGACACCGCGGCTCCCGTTTAACTCCTCAGGCTTGACCACGCACGGGTACCCGATTTCCTCCTCCGTTCGGGCGATTATCTCTTTCAGGTTGTCACTTGTTTGAAACTCGCGGAATTCGGGTACGGGAGCGCCGCACGCGGCAAGCAACGTCCGCATTTGGAACTTATTGCGGGCAGCTTCCGCCGCCACTGGCTCGTTGTGGGGTAGTCCCAATTCTGCCGCAACCAACGCCGCTACCCGGGACCCGGAGTCATCCAGCGCCAGGACGGCATCGACACAGATTTCGCCACTGTCTGACCCGCCCGAATTGGCCAGCGCTTCGACAATCTTCTCTGCGGCCTTATCAGGGCGGCCAAATTCTGCGCCGAGGGGGACGTTCCATTCTTCAGCAAGCATCCCAGGCAGGTCCACCGCCACTATTGCGTCGATTCCCAGACGCGTCGCAGCGTCGACATAGTCCTGCGTCCGGTAACTGTTTGGTGTGGTGAGGAAAAGTGCTTTTTTTGAGGACACGCTAAACTCCGGTTGCGGCCCAGCCCATATCAGGAATCAGAGACTCGATGCAAGCTCCCGCCAGCGCTCCTTCTGACGCGGGGGCAGGCTGTCGAAGGTCGCTCCCGCCACTGCGTCGAAGCATTTGGTCCCGTCGCGCTTCCTATTTCGTCCAAGAGATGCGGCATACTGGACTACAGCCTCCTGTTCTTCTTGGCTGAGCCCCGCCAACAGTGCGCCGGCAGTTGCACCGCTGTGAAGCAGAGCTTCCCGCTCGTCGAATGCGGTGTGGTCCGCGCCAACGCCATCCTCGGCGATGACTCGTCTCAAATTGGCTTGGCTTACCTGCTGGAGGAGCTCCGCGAAAACAGTTACCACCTGCGGATGCCTGGTTTGCGCCGCCAGCACGGCCGCCCGGCTGAAACAGTAGTCGCCGGCCAGGATCGTTCCGCCGAGCAGGAAACTGTCTATCGAGCCGGTCTGCTCGGGCCTTAGCAAAAGGCGGTGAATGTTCAGGGCGATCTGCAGTAGCTCCAGTGCCGCGGCCAGTGCCACCCTGCGGGACTCATCTTCCACCGAATCTCTCACTGGCGCGGCGGAAGCCAGCACAACGCCGGCCAACACTTGATTCTCCGCCAATTCGCTGCGGACAAACTGCGCCAGCCCAGCCGGAAGATCGGCTACCGCATCTTCAAGCTTCTCTGCAACCAGATTCAGTTCTGCCTGAAGTGCTTCGCCAATCTGTTCAACCATTCGGCATTCCAGCCAACACTAAACTGAAGATCAGAGGAGGTGTACACCCAAATGGGGAACTGACGACCAGACTATACTTCCCCGGCGGCGTCTCGCTCACAGACCTGAGCTTTCAGTCCGATTCATCTCCGACGATCTCTCGGTAAATCGTCTCAAGGTCCTCATCGCTATAGAAATGAATGACGAGCCGACCGCTACCGTCGGCCTTTCGGTCGAGATTCACCTTCGTGCTGAGCCGGTCTCGAAAACGGTTTTCCCAGTAACGCAACTGTGCCTGCAAATGTGAAGGTTCCTCCTCCCTCTCCTTCACGGCGGGTTCATCCTGCCACCTTCGGACAAGCTCTTCGGCCTGCCGTACGTTCAGCTCCCGCGCAACTATCTGGTCGAGAGCCCGACATTTTTCTTCGTCGCCGTCGAGGCTGAGGAGGGCGCGTGCGTGGCCGGCACTGATCATCCGATCATTCAGTGCTGCCTGGACCTCGGTAGGCAGGCCCAAGAGGCGTACTGCGTTGGCAACCGCCGACCGGCTCTTTCCCACACGATACGCGACCTGCGCCTGGGTCAGGCTGAACTGGTCAATCAACACGCTGTAGGCAGCGGCTTCCTCCAGGGGGCCCAGATCGTCGCGCTGCAAATTCTCGACCAGGGCGAGTTCCAGCAACTGTTGGGATGTCGCTTCGCGCACGACCGCTGGCAAGACCGACAGCCCAGCCTGGCGCGCAGCCCGCCAGCGCCTCTCTCCTGCAATCAGCCAGTAGCGATGCGGCTGATCAGGACGCTTGGCTACGATTACCGGCTGAATGACCCCGTGTTCGCGGATCGACGTAGCCAGTTCAACCAGACTTGCTGGCTCAAAGCGCGTACGCGGCTGGTGGGGATTCGGCTCTATGTCCCCGATAGGAACTTCGCTGATCCCCCCGCCGCTCTCCGGATCGACCTGCTCATCGGTCCCGACATCGTCGTACGTGTCTGACCTACCGAGCAACGCGCCCAACCCGCGGCCAAGTCCGTGCCTTCGGCGGGGGTTAAATTGGTCTGAACCTGATTCTCTGCTCATCTCTAAGCCACCGTGGAACCCGGAGACCGTGGGCCTGGCAGACCTGCGGGGGCCGCCCCGACCTTAGTAGGAAAACGACTCATGAATTCAGCGGCCAGTTCCCCGTATGCCAGCGCGCCAGCGCTGTCTGGCGCGTAGCCAAGTATCGTCAGACCGTGACTAGGCGCTTCACTGAGGCGAACCGAGCGGGGTATCAGCGTATCGAACGTCTCCAAGGGGAAGTGTTCCCTAACGTCTTCGACCACTTGCGTACTTAGATTCGTGCGCACGTCCGACATTGTCAAGAGCACGCCGGCGACCTTCAATCGTGCATTCAGGACCTTACGCACCTGATGGATCGTGCTCAGCAACTGGCTCAATCCCTCCAGGGCCAAGTACTCACACTGGACCGGTATGATAATCCCATCTGCGGCAGTCAAACCGTTTATCGTGATCAGGCCCAAGCTAGGAGGATCATCAATAAACACGTAGTCGAACTCGCAGTGAAGAGGCTGCAAGGCCTTGGAAAGGAGCTGTTCGCGGGCCATCCTCGCCGCCATTTCAACTTCTGCGCCAGCCAAATCGAGGTTGGCGGGCACCAGGCTCAGTCCAGGCAGCGTTGTTTCCGTAACGGCTTCCTGAACGGGCCTATTTTCAATGAGGACATCGTAGAGGCTTGTTCCCGGTTTCCTGGGGTCGATACCCAAGCTGGTTGTGGCATTGGCCTGCGGATCACTGTCAACAAGAAGAACACGGCAGCCCGCCCCGGCCAAGTAGGCGCAGAGGTTCACTGCAGTCGTGGTCTTGCCCACGCCGCCCTTTTGGTTGGCGATCGCGAAAATCTGAGCTGTCATCGCACTCTCAACTGCATATGGTGGTAGGCACTTGAGTGGGCCATCTCGCCTATGGGTTCCTTACAGGCTAGGCAGCGGAATGCCGCCAGGGATGCCGGGCCATGTAGTCCAAGACTTGCTTGTGGCTGGGAATCCGTGTCACGCCCTGACCCTCAACGCCGAAAGAGGCTGCTACATTTGCGTAGCGGGCCGCGTCGAGCGGGTCGCCGGTTTCATCGAGCCGCAGCAGAAATGCAGTTGCAAAGATGTCGCCGGCGCCGGTAGGATCTACTTCGTTTGCCGGACGAGGAGGAATCGGGACAATTTCAACCTCTGACTCAGGCTTGCGATTGTAGATCGTGCTCCCGTCACGGTACTCCGTAAGTACCACGAGCGGCACGTACTTGAGAAACTCCTCCACCTGACTCAAGTCGCCGTCAATGTCCTCAATCGACAAAATGAGTGCGTCCAGATGGGGCAGGATTACCGCCATATCCGTCCACGGGGTCGGGAATACCCTGCCGTCTTCGTCCCACCGGCGCATCCAGCCCTGGGGCACGGCTGCCACAAGTGTGTCGGAGTCAAAAGTGGTTGCCACCTCAGCGCGTACCTCGTTCACAAGAGGGCCAAGGAGAGCGATATGGGGTGCCCTTAGTTGCGGGGGAATGTCCACGGCAGCGATAGGCGGCGAAGGTGTGAAGCAGTACTGGACACGGCCGTCTGGTGAGTAGAGATTCGCGAATGTCGTCGTATTTTCGCAAGGCAGTACGTGGAGGTCGGCCACTCTCTGCAAATCAGAGAGATCAATGTCATCACCTGCTCGAGTCAGAACTGCCGATCGGCGACCGAGTCGCGCAGCCGTAA
Source organism: Caldilineaceae bacterium (assembly GCA_026914085.1). Taxonomy (GTDB): domain Bacteria; phylum Chloroflexota; class Anaerolineae; order Caldilineales; family Caldilineaceae; genus Bin5. Next base: position 15,686 of record JAPPKG010000246.1, on the reverse strand, counting down.
CTGCCGCAAAACTGACTGTCCCCCCAAGCACATAGTCGGTCGCGGATGGATCTGCAATCGCGATGTCTCGCGTTACAGTTCCTATCGCCAGCAAATCGATCGACATGGACAGTTCGTGAGCAGTTTGCGACTGATACACCTGACTTCGGTGGTTTGCGGTCGACCGAAGCCTGATCGCACTGGCAAGAGACCGTCCCTGAGAAGCTGCTCCACGCTGCAACAGTTCAACAAGCGAACGGAGTGTTTGCCTCAATCACTTAAGCAAGATCTGGACCTTGCGCCGCGTGTCCTCTCCGGTGCTTGAGGTATAGACGTGCTCGTGGTCGCGTAACGCAATGTGGACGAGGCGGCGCTCACTTGCCGGCATCGGTTCCAATGATGCCGGTCTCCCTGAGGCGACGACCTGCTCAGCAAGGCGGTGGGCCAGCTGGCTGAGCTGCTCAGCTCTTCTCTGCTTGTAGCCGTCAATGTCGACAACGATGTTTTTCCAACGATGAATCTCCTGGTTGACCATGAGCCTGATAAGGTACTGCATGCTCGCCAGAGTCTCGCCGTTGCGACCGATGAGGACGCCCGACTCCTCGCCGACAACATTCAGGCAGAGTGCCCGGTCACTGTCCTCAGGATTGTCCTGCCAGGAAACCTCGATTTCGGCTTCGATGCCCAAATGCACCAACATCTGGTTCAGCAGATCGAACGCGAGGTCCTCCAGTTCCGCGTCGCCTTCATCCTCTTCAACATTCGCGGCAGAATCCGAGTCAGCAGCCGAGATCGGCGCGACGTCGTCTTCGACTGGCCCAGGGTCATCCGCTGTCGTTGACTCGAGTTCGCCAGGGGTCTCGTACTCAGGCACTGTTTCTGCTACGCTCGCAGTAAGTTCTGAAACAGTACTGGCTTCCTCAGCCTGAGCTGCCAAAGGTAAGTCCTCAATTCTGCGAGTCAGACGAACGTGTGCATCGGAGGCGCCAATTCCCAGGATTCCGCGACTCCCCTCGTCGATCACTTCAATTTCGATGTCATCCCGGGAAACTCCCAGTTGGCGCAATCCCTCATTGACGGCCGCCTCGACGGTCTTTGCCCTGTACTCGTAGCTCTGACCTTCATTCATCTTATCTTCTCTTTCGATTGCGCCGGTTCCGTCGACGATGAGGCGTCCTCTTGCGTTGGGGTTCCTTTACTTCTGCAGCAGGGGCGACTGTCGAACCTCCATCAGAAGAACCAGCACCGGCCGTGGCCGTCAAGGCCTGCGGCGCCGCCGGGGCGATCGGGTTATTTACACCACTCACGTAGTTGGCGATGTATGTTTGTCCCAACTGCAGCAGGTTGCTCGTCACCCAGTACAACGACAGACCTGCCGGCACCTGCAATGTGAAGAAGCCGAACATTAAGGTCATGATCGTTGTCATCTGCTTCATCATGCCGGCCTGACCTTCGCTGCCGGTCGGCGTGGTCGCTGTCGTCATCCTCTGCATGTAGACCTGGCTGATCATGAGCAAGGCCGGTAAGACAAGGTAGGCCAGCAGAAGCAGATACTCGCCCTCATTGAATTTTTCGGGGATCCAGGCAAGCCCGCGCGTGAATTCTGGAAAGCCAAGATCGGGAATCCAGAAGAAGCGAGCATCCGTCAAGGCAGGACCCAACGCCACCAGAGCCGAATACAGCCCAAACAGGACCGGCATCTGTACGACCATTGGCAAGCAGCCGCTGAGCGGGTTAACCCCTGCCTCCCGATATAGCTTCATTTGCTCCTGCGCCATCTTGTCGCGGTTCTTTCCGTACTTTTTCTGGAGCTCCTGAAGTTGAGGCTGCAGGCTCTTCTGCGCCTGCATACTCCTTATCTGGATCATCGTCAAGGGGAACGTGATCATCTTGATTATTATCGTGAACAGGATGATCGCAAAGCCCCAGCTGTAGGGGATATCCCAGTTTACCAGGCTTGTATTCAGCCAGATTAGAGACTTTGCCAGAGGGAAAACGATGACGACCTGCCACCATCCATCTGCCTCGGCCGTGTTCCAGTCCACCACGCCTTCGCGCGGTACGCCGCAACCGCCAAGTAGAAGCGCCGCCGATACCAGGATCAACAGCCAAAGAATCCTTCTGCGATTCACAGTATTTCTCCTAATCGCCGCACCAAACACAGGCGCGGGCAGGGCCGGCCAAATTCACGACCTTTGCTGCTTTGGTCGCTCCTCAACCTCGAGTTGTCCGACCGCATCACCTGCATGAGTCATCCTTTTCCCTTGACCCTCTGTCGAAATGTATCAAGCAAAAGGTCTGCAACCCGGCAATCCGCATTTCAACGCTCGACATGGGTTAACTTAAAGTGAATGCGACGAAAACAGGTGAGTTTGACAATACCTGTCAAGGAACAGGGTCAAAACCTCCGGGATTCCATGGATGGCAACGACAGATGCGCCGCAAACCCATCCACGCCCCTTGAGCCGCCCCGTATCGCTCCACCGCCTCATATGTGTACTGTGAGCAAGTCGGAAAGAAGCGGCAATTGCTTCCCATGAGAGGCGAGATGCCTCTCTGATAGAGACTGATAAGAAGCAGCAGGACAGCGCGCACAACTCAGCCCTCCCAGGCCTTAGCCTCGTTTCGGCCCAGTTCAGAGACCAAGAGCGCTGCACGCGCAAAGAGTCGGGAAAAGGTGTCGTCAATCTGACCGTACGTAGCCTTTCGAATCGGTGTTCGGGCAATCACGACACAGTCCCAACCAGGTTGAATCTGGTCCATGTGTAACCGCACCGATTCTCGCATCCGCCTCTTCACGCGGTTTCGCAGGACCGCGTTTCCAATCCGGCGGCTCACGGAAAAACCGAAACGGCTGTAAGGAAGGCGATTCTCGAGAATGCACAATACGGCAAAACGGCTACTATACGATCTGCCTTTGCGGCGAATCTCCTGGAACCGACTGTTGTCCCGTACTCGGAAGCGTCGTCTCACGCCGCTAAAGGTCCGAAAGATTCAGCAAACACACAATTGCTGGCTGTAAGCCAAGCCATGTGAGTGAACGAGCTTCGCACTTCGTTGAGGATGTCCCACACCTTCCTGCTCATCCACTCTCGTACCCACGATGCGCTGCCGGTCACGCAGCAGTTTTAGGGGCGCGCTGTCAGAATGTTCTCTTACGCGTTGAAAGCTGGACTGAAAGTTCTGTCCTCCGCTTAAGTCGGCGGCGCTTCAACACATTGCGTCCGCCGGGCTTACTCATTCGTTTGCGAAAGCCGTGTGTGCGCAACCGCTTGCGAACCTTCGGTTGCCAGGTTCGTTTCGGCATCTTTTCCCTCTCCAAATGAACAATTCAGAATGACTACCAATAGTCAATTATACGCGGCATTCACTGTGACTGTCAAATCTAGCGCCAATTTCGTTACTCCGCGTTTTCGCTATCCCTTTCCTACCTCGCGATGGCTCCCTTCCCGCTGCGCACACCCCATGTTGGACGATGCGTGAAATGCAGCTAGTCGCAAAGAGATCCTGTCTTCACTTCCCCTTTTCACTTCTCTCCTGAATCTGTTGCCGCGAATTCGGGCCACTGGCCGCTGCAGATGCAGGTGGCCGGCCATTTGGAGTTCCTCTGGGCCTCCGCAACACGCCCTCACGTACTAGAGAGCCGTCTTGGAGAGATAGAAGGTTTGAATCCAGCGACCAGTTTCTCACGTCTCATACTGAGCTTTACCCCTATGCCACCCATTCGTCAACCATCCTTGAACTCAGGATTTCAAGAAAAACTGGATTCGGATTCCTCGCTTGAAGTGCTTTTCACAATGCCCGCCGCAGTGCTCAAACTTTGCGCGCGCACACCGTTGGCGGCTCAATTTCTTCCCCAATTGCATTTCGCCTCTCAGAAAGCACGTTGGCCTGGCTACAGTCAACCCTGAAATCTAACCCCCTCCTCGATTCTGAGCGATGTGAAAGAATCAGGGAGGAGTGAGCAGGCGTAGCCCAAGTAACGTCATGCCAGGCCAGAAAGATCAGTTCTTCGGAAAGTGTCCCAAAGCACTATCTTACCAGATCTCAGACTGCAGAGCGCTCACCCGACGCCGCCTTTCTAAGTTGAACGGTTCGCGGGCCCTCACTGGAATTCAGAGGCAGCCTTTTTCGCTGAATTATACCGTATGATATAGTACTAGACAGTCGTCTGTTCACTGTTGGGCGGTGGGGATTCCGTCAAACCGGTGCCGCCTCCGGGCATTTGGCGTTGCAAATGAACTGTAGCTTATATTGAATTCCGAATCTGAAAACGCCTCTGCATCTTCGGACGGCAGCCCAAATCCGACCGAAGAAAGTAAGGCGGGTCCAGGTCCGAACGACTTGGCGCGGGAAGAGTTGTCTTCCCTGCAAATGCTCGAAGAATCGGCGGCACAGTTGGCCGCGCTGCGTCAACGCGCCGAGTTTCTCCTTGAGCAGATGGCCGCAAGCACGGACTCCGACTCAACTCGCGACTCTACGGAAGGCATCGCGTCGGCGCCAACAAGAGAAGCCGAGGACCAGCAAGAACCGGTTTTGCATTCCGGCCAGACAGTGCAGCCCGGACTGGAAAGCGCCCCGACACCTGACCAGATTCAAAGCGATGCGGCGGTGCCGGATGCATCCGTCCCAGGTTCGGCCACATCCGGCTCCCCTGATCCCGCCGCGGAATCGCGCCAGTGGTCCCAACCCTCTATCCGGCAAGATACAGAGCCCACCTCTGGAACGTTTTCCAGACAGGGATTCCTCGACCAGTCTCCCCGCAAAGTCGATCAGTCCGACGGGGAAGACCTGCCCCATACACAGTCGGGCCAGGGTCCAGCAGACCAGACAAGGCCACAAGAGCCGCAATTTCCAATTCAAAATACTCGGACGCAATCGGAATCGCTTCTGGACAATCCCGTAACGGTAGCGCCCCCGCCCGAATGGCTACAGTTCCACGTGGCGCCCGAATCTCTCTCGTCCGACGCGCAACTGATTGAAGAAGAAATCACCGGCCTCTACGAAGCAATCGAACGGTTTCGGGAAACCCGGCGCGAAAACACAGGCCATGCCCTGTCCCTTTTGCGTGAGGCCAGGGAGATCATAGCCGGCCAGCCCCACCGTATCGAGCGGGCTCAGTACAATATTCAACAGGCCAGGCAGATAATCGAACGCGCCAAGTCCAGCCGCAGTCGTTCACGCGGCATCGCACTGCGCACGTTCGGTCTCCTCATCCTCTGGTTGGCCGCCTTGGGTGGACTTGGCGCCGCCCTCTATCTCTATCCGCTCGATGTCAATGAAGTAATCCTGGTGATCTCATCCAGCACAGGATGGAACACGTCACACTACTATTCACTGCTGTGGACGGTGGCAAGCGGCGGAATTGGCGGCTGGCTGGGCACCATTTCATTCCTCTTTGAGCGAATGCGAGTGCATGAGGAGTTCGACCGCCTATACATTTTGCGCTCAATGATTCAGCCGCTCATGGGCGTTGTTCTCGGGCTGGTCTGCTACGGCCTGCTGGCCGTCCTCTTTAGCTCTCTAAATGCCTCAATAATCGGACACCCCGTCACCGCCTACCTGCCTGCTGCCCTGGCCCTTCCTGTCGGGCTCTGGCAAGTGTACGTCTACGCCGCAATCTTTCGCATCACACTGCTTCTCACCTTTCAGCGCCGTCGCCGTTGGTAATGCCCGAAGTCAAGGCCGTCTCTAACCTCGCTCTCCTGTAACCCTTGTTGCGGCGAAGGTAAATCTCATCTTTGAATCGGTTGCCTTGGGAAGGACCGCGCCCTTGGCGGGCGCGCCGCTCCGGGGTTACAATTCCCTTGGTTCAGACGGAACATATGAGCCACACTGTCCAGAGGGACATCCCGTGTCAGTCGAGAAGAGCCTAGTTGAAGTAATCATATTCATCCCCATACGCCGTTCATTCAGGCAAAATGACGTCCCGCCGCCAGGCAGTGACTTGGGTGGCGTCGATGGAGATGGCGCACTGAATCTCTCCCTCAATCTTCAAGGGCCGGACTCGGTTCACCAGCGTACCGGCGGGGCGGCGCGTTTTCAGACCTTCCACTATCATCTGCCTTCCAACCTGAAAGGTCAGGTAGAGCCGGGGCACCTGGTATGGGCCCCCTTTGGCCCGCAGGAAGTTCAGGGAATCGTTGTAGGGCCCGCGACCTCGTCTCCCGTCGAGACCAAAGCGATCGTTCGACTCGCCCGTCCGCAACCCGTCCTGAACCCGGCCCAGCTGACCATGGCATTCTGGATTGCCGACTACTACGCGGCGCCAATCTCGGAAGCAGTGAAGCTCTTCCTGACGCCTGGCCTGCTCAGCAAGAGCGGCGCGGCTACCAGAGTCCGTGTCAAACGGGAGGAACAGATTGAACTGCTTATCGATCCAAAGTCTGTTCGCGAAAGTCTGTTCAAATTTGGACGGACGAGGAAACAGGATCAGATCCTGGCGGTACTACTGGATTCACCGTCGTTCACATTGACATTGGATGAACTGAGAGTTGCCTGCGAATTTCCGCCGGAAGACTTTATTCCTCTTTTGGAGGAAAAGGGGCTAGTACGCGTAACAGACGACTGTGTGACCCTAGCGCATTCGCGTTCGGCCACAGAAGATGCCATCCTGAGGATGCGGGGTACGTCAAGATACGAGCCGGTCTTGAAGTACCTTGCTGAGGTCACAACTCCCGTCTGGAAGACCGACCTATACAAGACGGTAGATACCGATCTTGCAATGTTGCGCAAATTGAGAGACGCCGGACTGATCCGGCTCGAACAGAAAGTGCGTTACCGGGACCCTCTCGGCGGCCGTATCTATCCAAGGACAGATCCCCCCGGACTGACCGACCAACAGCGAAAGGTCTGGGATGAAATCAGCAGGACCTGCTTCCCCTCTACGCAAGACGAACCCCTGAATCGGTGCTCGGAGGCAGAAGGGCCTGTGAAGGCGTCTCTTCGGAGTGGGAGCTTCCTTCTCCACGGTGCAACTGGCAGCGGCAAGACCGAAATTTACCTGCGTGCAATCGCCGAAACACTGTCACGCAATCGCCAGGCCATCGTCCTCGTACCTGAGATTGCACTCACACCACAGACCGTTGCCCGCTTCGCCGGCCGCTTTCCAGATCGGGTTTCGGTAATTCACTCTGGGCTGAACCCAAGCCAGCGCTACGATGTCTGGCGCAGGGCACGGGACGGCCAGATCGATGTCATTGTCGGCGCCCGCAGCGCTCTTTTCTCTCCCTTGCACCGGCTCGGTCTCATCGTGGTCGACGAAGAACACGAGTCCACTTACAAGCAGGACACTGACGAGTGGGGCAGCTTTACCGTCTTCTACGATGCACGCACAGTTGCCATCCAACTGGCAGAAGCAACCGGCAGCGCCCTGATCTTCGGAACTGCCACGCCGTCTTTGGACTCTTACCATGCCGCGCAACAGGACAGGCTGCAGCTGCTTGAAATGCCCGACAGGGTTGTGGGCCATGGCGAACTGGATGATGCCCTCCCGCAGGAAAAGGCTGGACCTCCTGCATACGCCGCACTGCCTCCCGTTGAAATCGTGGACATGCGCCAGGAGTTGCGCGCCGGCAACCGGAGCATCTTCAGCCGCAGTCTTCAGTCCGAGCTGCACGCAGTTCTCGACGCTGGGGAACAGGCCATCCTCTTCCTGAACCGCCGCGGCACGCACTCATTTGTAATGTGCCGCGACTGCGGATTTGTCGCCGAATGCGCCCGCTGCGAAACGCCCCTCACTTTCCACGAACGTGCTGCCCAGCTCATCTGTCACCGCTGCAATGGTCGCGAACCGACTCCCGAACACTGCCCGTCCTGCCGCAGTCATCGCATTCGGTTCTTCGGCACCGGAACGCAGCGCATAGAAGAACTGGTCAGCCAAATCGCCCCGCGCGCGCGCCTCCTGCGCTGGGACCGCGATACCACCGGTCGCAAGGACAGCCACGAAAAGATCCTCGATCGATTTGCCTCCTACGAGGCCGACGTACTTATCGGTACACAGATGATCGCCAAAGGGCTGGACCTGCCGCTCGTCACTCTGGTCGGCGTCGTCGCCGCAGACGTGGGCCTCTATCTGCCGGACTTCCGCGGCCCGGAACGTACATTCCAGCTATTGACACAAGTGGCAGGCCGCGCCGGTCGCAGCCGCAGAGGTGGTCGGGTCATCTTCCAGAGCTACACGCCCCAGCATTACGCGCTGCAGGCAGCGGCCGGACACGACTACCACGCCTTTTACCAGCGGGAAATGGAATTCCGACGCGAGCAGCACTACCCACCAGTCAGCAGGCTGGCCCGGTTGATCTTCTGGCACAAGAAACTTGAAACGGTCGAAGGTCAGACTAACCGGATGATGAGGAAGTTAGAGCAACGCGCCGAGGAGATGGGTATCTGGGGCGAAGGTGTCGACCTGCTGGGCCCTGCCCCCGCACCTTATGCGCGCTACCGCGGCTACTATCGATGGCAGATCATTGTTCGGGCGGCGGATCCCTCGGCATTCCTGCAAGGCATCGACATCCCTTTCGGCTGGCGCATCGACATCGACCCGGTCTCTATGATGTAATCAGGACACCGCTGCGAGGTGAGCAGGGCGTGTCTACAGCTTGCTTAACACTCGCCGGAGATTCCGTCCCGGCGCAATCTTGCCCAGTATGCGCTCTCCGCTGGCGCCCGTACACGCGGGCACATTGCCCGCTTCGCCATGAATCGCCAGCCACGCCAGCAGGGCAAAGCCCAGAGCCTCCTTCGACTCCTCGTCTCCCGGGATCCCTGGCAGTTCGCCATAGCGCACAACTGCAACCTGTCGCCGGCACCTCTGGGTCAACTGCGCCTCCAACCTTTCCAGAAGCACCGGGTTGCGTGCACCACCCCCGCAGACAACTACCTCAGCTACCGGCGCAGGGGCAAACCGACGATAGCTCTCGGCAATCGAAGCCGCCGTCAGCTCCGTCACGGTCGCGACAAAATCTTGGTTCGAGAGCCCCGCGTCGGCGGCCTCCTGACGGTACTGTTTGGCCATCGCATGGCTGAAAAGCTCCCGACCTGTCGACTTGGGAGGAGGCTGTAGGAAATAGGGATGTGCAAGCCAGCCTTCAACCAGACTATCGTTGCAACTGCCCCTTGCGGCCAACCCGCCATCCTTATCAAATTGCAGGGCACCGTCGGTTGTCTGACCCGCTGCCCAGTCGATCAGGACATTGCCCGGTCCGGTATCGTAGGCCAGGATCCCTCCGGAACGCCCTTCCGGCGGTAGAAACGTTACGTTGCCGATGCCGCCGATGTTCTGAACAGCCCGGCATCCCGTCGAACCAGCTTTTGGGCGCAGGAAGAATTGATCGAAGACTGGTATGAGCGGCGCTCCCTGTCCTCCCGCCGCGACGTCGGCCACGCGAAAATCGGCCACCGTGGTAAGCCCGGTTCTCTCGGCGATCACCGCCGCCTCCCCAATCTGAAGAGTCGACTGAACCGTGCCGTCTTCTTCGACCTCGTGCCAGACTGTCTGCCCGTGCGAACCGACCAGATCGATGTCCTCTATGTCAAACCCACTCTTTTCGACTATGTACAGCGCAGCCTCGGCGAACCGGTCTCCCAACAAGAACCCCGCCCGGCTCATAGTGCGCGTATCACCCTGCCCAACTATCAGAAGCATAATGGCCTCACGCTCCTCTTGGTCCCAAGGAACGCTCTCAAATGCAATCTGACGCATCAGGGGATTGTCAGCAGTTCCCGAGATTTCAGCCAGGACCGCGTCGATACCGTCAGCGGATGTGCCGCTCATGAGTCCAATGATTTTCATTGCAGGCGCAGTAGCGTTCATGCTCATAGGGGAGAATTTCCGGTCCTAAATGCCGGGCTACCCATTGCTGCCCCTGGTCCGATAAAGCTTAGCCCACTTCCGATGGGGAAGGAACCCGCACTTGGCGTAAAAGTCGAGTAATGTCGTCCAGTCGATTACGCACCCGTTGACGCCACTGTTGTGCAACCGCCTCAGCCCGGCATCCAGCAGAAAGATGCCCAGCCCCTGCCCTCGCAAATGCGCGCTTATCCCGATCCAACCAAGCTGTCCCCACGGACGCGGCAGCTGGTACGGGAAGTAGCGGTCAATCGGATTGACCGAATCCTCAAACGTAAGCCGGCAAGATCCCTGCACGCCCTCTTCCGTCCAGAGCAACATAAAGTCCGATATTCGTCCGCCCTCCTCCAGAAACCTCTCAGCCTGCCAGTGCCACCTTCCCGGAAACTCACTGGCGAGAAAGCCCAACACATCTCCCTCTTGACCCGGCTGACCAGGCCGCGCTGCCGCCGGCACATGGTCGAGCACCGGCCGACTGTAGTCGCTGAGAGATCGCGCCACGTCCCAGGTAAAAGGCTCATCTTCATAGTCGAAGCCACATGCCAAGAAAAACAGTTCGGCATCGGACCCGGCTTGTACGCCAGGCACAAAGTGACGCGGGCCCCCGCCCACTTTCACAAGGCCGGAGGCAGAGGGATTCTCCTGTGAGTCCAGCCAGTTCTGGGCCCAATCCAGCAGCCTCCTGCCGATCCCCTTCCTCTGGTAGGTTGGCGCCACCGCAATCGCCTCTATCCAGCCGGTAACTTCAGTACGCATCGCCGGCGGCGCGCCGGGATGAACGCTGCATAGCACGAAACCGGCGGGCCGGTCTTGCACGAATGCAATGCGGCCCGCCCGTACGACGCCCGCATCTTCTGTAAAGCTGTATTTCAGGAATCTCTCGGTGAGGGGAATACTGCTATTGGCGGCCTGGTTCCAGACCGCCACCGTCCAGCGCACGTGCTCTGCATTCTGCGCATCGAACGCGATCTGCCTGGGCTCTGCCGCCAGTGACGATTCCGCCATCCGAGGCGTTACCCGTCCAACTCAGTGCCTACGCCCTGCGCCAGCGCTTTGGCGTAGACCACGCGGGCAACCGCCACATCCTGCGCTGCCAGGCCAACCGACTTGAAAAAAGTTATCTCGTCGCCGCCCTCGCGTCCGGGTTGGTCCCCGGCAATTATCGCTCCGATCTCGGCGTGAATCTGGCTGGCATCGTACACACCGTCCTCGATCGGCCGGATCAGATCGCCAGCCTCGGTCAGACATGCGCTCATCTGATCGACTACAACCTTGGCCCTTTGCACTGCGCTGGCATCCACTTCACTTGCGTAGGGAAGGTGCGAACCAATTCCGGAAATGTGCACACCGGGTCGCAACAGGCCGCCATCGAAGAGAGGTTCGTGGGTGCTTGTTGCCGTGACCAGAATATCGGCCGCTTCAACTGCCATTTTGACATCGACGGTCCCCTGGGCCGAGACGTTGAACATCTGCTCCAACTTGACTGCGAGTGCCTCCGCATTTGCCGGCGTCCGCGACAGGACAAATACGCGCTCGATGGCCCGCTCGCACAGGGCTGCCTCCACCTGGTACGGGGCCTGCACGCCGCTTCCGAAGATGGTGAGGGTCCGGGCGTCCTCCTTCGCCAAATAGCGCGTAGCAACGCCCCCGGATGCACCGGTCCGCATCGCCGTCAGATATCCGGCATCCATAAGGGCCAGCAACGCCCCGGTCCTGCCGTCGAAGAGCACTACGTTCCCCTGAATTGCTGGCAGCCCTCGCCGCGTCGGGTTCGTCCCGTAGAAGGAGATCAGTTTGGCCCCCAGCGCATCCATCTCGCCGCCCAAGTAGGCAGGCATGGACATCAAGCTCCCCTCATGCCTGGCAACCGGTATATTGGCTCGCACCGGCAATTCCGCCTCGCCCTCGTATATCAGGCGGAAGGCTTCTCCCACTGCCTCGATGGCAGACGGCATATCCAGGAGACTCTCAACGTCGTTTCGTGTCAACCAGAGTGGCATAGTATCTGCAGTAGGTGGAGGTTTGGTTTGTCAGAATCGGGAATAGAATAGCATAGTGGATCCTTCATACACAATTGTCGACGGAGTAGGAAGGATGTACAATCAGCAACTTAAGAGTCGAAACTGGCTGCTCCCAACCGGGTCACCGCCTCCAGGAGGATTCCCATGCCCACCGAGCTCATCGCCCCCGCCCGAGAGGAAGTCGCATTCCGCGAATATGAAAGCCCTCCCCTAAGTCCAGACCAGATTCGCGTCCGCAGTCGCTTTGGTGCGGCCAAACACGGCTCGGAAATGGCCATGTTCCAAGGCTATGCCGGCCATCGCGGCAACTACGATGGCGAGCTGCATATCTTCACGCAGGAAAGCCAGATGGTGAAGTATCCAAACGGGCTGGGCAACATGTGCGTTGGCGAGGTGACCGAGATCGGCAAAGAGGTCCAGGACTTCAGTCTCGGAGATACGGTCTTTGCCCACGGCTCATTTCGGCAGGAGCACGTCTGGCGCGCCGACCACGCGCGCAAACTCCCGGACGGGGTCCCCTGGCAAGCGGCAGTCTGCCTCGACCCGGCCGACTTCGCGCTTGGTGCCGTCCGCGACGGCCACATCCGCCTTGGTGACGCGGTCGCGGTTTTCGGCATGGGCGCCATTGGACTCTTTGTCGTCCAACTGGCCAAACTGGCCGGCGCCTATCCTGTAATTGCCGTCGATCCCATCTCTTTGCGCCGCGACGTGGCGGAGGAGTGCGGCGCAGACATCGTTATGGACCCGACTTCCTGCGACGCCGGGCTCGAGATCAAGCTCGCTACCGACAGACGCGGGGCGGACGTTTGCGTAGACTACAGCGGCCACTACAGCGCATTGCAGGCCGCCCTGCGCGGCGTCGCGTACCTGGGCACGGTTGTCGCCGGCGCCTGGCCCGGCAGCTATCCGGCCGGCCTCGACCTCGGCGCCGAAGCCCATTTCAACCGGCCAACCATCGTCTTCTCCCGCGCCTGCAGCGAACCAAACCCGGAATACCCCAACTGGGATGAGACCCGAATTTTCTCGGTCGTGTGGCGCCTGCTTTGCGACGGCAGCCTGAAGGCGGAGCCAGTAGTCCAGCCCGTCGTCCCCTTCAACGACCTGCTCGAAGAATATCCGAAGATCGCGAACGCACCGGAGGAAAATGTAAAACTGGGCGTAGAATTCTGATTCGGTAGCTGGATCGGCAGCGGCGGGGCGTGGATTCTCTGCCGCACGATTCCTGACCTTTTGCCGCGGCGGGCTTGCCCGACCCGCGGCCTTAGCCGGTCAAACCAGATTGTCCTCGATATAGTCCCAATTGATCTGGTAACCCATGCCCGGTTCCTGCGGCAAGTGGACATATCCCTCGCTATCCATCCTGTCACCGATGTCCTTCAGATAGGGCGGCGGCGTATTGCAGTCGATTCCCGGCGCCAGCAGCCCGCGTTCGTAGTATTCACACGTGTCCTCGCTCGTCGAACCCAGGATCTGCAGGTTCGCGAAACCGCTCATGTGGATTTCGCACTTGACGCCGAACGCCTCCGCGACCGCAACCATCTTGCGCACTCCGGTGATTCCACCGCGCAGCACGTCGATCCTCGTCATGTCCGAAGCGCCTCGCAGTATCCAGTCGGCGCGCGTATACAGGCTCCCAGCTGCGATCTCAGGTGACAGGATTGGAATATCCAGCTCCCGGCACAGCTTTATGTAGGGCTGGACCCTATACTCGTTCATCGGATGCTCGTACCAGTAGTAGCCCAGATCCTCCAGCACGCGCCCCACTTTGTAGGCCTCCTCATAGGTCCGGTAGGTACCCCATGGGTCGTAGCTCAGCACCATGTCGTCACCTACGGCGGCCCGCACCGCCCGGCATACCTCTATGTCTTTCTCAATGTGCGACGGCCGGCCCGGAACTGCCTCGTGCGTCACCGGATTCCAGAAATAGTAGGGGTGGATTTTGTAGTGCGTATACCCCTCCTGCTTGCAAGCTACAGCATGCGCAGCATAGTCTTCCACGCTGCCCACATTTGGAAAGGTGCTGGCGTACGCCTTCACTTTGTCGCGGCAGCCGCCCAGCAGCTTGTAGAGCGGCAGGCCCATAGCCCTCGCCTGGAGATCCCACAGGGCGCAGTCCAGCGCACTCAGCAGATGCTCGGGGACGTTCGCCACCCACATCCAGTGCCAGAAGCGCTCACGGTCATAGGGGTCCTCCCCCACAACCATATTCTTGAGCCGCCCTTCCATCTGCGCCCGGTCTTCCGGCGTCAGACCGTCGGCGTCGCCATGTCCATGCCCGCCAAAATAGTAGCCTTCTGCGCCCTCGTCAGTAATCACCTTCATCAGCGTCTGCGTTACCTCACGCGGAAAGCTATACCTGCCCTGATGAAACTGCTCACGCACGACGCGAAACGGAACCACCTGTATGTCTACTATCTTCATCGTCCCTCAACCTTCCTCTCATATATGTTCAGACGATTAATTTGAACAGCAGTGCAGCCTTTTTCTCGCATTCCTTTTCACTCATTGGTCGCCGTTCGGATACAGTTCCTCCAATAGCGTCCCCAACTCCTCCCTCGTCAGCGGGTTTATCGATGCGGCAGGCGCCCTGACAACCGCCGTCCGAATCACACCGCGATGGACGAGAATCTCCTTGTGGACGCCGTGAAAGAGGCCTGCGCCCTGGGCACTGAGGCGGGCTATCGGAACGAGCTGCTTGTTAAACGTCTCCCACGCGCCTGCCTCATCCCCTGCCTGCACCCGGTTCCAAATATCTACAAATGCCTCGGGCTGGGTACAGAACGGCATAGTCCCAACCGAGCCGCGGCGCATCTCTTCGATAAAGTAACCGCCCCCGGCGCCGCCGAAAACCGTCAGCACATCACCCGCTTCGGCCGACATGGCCGCCACCTTCTCTACCACGGGGAAACTCTCTACCTTGATATACTGGACCCATTCACACTCCTCGGCCAGCCTCCTTGCCAAGCCAGCAGAAATCGGCGACGCGGCCACGTCCTGGATGAAGATGGGCAAGGGAACAGCATCCGAGATGGCACGGTAGTAGGCTGTAATCTCGTCCGGCCCTGCCGGAAAGAAGGACGGCGGGAGCACCATCAGGGCGTCGGCCCCGTTCTCATGTGCCATGCGGCTGTAATGAACGGCGAGGTCTGTCCCATTCGCCCCTGTGTTGATAACCACCGGAACACGGCCAGCGACCTGGTCCACGACGACACGGGTCATCCAGGCTCGTTCGGCCTCTGTCAGCTTATAGACCTCGCTTCCCAGGGCAACCCCCAACCCGTGAACACCGGCTTCCAGATTGAAGTCGATCAGCCGGCGCAGGCTCTCTTCGTCGATCTGCGAATCCTCAGTGAAGGGCGTGACCAGGATGGGGTACACGCCCTGCATTTTGCTGGTCGGCATATGTTCTCCTCTCACAGCTTTGGCTGGCGTCTGCTCTCCACAGCATATTGCCGTTACTCCGTCAGAAAAGCAAGCGTGCACCCGCATCAGCCGACTTACCTCAGCTCAGTCGCGCCCGCGTGCGAGCGCGCCCACTTTCCCTAACCTATTGCTCGCTTTTGCCTTCGTGTGCATCCCAGATTTGGGTGGGAACAGTCTGGCGGGGAATCGGCGCCAGCGGTGGCTGGAGTTGTTTGCCGTCTTTGGGCGAGACGCAGTACAGGCGCTGGGCCTGGCCGTACGGTGGCGTCCGTCGGTTGGGGCGGGTGCGAGGGCAGGCACAAGGCCGTCACCTACGGGGATCTGATGGGACAGGCGGGACGTGGTCTGGCTGGACACCTTCGAATAGGCACCTGTTACGAATATCGACACCCGGTCGATGAGGCACGGCATGG
>JAPPKG010000157.1:0-2429 GCA_026914085.1 Caldilineaceae bacterium | reverse complement strand
GATGACCGCAGCACCCGGATCCGACAGCGTGTACCCCTCGGCCCGCGACGCCGAATCGAACTCCGGTTGAAACTCAGCCTCGAGGAACGAGAACTGCGATTCACTCACAGCTCCCCCCGAAACGCCCGCTGCTGCAACGACGCGAATAGCGTGTCGAGCGCTGTCGCATGACCGCGCAACCCGGCCTTCAGCTCGCCTTGCGCCATCAAAGTCGTTGAGAACTCGCGTTGCAACTCGATAGGAGGCAAGCCGAGCTCGAAGCCCCCGACGATTTCGCTGTTCAGGTTGAGCATCGTCACGCCCTGCGCCGAGTTCTCCAGGCGGCGCCGACCTCGGGCACTCGACAGCGCAGCCGCGATGTAGGGCGACGTGACGGAGTCGGGGTCAGGACGCAGATAGAGAGATCCAGACCCACATAGGAATCCGGCCTCACATTCGCCAACAATGGCGACTCTGCCCATCTCACCTCGCCGACCCATCACGACATCACCGACCTCCATGCAGTACGCCTCAAGCTGGGCGTACTTCTGCAAGCTGATCGTCTGCCTACGATGTGGCCGGATTGTGCCCCCGACAATGTGCATTGGGTTGACAAGTGGGATGCCTCCCTCGACGTAGTCGCTCTTGTGCAATAGCGAACCGAATGGGCCGATCTGGATTTTCAGACAGACGTCCCTCAGCGTGTGGAGTGGCCAGCCGCGTTCGTTTCGGACAGGGTCGCCGAACACTTCATGGAAGACAGCTCTCGGCAATTCATCGAGCTTCGTCAGCGCCTGACGGCGCTTCGTCCGGAGCGTTTCGGCCGCATCCAGCACCGCCGCAATCCGCCGCTGTTCCTCCGTCGGTGGCAGATCGATCGCTACGCCGTCCACAACCTTCTTCGATACCTCCTTGAAGGTCGCACCATTCCCCATCGCCTCAAGACGAGCGCGATGGCAGCGCAGCCACCAGTAGAGGAACTTCGCATCAACACGGTCGCCGTCGGGGACGAGGCTCTTGAACCCCTGATTCGTCGCCATTGACACATCGTTGATGGCGACAAGACCAATCGGGGCACGCGAACTCAGCAGTACTGACTGGGGCGGCAGCAGTGACGCCGCACAGCTCTTCATGCCTGCCTCGGTCAACGTGCGTTCCGTTGACGCGATGGATGGCCCCTCAAGGCCGTTGAGTTCTTTGGGTGTCACCCACGGAATGCCGCCGCCCCAGTACTCCCCGACCGATGTCGTGGGCGTTGCGCCCGACACGATCTCGGCAATCTCACCGAGCGTCGTGCGTACCCACGCGGTCTTCACGAGAGCGACGCTCGCAGGTCGTCGAGACCCGCTGCAATCTCATCTTCAAGCACTGCCAGTTCCGCAAGGATCTCGGCTGGCGACGGGTACTCGATCTCGTCGTAGACGATCTCTCTGTATCGATTGATGCTCAGGTCGTAGTCGCTGACCACGATGTTGGCCTTGGGCACGCAGAACGACTGCTCGGTTGGTGCTCGTTCCAGCTCCGTGTCGCCTCGGCTGCGCCAACGAACGAGCACGTCGGGGAGGTTGTTCTTCTCGTGCTCGTCGTCGTTCAAGACGCCAGCAAGCACACCGAGCTTGACCTCGCTAAGTAGCGGATAACGCTTGTCGTCGAGGCTGAGGCCGTCGGCTTGCAGGTCGTAGAACCAGACAAGATCAGTGCCGCCGGAATTGGTCTTGGTGAACAGCAAGATTGCCGTTGAGACCCCGGCATACGGCTTGAACACGCCGGCCGGCAGCGAGACGATGCCGTCGAGCTTCTGGTCGTCGACCAGGATTCGGCGAAGTTCCTTGTGTGCCTTGGTCGAGCCGAACAGCACGCCGTCGGGGACGATGACCGCTGCCCGGCCACCGGGTTTGAGCAATCGCAAGAACAGCGAAATGAACAGCAGTTCGGTCTTCTTCGTCCGAGCGACCTGCAGAAGATCCTTGGCTGTGCCCTCGTAGTCGAGTGAGCCAGCGAACGGCGGGTTGGCGAGGATCAGGCTGTAGGCCTCGGCATCGTCGGCGTAGTCCTGGGCCAGCGAGTCCCGGTAGCTGATGTTCGGGTTCTGGACACCGTGGAGCTGCATGTTCATCGATCCGATGCGCAGCATCGTGTTGTCGAAGTCGTATCCCGAGAACATCCCGTTGTGAAAATGCTTTGACTGGTCGGGGCTGGTGAGCGCGCTCGGGTGCTCACGCCGGATGTACTCCCCGGCGCCAACCAGGAAACCGCACGTACCGCTCGCTGGGTCGCAGATCAGGTCGTCGGGCTGGGGCGCCGTCATCTCGACCATCAGCTCGATGATGTGCCGTGGCGTGCGGAACTGGCCGTTCTGGCCGGCAGTCGCAATCTTCGAGAGCATGTACTCGTAGACGTCGCCCTTGGTGTCCCGATCCTGCATCTCGACCACGTCGAGCCCGTCCACT
>JAPPKG010000437.1:0-22547 GCA_026914085.1 Caldilineaceae bacterium | reverse complement strand
AGCATCTGACTTCGGATCAGAGGGTCGTGGGTTCGAATCCTACCCGGGGTGCTCAAGAATGCGGCCTGTCTGAGGCCAAGCGGATTCACCGCTGTTCAAATGCCGCCCCCGCGCACTTCCAGGTTGGCGTTGCGACAAAGGGGCGGCTTTTCGTTGCTCCCATGGCTACTGCCGTGCCGCCAACATCTGCTGCACCTGTAATCTGCGGCAACGGACGGCCGTTCACCAACTCAGGCGCAGATAGGGTGAGGCAGAATGTACCTGGCTTACCCCACTCGAAGGCTGTTCAGCCCAACGCGTGCGCAGGACGATCTCGTTCAGCACCGGTTGCAGTGCTGCGAACTCCTCACTGTGAACGCAGAAGGCGAGGACAAGAAGCCTTTCTCCGTCCGGGGACGGCAGAACAACCTGCCACACTTCACTCTCAGTCGCGTGCTCACGGTAGCGGATCGATACGACCTCTTCGTTAAACGGCCTGAGACCCTGCGCCGACTCAACGCTGGCAGGCTCGATGCCGTAGGCATGCTCAGCGGCCGCCTGCGCATAGCGTTCCAAGGTCGTCCCTTCAGCCGCAACAGTGAAGACCAGCATGAAATTGCTCGTCGTGCTGTCCGTGGGCCCTGACTGAAGGCCCAGCCCGATGACGGCATCGTCGCGGCGCATACTCATAGCAGACACCAGTTCGCCCATCTCCGCAACGCCTATTCGCTCGCCTTCCCGGCCTTTGACGGCCGACGAAAAGAGCGACAGGTCGACCTGCGAAGGTTGCGCCGGGTCGAAATAGTGCCATCCCGATGGGTAGGACAGCGACAGCCCGCGGGCAAGATCGTCGTGCGTCAGCCAGCCCGTCAGGTCCGCCTGCAGCGCACGCTCCGCATCGGCGGACGGCGTCACATATCCGCCGTAGACCCATGCCAGCCGCCCCTCATATTCGATCTGCCACCAGTCGCCGCCGGCATTTGTGCTGACTGCAGGGTACTTTTGCCCCTCCGTGACCGTGCTGATGATGGCATGGTCAGTACTCGGTCCCCCGCGTACATACATTGTGCGCGTGATCGTCACCGTGGGACTGACCAGTGGTTCGTAGGCAGGATGGTCCTGCCACTGAACCCGCCTCACGATGTCGCGCATCAACGGCTCCAGCCGGCTGTCGAACTGCTCGCCCCAAATTGCAAAGGTGAACAATAGAAATGACCCACCGTCCGGCGAAAGCAGAACCACCTGCCAGCCGATCACCTCCGTGCCTGGCCGCTTGACAACCTTACCTTGTTCGACAGCGGCGTCGCCGCTACGGTACCGGATCGATACTGCCTCCTCGCCCCAGGGCCGCAGACCGGGTCCAATCTTCACGCTCTCCAGCGTCTCGGCTTCAGACTCTTCCAGGCGGGCGGCTAACTGCAGCGCAATTTGCGCCAGCGTTTGCCCTGCAACCGGTATGGCGTGAATGGCAAAGTGATTGTTGTAAGTCGAAGGCGTGTCCGGCGCGTGCTGGAAGCCATATCCAACGAGACGGTCCTCCTGACGGGACGGAGTCAGGGAGTCGATGTACGCAGATTGCCGTGTGAGCACAGCGTCGGCGACGGCCGGGGCACCCGTCTGCGGCTGCAGGGAGGACAACTCCTCTTTGGAGGAAGCGTAGAGCCATCCTGGCGGATGGAATATCCTGAGTCCATGCGCCGCATCTTCGACCGCGAGCCAGTCCTTGAACGGGCCCCCAGAGGGGGCAGATGTATCTCCGATCGGGATCACCAGAGGATTGTGGACCGGCATCATCGGTACCGCTGGTCGGGTCGGAGAAGGGGACTCGATATCGACCCAGCGCGTGCGCTGAACGATTTCGCCCAGCAACGGCTGCAATGCCGCGAACTCGTCCATGTGAACACTGAAAGCAAGGACGAGAAGCCTCTCTCCGTCGGGGGAAAGAAGAACAACCTGCCATACTTCACTCGCGGTTGCGTGCTCACGGTAGCGGACTGATACGACCTCTTCGTTTGACGGTCTGAGGCCTCGCACAAGTACGACGTTGGCAGGCTCGATGCTGTAGACGTGTTCGGCGGCCGCCTGCGCATAGCGTTCCAGCGTCGTCCCTTCAGCCGCGACAGTGAAAACCAGCATGAAGTTACTCGCTGCACTGTCCGCCGGCCGTGACTGAAGGCCCAACCCAATTACGGCGTCGTCGCGGCGCCCGCTCATGGCTGACACCAGCGCTCCCATCTCCGCTACGTCAAGCTGCGTATCATCGCGACGCTTAACGGCAGCCGAAAAGAGGGACTGGTCGACCTGTATGGGGCGCGCCGGGTCGAAATAGTGCCATCCCGATGGATAGGACAGCGAAAAACCGCGGGCAGGATCGTCGTACGTCAGCCAGCCCGACAGGTCCGCCTTCGGTGCTCCCTCCGCAGCCGCGGTCGGCGTCACGAACCCGCCGTAGACCCACGCCAACTGCCCCTCGTATTCAATCTGCCACCAGTCGCCGGCTGCATTTGTGCTGATCGCTGGGTACTGTTGCGCCTCGGTGGCCATGCCGATAATCGGCTGGTCAATGTCCGGACCAGTGCGCACGTACATGGTGCGCGAGATCGTCACCGTGGGCCCGGTCGGTGGTTCGTAGGCAGGATGGTCCAGCCACTGCACACGCCGCACGATGTCACGCAACAGAGGTTTCAGCAAGCCGTCAAACTGCTCGCCGCGTATATCGAAGGTGACCAGAAGGAAGGTGCCGCCGTCCGGCGAGAGAAGGACCACCTGCCAGCCGACCACCTCCGTGCCTGGCCGCTTGACAACCTTGCCTTCTTCGACGACGGCGCCGCCGCTGCTGTACCGAATCGATGCGGACTCCTCACCCCAGGGCCGCAGACCGGGGCCAACCTTGACGCTCTCCAACGTCTCGACTTCAGACTCTTCCAGGCGGGCGGCTAATTGCAGGGTAAACTGCTCCAACGTGCGTCCCGCAGCAGGTATTGCACGAATGTCAAAGCTGTTGATATGGGCCGGCTCCGTGTCCGGCGCAAACTGAAAACCGTAACCAACGAATTGGTCCTCTTGCCCTGCCGCGATCAGGGAGTCGATGTGGGCAGCCTGCTGGGCGAGCACGGCCTTGGCGACGGCCGGGTCACTCATCTGTTGCTGGAGGGAGAACAGCTTCTCTTTGGAGGAGGCGTAGAGCCATCCTTGTGGGTGGAATATCCTGAGGCCGTGCGTCACATCTTCGACCGCGGGCCAGTTCTGGAACGGTCCTCCTGAGACAGCAGGTGTGTCGCCAATCGGAACTACCAACGGATTGTGAATTGACAGTATCGGGACCGCGGGCCGAGGATCGGGAGGTGTTTCAGAGGCCTGTTGCGCGGCCCCAACATGGGTTGCAATCGCCGGGCGGACTTTCGAGACGACTGCCGGCTCGTCAGGGACCACTGTCTTTGAGGCGGCGGAATCCGGTCGGGGAGGCGAGTCGGACCGATACCCGGCCAGAACAAGAGAGACGCAGACCAGTACAGTCAGGGCAAGACAACGAAAAGGGGGCATTGCGAACGTACTCCCTGCAGAGAGGTCAGTGAACAGTGGTCATCTCAGTTCAGAAGTGGTGTGGCTGCCTACCGAACATCATCCGTCAGCTCGACCGTATCTACGAATTGCCCGAAGACCCATCCGGGCTGGCCGTGATAGTCGATCTGCCACCAGTTTCCCACCACATTCCTGCCGGTGATCGGATACTGATAGCCAGGTTCGGTGGTGTCGATGACAGGGAAGCGACCGCCAGGACCGCCGTAGACGTTCATGCGGCGGCTGAAAGTCAACACTGCCTGCGCGGCCGGCAGCAGAGGAGGAAGGGGAAATCTGGCCACGATCTGGACGCTTCCTGCTTTGACCAGCTCAACCAGGTCGTCATATACCCATCCGGGCCGGCCGTCGTCGTCGATCCGCCACCAGTCGCCGGCCATATTCCTGCCAGTAATCTGATATTGGCGTCCAGGTACAACTTCGCCGACGATAGGGTAGCTGTTGTCCGGCCCTGCTCGCAGGTTCGCTGGCCGGTTGACCATCATCGCCGCCTCAGTCACCGGCAGTAAAGGCGGGGCGAGGATTCTGACGACGGCCACCTGCACGCCGCCCACGGCAACTGGTGTGACCAACTCGCCGAAAACCCATCCGGTCTGGCCATTCTTGTCGATCTGCCACCAGTCGCCCGCCTGGTTTCTGCCCGTGATCAGATACTGCTGGCCGGCTACCGCCACGCCGATTACGGGGTTACTGGCGCCGGGGCCGCTGCGCACATTGACGCGCCGGTCGATCATCGCCACAGGAACGGATACAGGTGCGTCCGGGATATCAGCTGCCGCGAGTGGATCTGAGACCCAACCCGGCTGACCGCCATAGCTGATCCGCCACCAGTTGCCCGAAAAATCCCGTTCCAAAATCGAGAACTGCCTACCCGCTTCAATCTTGCCAATAATGGGACTGAATGGGGCGGGTTCGTTATGGACGTACATTGTCCGATTGGTAATTGTCACGGGACCGACTCCAGGTTCTGTCCCACGGTCGTCGCCAGCCCACTGCACACGCCGCACCATCTCTGAAAGCAGCGGCTCCAACTCCTCGAACATCTCGCCAAGAACGGAAAAGGTCAGCACGAGCAGGTACTCGGCATCCGGCGAGAGCAGAATAACCTGCCAGCCGGTTGTACGGGTGCCGGTCAGAATGGATTGGGAGGTTGTCGGGACGGGTACGGCGCCGCGGAATCGGATCGAAACTGCCTCTTCCCTGTTGGGCCGCAACCTGGTGACCAGATCAAAACTGTCCACGTCAACCCCGATTTGCCTGTCTAATGCGGCAGCAGCGCCTTGCCCGAACTCGTACAACGCCAGGCCTCTTGCGGGGAATTTTTCCACTGTGACGCTATTGGCATGCAGCAGATCAGGAGGATCCGGTGGGAAAGCGAAGCCAGCGCCGATGAAGGAACTCGGCTGCACAGTCGACTGCAGCTCAATCAGC
Organism: Caldilineaceae bacterium; assembly: GCA_026914085.1. GTDB lineage: Bacteria > Chloroflexota > Anaerolineae > Caldilineales > Caldilineaceae > Bin5. Next base: position 17,558 of record JAPPKG010000437.1, on the reverse strand, counting down.
AGTTTCACGATTTCCGCTCTGCCCAACGCTCCCATTTCCTGCTGCAGAGCTTCCGTCTGCGTACCGTCGAAGAAGTGCCATTCCCGGGGGTAATAGATCGTCAGATCGTTGGCTAAGTCTTCGAAAGCCTGCCAGTCTGTCGAAAACTCAACCGCCTCGGAGTCCGTCGCAGACGGGGCGTCTTTCACGGAAATTTCGCCGGTAACAGGTGTGGGCGTAGCCGAAGGGGATTGAGAGGAGCGGAACTGCGAAACGCGCGCCAAACCGCCGGCTGTTCCGTCGAGATTGTCAGGGATTTCTCGCCCGCTAGAGCCTACGGAAGGGGCGTTGCCACGAAGGAATGTTGTGCCGGTGTACAGCGTGAAGTCGGGGGCCGATTGAATGAACCAGCCAAGGCAGAAAAGGCTTAATGGCAACAGATACAAAATTGCCCGCATATGCGCTTGCTGTCCCCAGTGATCCGTGCAGCGCGGTTGGTGGAAAAACAGTTCCACCGGCCGCGGTTCAATCGGACCACTGCACCCGCTGCACCATCTCAGCCAGCAGCGGCTCCAACTCCGGGAAGTCTTCGCTGCGGATACTGAAGGTAAGGATGACTATCCTGTCTGCATCCGGCGAAAGCACGCCCACCTGCCAGCCAATGATCTCCATATCCGGCTGATCGAAAAGGGCGCCCTGTGAGCGGTAACGGACCGATGCTACCTCCGCGCCCCCGGGCCGCAGACCGGCGACCACATCGGCGCTGTCCACCTGGAATCCTTCCATGCTGTCCAACTGGGCAGCGATCATTTGGGCTATCAGTTGCAGAAACAGTCCTTCAGTGTGGAAGTAGATGGCGTTAATGTTGTTGACAAACCTGGTGTCGCGGGAACTATCTAAAATGTATTGGAAGCCCAAACCGACGAACAGATCATTCTGCTGTACCGCCTGAACGGAGGTTGCCAACAGCTCCCTGATCTCGTCGGTGTTGGCCTTGTCGCCCAACTCCTCCATGAACTCCGTCAACTCTTTCTTCGTCGGATCGACAAAAATCCATCCTGGTGGATAGGAAATTGAAAGCCCGCGTGTCTCATCGATATATGTCTGCCATTCGGTGGAGGTAAACAGTGGCTGGGCAGCGAAGCCCGGCGGTGGAGGTGGGTCCGGCTCGGCGGCGGGCGGGGGCGGAGGCGATGCAGGCGCGGCGGTGGCCGTCGGATCCGGAATATCGGCAGCAGCCGGCTCCACAGTGGCCTGTGGCTTACTTTGCGCTGACGAAGCCAGTAGCTGTCCGCTGGCGGGAGACGATTCGGGTTGGATGGGTACGCAGCCTGCCAGGACAAGCGCCATGCAAACTGATGCAAGCAGGAACAGACGGGAACCCCCCCATATGCGCCTTGCTCCCTTTTCCAATAAGCTGCCGGCTGTTACCAGCGCAGGGACTGGTCTGCAGCTGCTAGGCACTGACCACCTCCCTCAGGCAGCCTTGCAAGAACTGTCCTGTGTAACTCTTCTCGACCATCGCGACCTGCTCCGGGGTGCCCTCAGCCACTACGAAGCCGCCCTTGCCCCCACCTTCCGGCCCCATGTCGATCACCCAGTCGCAGTTTTTTATAACATCCAGATTGTGCTCAATGACCAGTACGGTGTTGCCCCGGTCCGCCAGTTCGTGCAGAACACCGAGAAGTTTGCGCACATCCTCGAAATGCAGACCGGTCGTCGGCTCATCCAGGATATAGAAGGTGTTGCCGGTGTCGCGCCGGCTTAACTCTTTGCTCAGTTTGATTCGTTGCGCTTCACCACCGGAAAGGGTGGTTGCCGGCTGTCCCAGGCGGATATAACCCAGCCCGACAGCCATCAGCGTTTGCAAGCGGGAGCGTATGCGGGGGATGTTCTGGAAGAAGTCCAGTGCCTCTTCGACGGTCATATCCAGCACATCGGAAATCGATTTGCCGCGGAAACGGATATCGAGGGTTTCGCGGTTGTAGCGGTCACCGTGGCACTCTTCGCAGGAGACGTAGACGTCGGGCAGAAACTGCATCTCGATCCTGATAATGCCGTCGCCGCGACAGGCCTCGCAGCGGCCGCCCTTTACGTTAAAACTGAAGCGTCCCGCCTTGTATCCGCGGGCTTTCGCCTCGGGGATGCTGGCGAACAGCTCACGCATTGGTGTAAACAGTCCCACATAGGTGGCGGGGTTGCTGCGCGGCGTTCGCCCGATCGGGCTCTGGTCGATCTCGATCACCTTATCCAGATGCTCGATACCCTCAATTCTCTCGCAGCTGCCAGGGCGCGCCTTGGCCCGGTAGAAGCTCTGCGCCAGCCGTTTGTAGAGCACCTCTACGACCAGGCTGGATTTGCCGCTGCCGCTCACACCGGTCACCGCGACCAGCCGGCCCAGCGGGAAGCGTACGTCAACCCTTTTGAGATTGTTCTCGGTGGCGCCGCGTACATGCAGATACTCCCCGTTGCCTTCGCGCCGCTCCATCGGCACTTCAATCAGCCGCTCGCCGCGAATGAACTGGGCGGTAAGACTTTCCCGGTGTTCAACGAAGGAATCGAGCAGCGCTGAAACGACTACCTCGCCGCCGTGTTCACCGGCGCCCGGCCCCATATCAACCACCCAGTCGGCCGCACGAATTGTTTCCTCGTCATGCTCGACCACAAGCACGGTGTTTCCCAGATCCCGCATCCCCTTCAAGGTGTTGATCAGCCGAACATTGTCTCGCTGGTGCAGACCGATACTTGGCTCATCCAGAATGTAGAGAACACCCATCAACTGGCTGCCGATCTGCGTAGCCAGCCGGATCCGCTGCGACTCGCCGCCGGACAGGGATACGGCGGTGCGGTTGAGGGTCAGATAGTCGAGTCCTACATTCACCATGAACTCCAACCGCGCCTCGATCTCTCTCAACACCTGGCCGCCGATCGCGAGCTGGCGAGGGGAGAAGAGCGGCTCGGTGCCGTTGCGCCCCGCGGCTGCCTGCACCCAGGTCAGCGAATCGTTGACCGACATCGCCGTAATATCATGGATGCTCTTGTCGGCAACCGTTACCGCCAGCGCCATTGGCCGCAGGCGCCGTCCTTCGCATTCGGGGCAGGGGTTGATGCCCATGTATTCTTCCAACTTACTGCGGATCCAATCGCTGTCGGTCTCCCGGAAGCGCCGCTGCAGGTTGGGAAGTACGCCTGCGTACTGCGTCTCGTAATTGCGCTCGTAGCCGCGGGCGTTGCGGTAGTGCACCTGTACCTTTTCCCGTCCCGGCGGTCCGTACAGGATTATGTCCCGCTGCTTGCTGCTCAGTTCTTTTACCGGTGCGGTGCGGGGAATCGAGAACTGGTTGCATACCGAACGCAGCAACTGCTTGTAGTAGCCCTCGTCACCGTTGCCGGAATTCGCCCCTTGCCAGGGGCGCACGGCCCCCTCGGCAATACTGAGATCACCGTCCAGAATCAGGTCGGGGTCAAACTCCTTTTGTACGCCCAGCCCGTCGCAGGATGTACAGGCCCCGTGCGGGCTGTTGAAGCTGAAGGTGCGCGGCTCGATCTCGGTAAAACTGAGACCGCAGCGCATACAGGCGAAATGCTCGCTGAAGACCCGGTCGGTCGCGACCTCGCGCAGGCTGCCGTTGCCATCGACCGGAACGCGCTTCACTTCGGAAACGATCACTGAGCCCTCGCCCAACTTGAGCGCCGTCTCCACCGAGTCGGTGAGCCGCGTGCGGTCGGTGCCCGGCAGCACGCTTCCGGGGTCGTCCGGGTCGGACCGCTCTGCCCGCACGATGATGCGGTCGATTACCGCTTCAATGGTATGCATCTTGTAGCGGTCCAGCTCCGGTGCTTCGCCGACCTCGAACAGTTCGCCGTTCACGCGTACACGCACATAACCCTGCGACTGCAGATCGTCGAAGACGCCTTTGTGCTCGCCTTTGCGATCCTTGATGATCGGGGCCAGGATCAGCAGGCGGGCGCCCTCCTCCATGTCCAGAATTGAGTTGACGATCTGCTGCGGCGTCTGCTGGGTGATCGGGTCGCCGCACTCGGGGCAGTGGGGCTGGCCGACGCGTGCATAAAGGAGGCGCAGGTAGTCGTAGACTTCGGTGACGGTGCCGACGGTTGAGCGGGGATTGCGCCCGGCGCCCTTCTGGTCGATTGAAATCGCGGGGCTGAGTCCTTCGATCTGATCGACGTCCGGCTTTTCCATCAAACCGAGGAACTGGCGCGCATAGGAGGAAAGAGACTCGACGTAGCGGCGTTGCCCTTCGGCGTAGATGGTATCGAAGGCCAGGCTGCTTTTGCCGCTGCCGCTCAACCCAGTGATCACCACCAGCTTATCGCGCGGGATCTCCAGATCCACGTTGCGCAGATTGTGTTCGCGTGCGCCGCGTATGATCAGCTTGTCAAGCGCCATGCAGCCTCCATTCGTTTCTTGTTCCTGTTAGCCAAGCGCCCGATTCCGGCGCCCACAAATAACCAGGTGGTGCGGGAGTTTGAACAAATGTTCGCTATCGGAGCTATGTTACCACTTTTGGTCGCTACTGTCCATTAACGGAAAGTATATATTACCAAAGTGCTCCGGTACTTGAGAAAGCGCAAGGGCATTCAGTTTATCTGCCCGGTTGGGGAGGAAATCGGCTCGACTGGCCGTGCGAATACACTGGAGTGTCTGGAGAATGCCGGGCCGGGCACGGTCGAAGCCCCGAAGTCCGGCCCGATCGAACTGCTGTGCAATATGTCTACGATCTGTCTACGGACAGCAGGCAGAGGTAGGTTTCGCCCTTACTCCTGGGGTGTTCTGTGCTGCCAGGTCGGCTGTGGCTGCCAGCGCGGGGGATCGTAAAAGGTTCGCTGAGAGGGGTCTTCTTGCCACTTGAAGGCGAAGCGGATACGGGCAGGGTGGGCAGCGTGCAGTGCATCCCAAGGCAAATTCTGCGGCGTGAACCAGCCTACGTCCAACGTCTCCCGGGTGACGATTGGCGTTCCTTCGACGTGGCGGGCGGCGAAGAGCAGGCAGTAGAGATGGTGCAGACCGCCGCCGCCGTGATAGTTGTTGTCGAAAATACCGAGATAGCCCCTCAGTTCAACCCGGCAGCCGGTCTCTTCCCACACCTCGCGCACCGCTCCCTCTCCCGGTAGTTCGTTCACTTCGCACCACCCGCCCGGCAGCGCCCAGCGCCCGTTGTCCTTCCGTTGGATCAGGAGAATGCGGCCGGCGTCATCGAAGGCGGCTGTATCCACCACCACATATGGTGAGACATAGCGCGTATCATCAAAGAAATGGCGTTGAATTTCGGCCAGCGGGCGCGTATCAACCAACGCCGTCAACTCCGCAGACAGGGCCAACATCTGCTCGAAAGTCTCAACCTGGTAAGGATTGTCGGCAAAATGGAGGCCGTTGTTACTCAGCGCACGCAGCTTTCCGGCAACGCGCAGAATCGTCTCCTCCGTCGAACCTGCTTCCACAACTCTCCCGTCAGTCGTTCCCATCATCACTCCCACTTTTGCAGCCAGTTTCGTCACTACTTCCCAGTTGCTTCTCCATCGCCAGCAGACGCACCAGGCGTTTGCCGGAACGGATGCGCTGCGCCTCGCCGGTCAGACTAAATCCGAGGGATTGGAAAAAGCGGAGCGCCCCGGGGTTGAACTGCTCGACGCCCAATTTGGCCTCGCGCACACCACCCTCCGCAGCCAGCCACGGCTCCAGCAGGGCCCAGGCATTCGTGCCCACGCGCTGACGTTGGAACGGCTCCGCCACCAGCAGAATGCCGATATATGCTGTTTCGGGGTCCGGCCAGTGCAGGCGGAAGTCGATCAGGCCCACCAGTTGTGCGCCGGCTTCGGTGTTGCCCGGCTCATTCGCCGCCACAATCCCCAGCCCCATACGGCCCGGCTCGGCCTCGATCGCTTCCAGATCGCGCGCCGATTGCCCGGCGGGCGCCTGGGCCAGGTGATACATCTCCCAGTAGGCCGGTGACAACTCGTATACCCGTTGCAGCGCGTCGGCGTGCAGCGAGGCGTCCAAGGGAAGCAGAGAGATGGAGGGTGTCATGATGGCTGGGGCGTGTGGCTGGCGGCCAGCTCCTCCACACGGCGCCGCAGCCCTGCCCACTCGCTTTCGGCGCGCTGCAGATCGGCCGCGAGCGTCTCCAGCTTTTCTCGCTCCACGCGCACGAAGCGGGTGTAGGGGGCGACTGCTTCGCGGATGCGCTGCACACTGGCAGTCAGCTCCGATTCGAACTGCTGGGTGATGGCGGTGTCGAGACGCCGGCGCAGGTCGCCGATGCGCGCGCGCAGCTGCGCCTTCACCTTCTGCCGCCGGTAGGGAAGCACATAGAGACCAAGCGCGGCGAGAGCGCTGGCGCCGAGGACGCCGGTCACATCGAGGAAGGTCGTATTCAGTATGACGACAAGGATGGCGCCGAGGCCGATGGCACCGGCCTCGACCGCGGCCGTCTGGATGATGGCCCGCTGCACGTCCTTGGCCAGCTTGAGCGCCTCGGCTTCGCGATCGTAGGAGTCGACCACCTCCTGCGCGCTGCGGCCGATACTCTTGAGCAGGTTTTGACGGTTGAAATCGAATTCCCCCCGCACCTGGCCGATCATCTGGTCGGTGTGCTGGAGTGAGCGGCGCTCGATGAACTCCATCACCGCCTGCCACTGGCGGTAGTCGCGCTCGATCAGCCAGTCGATCAGTTCGTCGACATGCCGCTCGACAGCCCTGCTGCTGTCGGCCAGCACGCGGCGCTCGAACTCGCCTCGCAGCCGCTCGCTGTTGACCAGCTCGACGACGCGGGTAATGCGCAGGTTCTCGTCGAAGAAGCGGTCGCCCCGCTCGGCCATCTCGTAGAGGACGTTATCGACGCGGTCGCTCTGGTAGCGAAAGTCTCGCCGCATATCGTTCTGGTAGGCCGCCAGTTGCTGGTCGATGGCGTCCAGCGCCTGGAAATCGCCCTTGAGCAGGGCTTGGCGCTGTCTGATCACCTCCTGGTAGTTGGCGATCAGGGCAGCCGCGATTCCGACCGGGTTCGAGAGTTGCAACCGCACACGCTCCCCGGCATCGAGAAAGTCGAGAATGTACTGCTCCAGCGGTTCGAACCGGCTGCGCTGCCAGAGCGAGGAGGAAGAGGATGTTCTCGAACCTTCTGTCGCCTCTGTGCTCTCACCTGAATTCTTTGCTTCGAGCGCGAGGCGGGCGCTGACGGCGAAAATGGCCGGCGCAACGCCAAGCAACTCGTGGGCGTTCCGGCGGACGAATTCGAGTACTTCCTGTTGCTCCGCTTCGGTGGTCAGCAGCTCGATCTTGTTGACCACAATCACGATCTTTTTTCCCCAGTCACGGATCTGTTGGAGGAAGGCGCGCTCCGATTCGCTGAACGGCCGGTCCGCGCTGGTGACGAAAAGGACGAGGTCGCTGCGGGGCACGAAATGCTCTGTCAGCTCCTGGTGCTGGCGGATGACGGCGTTGGTGCCGGGCGTATCGACCAGATTGACCTCCTGCAGCCAGGGAACGGGCAGGCGGCGCACCGCCATACCACTGTCGGCGCCCGGCTGCTCAGAGGCATCGCTGTGACGGATCAGAACCAGTTCGCTGGTGGTGGGCACGACGCCTTCGGCCAGATATTCTTGCCCCAGCAACGCGTTGATGACGGCGCTCTTGCCGGCGTTGAATTCGCCCACCACCACCACAAGGAAAAGCTCTTCCAATTGGGCCAGCGCATTGCGGATCAGCCCCAGGTCGGAGTCGGGCGCGTCAAGGCGGGCAAGGCAGACTTGCAGGTCGCCCAGCAGTTGACGCTCTTTTTGTAGAATTTGGCCCTGCTCAGCGGTCAATACCTGCTGCACGCTTTTCCTCAGGATAGACGGGAATCAGTGTCGGACGCGGCACAGGGAATTCTAGCACAGGCGCGCTAGCGTTCATATCGTCGGGGAGGTTGTGGGGCAGGGCATACTGGAACAGGGAGGCGCCCTTGATGCGCTGTACATACGGCCATCATTTGCACAGAATTCGAGTCATCCAACCACTTCTGAATGAGGTTGAAAGGATGGGCCGGCTGCTCGTTCCGCTCTTCATGTTTACCAGGGAGCTCCTATCTTCCGCGAGCTTCTACATCAGCGAGTATCTTGAGAGTCACCGTGATATGTACTACGATGGTCTACTTGCGGTGTCGCGCTAGGGCGACTGGACCGGATGGTGCGTCTATTTCCTTACAGCGTTGACTGAGCAGGCCCGAGCATATCAGCAGAAGATCCACGACCTACTGAAGCTTTACGATGAACGCAAAGAACAGATTGTTGAGGCGACGCATTCCCAATACAGTGGTCGGATGCTTGATTGGATATTCACGAGACCAATATTTCAAACAACTGATTTTGTGAAAAGCTCAGATATTCCAGAACCTGCCGCAAGACATATCCTGCGCGTACTGAGGGATCGAGGCTTGCTAAGGGAAATCATAAAGGCCCGGGGACGCCTACCTGCTACCTTGGCTTTCGCCGACCTGCTCAATATTGTAGAAGGACGTCGCCTGCTTTGAGCCAAATCTGTTGACAACAAACAGTCTTGTTGTTAATGAAACGCCCTTTCATTAACAACAAAATCGCTTGATGTGCACAGATCAACAACAAGTGCGGACTTTCGAAGGCACATGACTGCCTTCCCTGTGGCCACTTTCACTGAAGCCCACGTCGAACAGGGAGCACTACTTTCGGAAGGCCGGACAACTGCTTGCAGGGCAAACGGCCACTCCTTGCCTCGCTTAAGAGCATCGCAAAGAAACTCACCTCCGCATCAACCCTTCCAGACGTTTCTTCACGGCAGGCCACTCGCTTTCGATCACGCTATAATAGACAGTATGGCGGTCCACGCCGTCGCGGGCAATGCGGTGATTGCGCAGTGTGCCTTCCTCGACTGCGCCGATGCGCAGAATCGCGCGGCGCGACCGTTCGTTGCGACTGTCCGACTTGAGGGAGACTCGCCGCGCTGCCAGGTCCTCGAAGGCGTGCCGCAGCAGCAGGTACTTGCACTCGGTATTCACGCCGGTCCGCTGCCACGCGGTCCCGTACCATGTCATGCCTATCTCCAGCGTCCGGTGCTCGCGGACGATGTCTATGTACGCAGTCGAGCCCACCGCCTTGCCGGTCTCCAGGTGAACTGCGGCAAAGGTCACGCGTGTTCCCGCCGCCAGTTCCTCCAGACAGGTCTTAATCCATCCTTCTGCGTCGGTAACGCTACTCAGAGCAGGGCGGGCCGCGTATCTCCAGATCGACTCCTCTCCGCCTGCGGCATACAGGTCGGCAGCATGGGCCAATGCGATTGGCTCAAGGCGCACCAAGTTACCAGTCAACGTGACCGGCTGTGGATCAAAGGCTAGTTTCGATACAGCCATATCAGGTTCCCTCGCGGTCAGCGGTGAAGCTCTTTCAGTCTTGAGGATCGTAATTGCAGTCGGTCTGCCAGGCAACTGGCTGATGTAGATGGGGCGCGACCCAAGTCCGTTGATCAGACGCTGTCTGAATCAGAAGATTTCGCAGTTCGTGGATGACAGCATTGCAGGCGAAAGGCCGATTCCTTATCGACCTTCTTTCGTCGACTCAACCTCCTCCTATCGAATGAGGAAGTCGACCGCGATACCCGACAGTTTGGCGTGCATTTGCCTGCAGCAAGAAGCTTGCTCTCTACCTCCAGATCCGTTAAAATCTGAGAGGGCCGCAGTTGCGTGTATCAATTCCCCACTTTGCCAACCTAAGACTCTTCACTTTTTTTACCTTACTCCAAACGAAAAGGAGCGCGAATTTTATGAATCAAAATACCACACTCAGCCGGCGCCGCTTCCTGCAGTGGGGCGCGGTCGGCATCGGCGGCGCGGCCATCGCGGCCTGCGCTGCACCTGCCGCACCGGCAGCCGCCCCCGAAGAGGGAGAGATGGCGGCCGAAGAGGTTGTCACGATCTCCTGGTGGCACGCTTGGGGCGGCACCACCGGCATGGCGGCCATGGAAGGCGTCGCCGCGGCCTTCAACGAGGAGGACCGCAACGTCAAGGTCGAACGCCTGCACGTGACCGAAATGAATGACAAGCTGCTGGCCGCGATCGCCGGCGGTACCCCGCCGGACGTGGGCGTCTGCTGCGTCCAGTACGCCGAACTCTACTCGCGCGGCGCGGTCATGGCCATCGACGACCAGATCGACAACAGCGACGTCATCGGCCGTGACGACTTTGTGCCCGGCCTGCTCGAATCGATGCAGTGGCAGGGCGCCACCTACGGCGTGCCCGGCTTCGAGGCTGGCCCCCGCTACGGCCTGATGTACAACAAGGCGATCATTGACGAGGCCGGCCTTGACCCAGAGAATCTGCCTCGCACCTGGGATGAGATGTTTGAGTGGCACGTCGAGCTGACCCAGTTCGACGACGCCGGCAACGTCGAGATCGTCGGCTTCGACCCGCGCGACGCCACCGCCGGCAACGGCCCGGCCACCAACATCCCGCAGTTCTGGGCCCTCACATACGGCCTTGACATGTGGGACGACGAGACCAACACATTCAACTACGACGACGAACTCTTCGTCAGCGCGCTGCAAACGATCAAGCGCTTCACCGACCATGTCGGTGTGCAGCAGATGGAGTCGTTCCGCTCCAGCTTCGGCGGCTGGACACAGAGCCCCTCCTCCTCCTTCCCCAGCGGCGTTCAGGCGATGATCGTCACCGGCTACTACGCCCCCGGCGAGCTGTTCCACTCCGCACCCGACAAGGAGTTCGGCGTCGGTTGGGTGCCCGTTTCGGAAGACCGCCGCGACGTCACCTTCCAGAACGTGGGCGGCCATCCGATGTACATTCCCAACGGCGTCACCGAAATCGACGCAGCCTTCGAGTTCATCGAGTTCTGCTCGGGAGAGAAGGCCCAGAACGTCATTTTCGACAACACCGGCTGGCTGGGCGGCCGCAAGGCTCTCTATGATCCTGACCTGCCCAAGTACCAGCGTTACGAGAACCTGGACTGGTTCCTGCAATCGGTCAATGAGGCCGACGAGCTGTGGGCCTGCCCGGTTATCCCGATCCAGGGTTTCGTCAACCAGCAGCGTTCCCGCACCTACGAATCCGTCATTTTCGGCGACAAGGAGCCGGAACAGGCTGCTGCCGACATGCAGGCAGCCTGCACCGAGGAGATGCTCAAGTCCTTCCCCGAACTGGTTGGTTAGAAGAAGTGTGCAGCACAGCAGCGGCCGGCGGCCACCTTCACAGACCGCCGGCCGCTGATAACGGGCCACAGATATGCTACAGAACTGGACTCCTGCCCAAACTCGCAGCCTTTTGAAGGGGCTGGCCTTCATCTCACCCTGGCTGGTAGGCTTTGCCGGCTTCGTTCTCTACCCGATCGCGGCCTCTGCCTATTACAGCCTGACGCGCTACGATGTCCTGCGCCCGGCCCGCTTCATCGGCCTGGAAAACTACATTGAACTGTTCGTCAAGGACGAGACCTTCCGCACGGTTCTGGGCAATACCGTCTACCTGGTGGTGATCGGCGTGCCGGCCGGGCTGGTGGTGGCCTTTCTGCTGGCCAGTCTTCTCAATCGCGAGATGAAGCTGCGGCCGCTCTTCCGCACTATCTTCTTCCTGCCGGTGCTGGTGCCGGCCGTGGCCTCGGCAGAGGTGTGGCGCTGGGTCTACAACACCAACTATGGGGTGATCAACTCCGTTATCAAGAGTTGGGGGTGGGCGGTCATCCCCTTCATCTCTTCGATGGAGTTGGCGAAACCGTCCCTGATCCTCATCCACGTGTGGGCGCAGGGTACCGCTATCGTCATCTTTCTGGCGGCATTGCAGGACGTGCCCAGTTCGCTGATGGACGCGGCCGAGGTCGACGGCGCCAACGCGCTGCAACGGTTCTGGCACGTCACCGTTCCCATCTGCACGCCGGCGATCCTTTTCGTGATGTTGACCGGCATGATTGGCATGTTCCAGTACTTTACGCTGGGCTGGCTGCTCACCCAGGGCGGACCCAACGAATCGACCGAGTTTTTCAGCCTTTATCTTTATCGCAACGCTTTCCAGTTCTTCAAGATGGGGTACGCCTCGGCCCAGGCCTGGATCCTGTTTGTCATTATCCTCGCTTTTACGCTGCTGATTTTCCGCAGCTCGGCGCGCTGGGTCTACTACGCTGGAGAATCGGACTAGCTGCAAGCGTCAGCTGCCAACCACGATCATGCAACAAACCGAAGCCATCGCCAGCAGCCCAACACAGCATCTCCCGCTTTCGCAACGCGCGCCTTTCAGGGCGGTACAACGCGCGCTCTTTTACGTGATGATGGTTGCGCTGGCGCTTATTTTTGCCGGGCCTCTGCTGTGGATGCTCTCCACTTCTCTCAAGACCGACCCCCAGGTTTACACTGTGCCGCCAATCTGGATTCCCAATCCCGTGCGCCTGATCAACTATCCGGAGGCGCTCGCCTCCCGCCCCTTCGAGATTTATACGTATAACACGTTGAGATACGCCTTGGGCGCGGTGGCCGGTGCTCTGATCTCCAATACGCTGGTCGCATACGGTTTCGCCCGCATCCGCTGGCCCGGTCGGGATATTTTCTTCATCATCTGCCTTTCGACGATGATGATCCCGTTCCAGGTTCGCATGATCCCGCTCTATCTCACCTTCAAGAATCTCGGCTGGCTCAACACTTATCTGCCTCTCATTGTGCCGACTTTTCTTGGGGTGAACGCTTACTATACCTTCCTGCTGCGCCAGTTCTTCCTCACCATTCCCAGCGAACTGTCCGACGCAGCGCGCGTTGACGGCTGCACAGAGTTGGGCATCCTTATCCGCATCATCCTGCCCCTGGCAAAGCCGGCGCTGGCCGTCATCGGGCTGATCCAGTTCATGTTCGCTTGGGACAATTATATTGGACCGCTCATCTATCTCAATAGCGAGGCGCTATATCCGATCGCGCTCGGCCTGCAACAGTTCCGCACCATGTTCCAGGAAGAGCTGATGTGGCCCTATATGATGGCGGCCAGCACCGCGGCGACCGCGCCGGTCATCATCCTCTACTTCTTCGTCCAGCGCACCTTCGTCGAGGGCATCTCCATCACCGGTCTGAAGGGATAACTTGCTGGCTCGTGGTTCACGGCCCGTGTCCTGCTCTGACCGGCGGCTCTCTCGCCCAACAACTTCAATCCTATAAATCCGAGGTGAAGAACCATGCCAGCAGACAGCCGGCCCAACATTCTTTTCATCTGTGTAGACCAGTGGCGCGCCGACGCGCTCAGCCTGACCGGCCACCCTGTCGCCGAAACGCCCCACCTCGACAGACTGGCCCGTGAGGGCATCAACTTCACGCAGGCGTATGCGGCCACGCCCACCTGCGTGCCGGCGCGGGCGACGATCTTCACCGGTCTCAACCAGCGCCATACCGGCTTTGTCGGCTACAACGACCGCATCGACTGGCACTACGACTGCACGATGCCCGGCCTGCTGGCGGAAGCCGGCTACCATACACAGTGCGTCGGCAAGATGCACACGCACCCCTCGCGCAATCTGATGGGCTTCCACAACGTCGTCCTGCACGACGGCTACCTGCACCGCGAACGGTCCAAGCGGGACGACTACGGGCTGGTCGACGACTACACGCCGTGGCTGCGGCAGCGGCTCGGCCCGGAGGCCGACTACATCGACACCGGCGTGGGCTGCAACGGCTACGCGGCGCGGCCCTGGGTATATGATGAGATGCTGCATCCGACCAGTTGGGTCACGACGATGGGCATCGACTTTCTGCGCCGCCGCGACCCGACCAAACCGTTCTTCCTGATGCTCTCCTACCACCGGCCGCACCCGCCGCTGGACCCGCCACAGGCTTTCATGGACCGCTATCTGACGAAGCCCCTGCCGGCCCCAATCATGGGGGACTGGGCGCCGGACAGTCTACCTGTGCGCGGGCTGGACAGCCCGATCCCGACCGATGCGGCGCAGCGCGACTACGCGCGGCGCGCCTACTTCGCCCAGATCAGCCACATCGACTACAGCCTCAACCGCGTGTTCCAGGCGCTGTTCGAGAACGGCGAGCTAGACAACACCGCCATCGTGTTCACCGCCGACCACGGTGAGATGCTCTACGACCACAACCATGTCGCCAAGGGCTATCCATTCGACAGTTCAGCGCGCCTGCCCTTCATCCTGCGGCTGCCGCACGCGGGCAGCCCGCATCACCAGGCCAGGCAGGCGGATGAGCCGCTGCGCGAAGTGAACCAGGTGGTCGAGCTACGCGATCTGCTGCCGACTTTCTGCGACCTCGCCGGAACCGACACACCGGCGCACGTGGATGGGTGCAGCATTCTGCCGCTGGCGCGCGGCGAGACTGACGGCTGGCGCGAGCATCTGCACGGTGAACATTTCATGAACGCGGATTCCAACCAGTGGCTGACCGACGGCCGCGAGAAATATATCTGGTACAGCCAAAGCGGGCGCGAGCTGCTCTTCGACCTGGAGGAAGACCCGACCGAACTACACGACTTGGCCGGGGCGCGACCGGAGCGCGTAGCCTTATGGCGCGAGCGGCTGATGGCGGAGCTGGATGGCCGCGAGGAGGGGTTTGTGCAGAACGGGGCGCTGGTGAGCGGCATGCCGCAGAGCCCGACGCTGGTCGACGCCGGGCATTATCGGGAGCGGTGAACAGGCGGCAGAAGATTGACCGCGAACGCTAATAGACCGGTATTCCTTCCCTCCTCAAGATGCGGTGCACGTTGGCCGCGGCCAGCGGATACTTCTCGTTGGGCAGGTGTTCGAGCATCATGTAGCCGTCGGGATGCTCCTCGTGCCACAGGCGCAACGCGGTCCCCAGGTCCAGCTCGCCCTCGCCAGGGATCTCCTCATCCATGTGGATCACGAAGCCGTCGCGCACGCTGATATCCTTGCAGTGTGCAATCGCGCTGACCGGCCCCATACATTCGAAAATATGGCGTAGTCGGGCCCTGCTGTCATAGACCTGATGCAGCGTCTGGAAGTGATTGACGTAGTCCATCACGACCCGCAGCCGCGGGCTGCCCACATCACGAATGACCGCGCGGTTGAACTCGGGCGAGTTCATAATTGTCAGCAGGTGCGTCTCGACGGCGACCGTCTGGCCGATCGATTCGGCCGCCTCGGCCAGCCAGGAGAGTGACTCCAGCAGCACGCCGCGGCGCCACGGGCGGTGGTTTTCCGGGTGGGGGCTGTAGGAGCCATTGGGGCTGAGGCTGCCGGTGCGGATCAGCGCCGCGTGGCCGCCCAACTCCTTGGCAACGCCAAGACCGCGGCGAATGTCCTCCAGCAACCGTTTACGCACTTCGTCGTCCGGGTCAAAGAGACATTCCTTGAAGCCGATGCCAACCTGCACAAGGTCCATGCCCTCATCTGCGAAGAGCCGCCGCACGCGCTGCCAGACCGGCGCGGAGGCCGGCGGTGAACCGGTAGCGGAGACGGAGAGGGCCCCCCCTGTCAGTCCCAATTCGCGGATAGCAACCAGATGCGGGCCGTGAATATCGGCGGGATCCGGCGGCAACATGCCGACAACGCCTAATCTCATAAGTCAGCTCCATGTGGTTATCGGCGGTCAGTGTCGTACCCGGCCGCCAGCTTCACGCCAAGACCCGCTAAGTTGACATTCGCGATACATACTGTAGAATCGGGTCGTTCCAACCCGAACATATCATCAGATATTTTTGAAAAACGCAAACGGCAGGCCCGGTACTTGCAGTCGGGGCCTGCCCCCCTGGAGGAAACAGTTGGCCGAAACGGAGAGCAGTCCTCCTGATCTGGCGCGAGTGTTCGCCTATGTCGACGCCCACCAGCAGGAGTTCATCGACCGCCTGCTGGCCTATGTCGCCCAGCCCAGCATCAGCGCCCACGGAGTCGGGATCAAAGAGACAGCTGACTTTCTGCTCGGCTACCTGCAGGAACTGGGGATGGAGTCGCAGCTGCTGGAAGGCGGAGGCTGGCCATTCGTATACGGCCGGCACGGGGGGAGTCCGCACGCGCCGACGGCCCTGCTCTACGGCCATTACGACGTGCAGCCGCCCGACCCCCTGGACGCCTGGAACTCGCCGCCATTTGAGCCGGAGATACGCGACGGACGCATCTGGGGGCGGGGCGTGGGCGACAACAAGGGGCAGCATCTGGCCCAGCTTCTGGCGATCGAGTCGTGGCTTGCGGTCACGGACAGCCTGCCCTGTAACGTGATCGTCCTGCTGGAGGGCGAGGAGGAGGTCGGCAGCCCGCATATCAGCGACTGTGTGCGCGACCATCGCGCCCTGCTGGCCGGCGCCGACCTGGTGATCACAGCGGACGGCCCCGTGCACGAGAGCGGGCGGCCCTGCATCAACTTCGGCCCGCGCGGCATCGCCTCGTTCGAACTGCGCGCGGTGCACGGGCAGCGGGACTTCCACTCCGGCAACTGGGGCGGCGTCGCGCCCAATCCGATCTGGACGCTGGTCCATCTGCTGGCGACCATGAAGGACAGTCGCGGCGCCATCACGATCGACGGATTCTACGACGACGTGGCGCCTCTGAGCGATCTGGAACGCAGGGCATTGGATGCCCTGCCGGTTGACGTGGCCGCGGTGATGGAGGGCGCAGGCCTGGCGCGTCTGGATGAACCGCAGGAGCGGCCCTTCTTCGACCGCCTGGCGGCTTGGCCGACGTTCACGATCAACGGCTTTCACGGAGGCTACGGCGGGCCGGGGACAAAGACCGTGCTGCCCCGCGAGGCGACGGTGAAGTGCGACATGCGCCTGATTGAGAACCAGCGCGTTGACGAGATCCTGGACAAGGTGGAGGCGCATGTTCGCCGCCACGCGCCCGAGGTCGAGGTGATCCGCCAGGGCGGCATGGAGCCGTCGCGCACGCCGCTGGACTCGCCCTACACACGCCCGCTGCAGCGGGCCTTTCGCGCGGCCCAGGGCGAAGACCCGCTGCTGGTCCCGGCGATGGGCGGCAGTCTGCCGGACTATGCCTGGACGAAGATATTGGGCGTGCACTCCTTCACCACGCCTTACGCCAACCATGACGAAGCCAACCATGCCCCCAATGAAAACCTGGAGGTGGAGCGCTTCTTCGCCGGCATTCGCACCGGCGCTGCTGTGCTGGCCTATCTGGGTGAAGAGAGACGAGTCGTGTTGCGGCAACCTTTTACCGAGTAATGTCGTCCTGTAAGAAGCAATAGAAAAGAACGAGAATCTCGAAAGGAGCCGTCATGTTACGCTTAGGCATCATCGGATATGGCCGCCGCATTTCAAATATGGCCAAAGGACTGGATATCTTCGATATCCCCTACAAGGTAACGGCAGTCGCCGACCCGCGCAGTGACCGCATCCAGGCGAACAACGATCCCTTCCTCGCCGATGCCCGTTTCTACAACACAGCCGAAGAACTGCTGGCCGGGGCCGACGAACTGGACGGCATAATGATCGGGACCCGCTGCAATCTGCACACGGAAATGGCCATCAAAGTCGCGCCCACGCAGCTCCCGCTCTTCCTGGAAAAGCCGGTCTCGATCACCTTCGATGAGGTGCGCCGCCTGCACGCGGCCTATAAGGATCACAGTGCGCCCACCGTCGTAT
>JAPPKG010000241.1:0-2447 GCA_026914085.1 Caldilineaceae bacterium | reverse complement strand
CTGAAGGTCCGTCCATGTGCGGGCCGACAAAGGGACGGACGAGGGTACCGCCGCGAACCTCATGGTCGTAGGTGCGAACGATGCGTTCTTTGCTGGCTACTGTAGGATGGCTCAGCATGCGGACGAGGAGTTCTTTGGGCTCCGGCTGGGAGCGGACATTTTCCAAAACGGTCTGAAGTGTGGGCAGGTCCGGATCGGGCTCGTGGTAGTGGGCTGTCCGTTGGGGGATGGGAAGCCCGTCGTGCACGAAGGACATGGGCAGCTCGGCAACGGCGCGGCCGTCATAGTGCACGCGCAGCCAGCCATCGCCGCTGAAGTGGCCCAGGTCGCGTATTTCGACTTCCCAGAGGTCGGCCAGCTCCTGGAGGTGGGGAAGGTGGGCGGGCGGTACAGCCAGGACCATTCGTTCCTGGGCTTCGGAGAGCCAGATTTCCCATGGCGTCAAGCCGGGATATTTCAGTGGAACGTCCTGTAGCTCAATGTCGACGCCAAGCGCTTCGCCCATCTCACCGACGGCAGAAGAAAGACCACCGGCGCCGCAGTCGGTGATGGCGTTGTACAGACGCTTGTCGCGGGCGGCTTCGACCAGTTCGATGAGCCCCTTTTCGGTGATGGGGTCGCCGATTTGGACGGCGCTGCCTGACTCGGAATGTGTGTCCTGGGTCAACTCGGCTGAGGAAAAGGTTGCTCCGTGGATGCCGTCGCGACCGGTGCGACCGCCGAGGACAACGATGCGATCGCCCTGCTGTGGTTCTGTGGGATGTGTCCCCTTGGGTAGCAGCCCAACCGCACCGCAGAAGACCAATGGATTGCCGAGGTACCCTTTGTCGTAGATGACGGCACCGTTGACTGTCGGAAGGCCGAGCTTGTTGCCGTAGTCGCCGATTCCGGCGACGACCCCCTCCTTGACGCGTGCCGGGTGAAGGAGGCCTGCCGGGAGCTCACCGGAAGGCAGATGCTGGGGGCCGAAGCAGAGGACGTCCGTGCAAGCGATAGGCCGGGCGGAGACGGCGATGATGTCGCGGACGACGCCGCCGATTCCGGTGTTGGCCCCGCCGAAAGGTTCGAGAGCAGAGGGGTGATTGTGGGTCTCCACTTTGAAGGCGAGATCGAATTGATCATCAAATTCGATGATGCCGGCGTCGTCAACGAAGGCGGAGCGCACCCAGGGACGGTTAACCTTTTCGGTTGCTGCCTCAATGTAGTTGCGCAGGAGACCCTGAATCTCGTCGAATGAGATGGCTTCACCGCCGGCCGATCGTCGCGTAAAGGCTATGTCGGCTTTGAAAGTCTTGTGTACGCAGTGCTCGCTCCAGGTCTGGGCGAGTGTTTCGAGTTCGACATCGGTGGGATGGCGGCCGATCTCGTCGTAGAAGCTCTGAATCTCCCTCATCTCTTGTGCGTCCAGGGAGAGCAGGCGGTTGCGACTGCACACGAGAAGCTCTTCTTCGGAAAGACCGGTCAGCGGGACCTGTTCCACATGGTCGCGGGCAACGCTGCTGTGGCCGAAGAGAGGTTCGATAGCGCCGATGCTGTAGCGCTCGATGGTGTCGTTGCAGAGGAGATCCTGGGCCAGCCTGTGCAGGTCATCCTGGGACAGCTCACCGGTCAGGCGAAATTGGGTGGCGGTTGCAGCCACCAGATCGTTGATACCGAGTTCAGCGGCGCCGCGTTCGAGGACGCGGGCGGCCACGTCGGTTACGCCTGGGCGCAGGGCGACCTCGATCACATAGTTCGTAGTTTCAGCCTGGGGTTGAACCGCACCGCATTCTCTGGGCGTAGGCGGATGAGAAACAACCCGGGCCGAATCGGTGACGGGATCAACCAAGAGAAAGGCGCAGAGCTTTTCGATATGGGCGGGGCCAGGGAGTTGAGATGAGTGGGTTGTCAGAAAGTACAGATCTGTGCGGCTACAGGAGCGGAGTGAATCGATCCCCAACCTGTGGGCAGCGGCCGTAATCCGGGGCTCTACCTGGCCGTGTCGGTTGGCGACTTCAATGCGGAGAATCTTCACAGCTTTCCTCTGCACAAAAAAGACCCGATGTCATGCTGGGGTCAGACCGCCAAATGACATTGGGCTCTCTTGGCGCCGCGGATGCTGGTTCGGCCGGCCAACTGGGCGGCTCCACTGTACCCCCAAGGGGATTCGAACCCCTGTTGCAGGCTTGAAAGGCCTGAGTCCTAGTCCTCTAGACGATGGGGGCGTGCTGGAAGTAGGCACGAAGGCAAGTCTACCAGAAACAGGGGTGGGTGGTCAAATGCAGCGGGCAAAAGAGTGCATCTTAGATTGGGGGTGGGAACAGTCTGGCGGGGAAGCGGCGCCAGGGGCGGCTGGCGCTGTTTAGCGTCTTTGGGCGAGACGCAGTGCAGGCGCCAGACCTGGTCGTACGGGGGAGTCCGTCAGTTGGGGCGGGTGCGAGGGCAGGCACAAAGGCGAGGAGAGAGTG
>JAPPKG010000181.1:0-2455 GCA_026914085.1 Caldilineaceae bacterium | reverse complement strand
GTTGCAGACCCGATCCAGATCGTTTTGGTAAGGAGGGGGGTGCCCTGGTGCCCATCCGACTGTATCCTTCGCGTCACAAGCACCATGTCAGCAGGAATTCAGGTCGATAGGTCAAGTAAACCAGCAGATCAGCAGTCTATGCTACGCATCCCTCAACAGTTTTATTGCCTGTATAACTGTACACCATGAACGAAACGGGTGTCAATTCTTTCGGCCAAGATACTGTACACCAGAACCGGATTTGACGCCAACTCCTTTTCGCGGTCAATTGCAGTACTGTACACCATGAAGCGAAGGGGCGTCAACTCGGATAACGGCATTACTTTACACCATGAACGGAGAGGCCGGCAACCATTGCGAAGGGCCTCTTTGTCGATCCTTGAATGTACTACTGTACATGGTGGATCGGAGGGGTGTCAAACGGTGGATTGGGCCGTGGACGGCAGTTTTTAGTTTCTGGTTTTTAGTTTTTAGTGGGTGGCCTGGGGATGGGGGGCGTTTGGGGCTGGATGCGGGGGGTTGCGATGGCGGGGGTGGGGAGGGTATGGGGCAGTTGGGACCGGAATTGGGTGGGAGCCGGGTTTTTGGCGGGGCGCGGGGTGAAAGGGGTGCCTGAATGCAGACAAGACCAGCGGTGGACGATTTGCCTACGATTGGACTACGGGAGGCAATTTGTGGTGGAACTGCGGTGGGTAGTGGGTAGTGAAGGTGGGGAACGGGATTTGATCGGCGACGGGGCGGGAAGAACCTTTTTTTTGTCCGCGGAGGGCGCGGAGAGACGCGGAGAACGGCGAACTGCTTTTTTCCGCGAAGTCACGCGAAAGGGCGCGAAGAACACCTTCTGTCCACGGAGGAACACGGAGGGGCGCGGAGAACGGCGAGCGGAGAACGGCGAACTGCTTTTTTCCGCGAAGTCACGCGAAGGGGCGCGAAGAACACCTTTGTCCACGGAGGAACACGGAGGGGCACGGAGAACGGCAAACGCCAGTTTTTGGTAGTCAGTTTTGAGTTTTTGGCGAACTGCAGCGGGGATTGTCTGAATCAGGATTTTCTGGATTTTGGGGGATTTTCGGGATGGCGGGCGGCGGCATCGACGTGGACCAGGATGGAGGGTGTGGCGGCGGCGGGGTCTAGGAAAAGCAAGAGCGCCGGGGGGAGGAATCCCCGGCGCTCTTGTTCTACCTGAAGCGCGTCTCGTGTAAAAGACGGGTGATGGCTTGCACGCTACCAGGCTTCGTGGGTCACCGAGTTGCCCGAGTCTACGGTGAAGGTGTAGGGCTTGTCGGTGTCGTACATGGTGTCCGGGTAGTAGGTGCTGATGCGGAGCTTGGTGTCGGCCGGCAGGTAGTCGATGTGGACGGACTTGCCGGTGAACGGATTGGAGCCGGTGTAGAGCCGGACGGATGTGCCGACGGTATGGAGCGTAGCGAGCTCGCTGAAGGGCTTGATGTAGGGCCCGGTCTGGGGGCTGCCGTCGGCGCCGATGAAGTAGTACTGCAGGCCGCCGGAGATGGGGCAGAGCTGCGCAGGCGTGGCGGCGTGGGTCACGATGCAGTCGGCCGAGGGGAAGTCGGGCGCGTCGGGGTGCGCGACAGGCGTGTTGGAATCGTCCTGCCCGTTATTGGAGGCGGGCGGGGGCGGCGGGTTGTTCGGCGTGTTGCTGCCACCATTGTTGCCACTTCCGGGCGGGGGCGGCGCGGGGGCGTTCTGCGTGTTGCCGCCGGGCGGGGCGGGTGTGCTGGCCGGTGGGGCGGGCGTGGATGATGGCGGGGCCGGGTTGTTCTGGTTCTGGTTATTGTTGTTGTTGTCGGGCGGCAGAGGGCCTGGTGGGTTCGCCAGGGCTGCGCCAGGCAGCAGGGCGATTGCCAGCAGGAGAGCCAGGAGGTACGGCACCGCGGTGCGGACCTTTCTCTTGAGCGTCTTTGAGCGTTTCATTGGAATTTTCTTCCTTTTTTCAGTGTGAAACGGATGGGTCGAATCGCTTACACGAGATGCGATTGGGATTATGACGCCAGGGGTGGCTTGAAAGTTCCTAGAATCAGTTTTCAGTTTTGAGTTTTTGGTTTTTAGTGGAACTGCAACTGCATTGGTCAGTGGTTGGTGGTTGGTAGGAAGTGGCGGGGGGGGAACGGCTTTAGTGTTCCGCGGAGGACGCGGAGGGGCGCGGAGAACTGCGAACGGCAGTTTTTGGTTGTCAGTTTTTAGTTTTTAGTGAACTGCTTTGGATCCACGGCGGGCGCGGGGCACGGCAGTAGTCAGTGGATAGTGGATAGTGGTTATGTTGGGCGCGAGGGGCGGTTGGAGGGGGGGCTGGCGGGCGCTGGGGCTGGTTTGGGATCAGGAGGACTGCTGGCGGAGGCGGGCGATCTCGGCTTGCAGGGCTCGCTTGTCTTCCTCGGCCTTCTGCCGGCGCTCTATGGCTTGCTGCAGACGGTCTTCGGCCTGTTTGCGGGCG
>JAPPKG010000664.1:0-2462 GCA_026914085.1 Caldilineaceae bacterium | reverse complement strand
CAAGACGAGGGGGTCAAGGCAAGTGAAGGGGAACCGTTCACCTCTTGCTACGCGCGACGTGTTTCACAATTTCAGGCCGAGTGGGACCTCTCTTCTTCCTCCTGGGCCTGGCGCAGAAACTCCTGCACCTTTACCGGCTGGCCGGTGTGACTGCTCTCGATGGCAGCGAATATCAGGGCGACCGACTGCAGGTTGGCCTCGACATTGGTCTCCATTGGGGGGCCGCCGTCCAGCCAGTCCAGGAACTGGGCAATGAGCCACTCGTTTCGCCACTTGGACTGCTCCATCAGCTGGACTTCTTCGCCCTGTCCTTCGCGGCTGTACTGCCGCGGTTGGTAGGGGAAGCGCTCGATGCGGCGGCAGTCCATGATCAGGGTCTCGTTTTCACATTCGGCACGGAAGTACTCTTGCGACCAGCCGTTGAAACCGCTGGCGTTGGTCTTGGCTCCTTCGTAGAAGGCGCGAGTACCGTTCTCGAAGGTCATCATGACGTGGCCCTGCGATCCTGTATTGTATTCTCCCCAGGTAGGGTTCCAGGTCTGGGCGTAGATTGTATCGCATTTGGAGTCGGCGAGATCGGCGATGATGTCGAGATGATGGACGGACCCTTCGATCATGAGTGTCTCTTCCATGGTGTGGCGGAAGTGGGCACCCCAGTCACCGAAGTTACGCAGCCCGCAAGTGAAACGGCAGATGATGTAGTCGATGGTGCCGGCCCGGCCGGAACGGAGCTCGCGGCGCAGTGTGGTCTTGTCCTGGTCGAAACGGTGGCTCATGGTCACGCCCATTTTCTTGCCTGCCCGCTTCACTTTGGCGGCGATACGAACTGAGCCCTCGAGCGTATCGGCGATCGGCTTTTCGGATATGATGTGCATGTCGTGGGCGAGGGCGACGTCGACGACGGATTCGTGAAAGGCCGGTGGGACGACGACGGTACAAAAGTCGGCCGGGTTTTCGTCGAAGGCGCGCTCGATGTCGGTGTAGCACTTCTCTGGCGGTAGTCCCAGATGCTGCTGGGCGTTGATAAGGACGTCCGGGTTGACATCGACGGCGGCCACAGGCTCGATGCGGCCGTCGGCGATATTGGGGGGCAGGAAGCGGGAACACCAGCCGTTGCCCTGTCCGCCGGTGCCGACCTGGATCATGCGGTACATGTTGGTCATTAGGAGAGTCCTGTCTGCGTGATCTATCTGTTACTGTCTTGTTTTCAGGGCCTCAGCGCAACGAACTCCATGGCTCCTCTTCGAATACGTCAACGAGTGCGTAGCCTTCGTCACCGATACAGGGGCCGAGAATGGCCAGCAGTTTGGCAGGGCGGCCGGAGTCATTGAAGGAAGCGTGGACGACATCGGCGCCGATGAATGCGGAGTCGCCGGTGGAAAGCAGCTGCTTGTCTTGCTCTATCCACTGCTCAATTGTGCCGTCGATGACGTAGATTACTTCCTCCTGGTCCGGGTGTTTATGAAAGGCATGTCCCTGTCCGGTTTCCAGCGTCACTTCTATGACAACCAGATCACGGGCCGCGGTCGTGGCGGGGCGGCTGGCCCAACCCATCACGCCCCAGTCCATCTGATCTCGCTCCATAGTGGAGGCAGTGATAAACTTACCATTCATTGTCAATACTCCTGTGAGATGGGCCTTTAGGATGGTCGCGGAAGGAAGAGTCCATCAGATGAGGTTGAACCTGTTTGAAGGGCTGGCAGTCGCCGTGGATTTTGCTTTGCAAGTATACCATAGGGGTGGTGTGCCGCAACGAAAGCCAGACCCAGCCATGTATATGGAGAGAGAAATATGTCCTCACAGAGAAGAGCGCATTGGAAAGAGAAGCTAGGCGAGTCCCGCGAGGCGTTACTGTCGCTACTCGACGGCCTCACGCCGGAGCAGTGGAATGCGACCGTGTATTCCGAGGGGGCCAGTTGGACGGTGGCTACTGTCCTCGCGCATCTGGTCGAGAGCGAACGGGGCATGAGCATCCACGTTCACAAGATTCGCAAGGGCGAGTCCACGATCCCGGATGATTTCGACCTTGAGCGCTGGAACGCCGGCCTTACCCGGCGAACTGGGGACATCTCGACGGGAGAACTGATGGCCAATGCGGCCGCCACCCGTGCCAAGACGCTGGAGGTGATTGATTCACTTGAGGACAGCGATTGGGAGCTGACCGGGCGGCACCCTTCTCGAGGCGAGATCACTGTTGACCAGTATTACGAGACGATTTATGTCCATGAGTTGGGCCATCTGGAGGATATTCGCGCGGCGGTCGGCGCGTGAGGACTGGAATGGTTCATCTCCGTTCAGAACAAGCAGAATCCAGATCGCAAAGCATTTGGATTGGTAGTTCACTTCGTCAAAAACTTCTGAACAAGAAAATCGTTTGGGAGGACTGGATTCTTGTTGGTTGGTGGTCTTAATGTAAATCCCAATTGAGACCAAGAGTATTGGTCAAGGGTAGTTGAGATATA
>JAPPKG010000206.1:0-22804 GCA_026914085.1 Caldilineaceae bacterium | reverse complement strand
GGGCCTTTTGCGCCCCCCCTTGGGGGGGGGGCCCCCCCCCCCCAACGCCCCCCCTACTGCTCGCGCCGCAGCGAGTGTGTGGCTAATATGACCTTGTCGACCCGCGGCGACCGGGCTTCCACCCCCACCCCGCGCCTTGGCCGCTTCCGACTACGTGCCTGCGTACGCAGGCCAGGCGATGCATCGTCCAGGTGGACCCAAGGCGCGCCGCTTCGACTTTCAAGAGCCCGCTACAGAAACCGTGGCAGTACATGCCGGCCAGGCAGGCCGCACACAGTACATGGCCTGGTAGTTACGGCAGAACACCAAAGCAACCGCGCACTTCACGCCGCGCACACGCCAGACGGGAGTCCTCATGTTAGGTAGAAGAATGGGCCAGGAGATCGGCGTCGGTGTCATCGGCCTGGGCATGGGCGCCAACATGCTCGCCATCAACCAGGATCCGACTTCAAGCATGCAGGTGCGCGCCCTCTGCGACAGCGACACGGAACGACTCGAGCGGCTGGGCCGGGAGCACGGGATCACCCACCTTACTTCAGACTACCAGGAGCTGGCGCTGCAACCCGATGTCGACGTCGTCGGCATCTATTCGCCCGACCACCTGCACATGGAGCACATCGAGGCTGCCGTCGCCGCCGGCAAGCACATCATCTGCACCAAGCCGATGGTCGTCTCTCTGGAAGAGGCCCGCCGCGTCGTGCAGTTGGTCCAAATGGCAGGCGTGAAGTTCCTGACCGGCCAGACCTCCCGCTTCCGCCCCAACTTCATGGCCGCCAAAAAGCTCTTCGACGACGGCGACCTCGGCCGCCCCCTCTGCGCCGAGGCGCACTACGTCCACGACATGCGGCCGGTCATGGACCGCACCGCCTGGCGCCACGAGCATCCGCAGGACTGGCTCTACGGCGGCGCCTGCCACCCCATCGACCTGCTTCGCTGGTTCCTGGGCGATGTCGATGAGGTATTCACCTACGCCTCCTGCAGTCACATGGACGACCGTTACCCCGCCGACAAGCATGACAACTTTCTCATCAACCTGCGTTTCCGCTCCGGCGTCATCGCCCGCATAATGGCCGTATACGGGCTGGTGGAGGCGCCGCTGCCCCAGCTGGGACTGAGCATCTTCGGCGACAAAGGCTCCTTCGTCAACGACCAGTTCGTTCTAGACAAGATCCAGGGCCAGCCCGAAATGAGCCTGGAGTTCAGGCGCGAAGCCGGGCACGGCCAGGAAGTCATTCGCTACATGCGCCATTTTGAAGAGTGTCTGCGCGAGGACAAGCGTCCCCTCATCGATGAAGTCGCCGGAGCAAAAGTGATTGCCACCGCCTCGGCCTGCTGGGAGTCCATCCGCACCGGACTGCCCGCAAAAGTCGCCGAGGTGACTTAGCGAAAAGGGATTAACGCACACTGCACAGGAGTCTTCTCGATTCAACTTGGCTACAGCATAGCCAAGCATCATTCCACAGGAGGAACTCACCATGTCCAACCGTTTAACTCGACGCGATATGTTGCGCCTGAGCGCTGGAATCGCCGGTACCGCTGCCTTGGCCGCCTGCGCCCCGGCGCCCGCCGGCGGCGACGCAATGGCCGGTGACAGCGCTGCCGCCTCCGACGCAGACGGCGAAAGGACCCAGATCCGCTTCGCCAGCTTCGACTGGTTCGCCAACGTGCCCGGCATCCAGTGGGCCGAGTACCACCAGGACGAGGCCTTCCCCCGCTACTACGAGGAGCACCCCGAAGTTGAAATCCTCTGGGAACCCCACGGCGAGGGCTGGTCCACCAAAGTGCTCACCAACATGGCCGCCGGCACCGCCCCCGACGTCATGTCTACCTGGCCCCCCATCATCAACACCTGGGCCGAGAAAGGACAGCTCCTCGACCTGCAGCCCCTCGTCGACCAGGATGTCCCCGACGCCGACGACATCTTCCTCGCCGCCGGCTGGGACCAGTGCTGGGATCAGATCACCCAGATCCGCATGGCCATGGTCACCAACATCGACGTGACCAGCGTCTACTACAGCAAGCCGGCCTTCGACGAGCTCGGCGTCGCCTACCCCGAACAGGACTGGTCCGTCGACGACTGCGCCGCAACCGCCTGCGCCCTGACAAAGAAGGATGACGACGGCGAGATCACCCGCTGGGGCGGCCAGCTGCGGCCCAGCTACGTCCTCGGCTACTTCTACTATGTCGAGGCCTGGGGCGGCATGGTCCGCGACGACGAGACACTGATGGAGTGCATGCTCGGCGAGGAGGAGGCCCTGGCCGCCTTCGAGTGGATCCGCCACAACATGTGGGACCTCAACTGCCTCGCCCAGAGAAACCAGGTCAACGCCTCCGGTATTCCCAACACCTGGACCGGCGTCCTGCCCGCCGACATCGTCGCCTTCGCCGAACGCAGCGCCGACCAGTTCTTCGACCTCGCCGACCAGATGGAAGAGGGCTCCTGGGACATCAACCACATCCCCACCGGCCCCGTCGACCGCGTCTGCATGGGCGCGCCCGACCAGTGGTGCGTATACAAGGGCGTCGCCGATCGCGGCAACCACGACGACGTCTGGAACTGGGTCAAGTGGATCGGCGCCGGCGAATGGTACCAGGATAACGTGGCCCGCAGGTCCGGCCGCCTGCCCGGCCTCGCCAGCTCCGCCGACAAGTGGCCCGGCTTCCTGCGCGAGATCGACGGCCGCCTCGAACCCGTGCAGCTGGAAGTCATCGTCGATCAGCTCAAGACCGGCGAAGCCCGCGGCCCGCAGCTCTTCCGCTTCCAGTCCGTCGCCGAAGAGCTCCTCGTCCCCGCCATGGAAGCCATCTACGTTGAAGGCTCCGAGCCCGTCAGCATCCTGGTCGACATCTCGCAGCAGGTGACCGAAGCCCAGCACGCTACGCTCGAAAGAATGGGATAAGTTAAGCAGAGAGGGTAGAGGAGTGAGAAGTGAGAATACACTTCTGGCTCCTCTTCTCTCTCTTCTGAAACTGCTGAGGAACAGTATGGCAATGCGCTTGGCAAGACAGTGGCGGGTGGGCTCCTCCCAGAAACGGCAGGACCTGATCACCGCCTATCTCTGCCTCCTGCCCTGGATGGTAGGCTTTCTGTCCTTCGTGTTCGGGCCGATGCTCTTTTCCCTGGGACTGAGCTTCTTCCGCTCCGATCTGCTCACCAGCACCTTCTTCGTCGGCTTCGAAAACTACCGCGACCTGTTCAACGAAGACCTCTTCTGGAAGAGCCTGCGCGTAACCTTCATCTACGCCTTCTCAACCGTCCCCCTCGGCTCCTGCCTTGCCCTCATGATCGCCCTCGTGTTGAACCAGAAGCTGCTCGGCCTCGGCATCTGGCGCACCATCTACTACCTCCCCACCGTCATCTCCGGCGTCGCCGTCTCTCTGCTCTGGCTCCAGATCTTCAACCCCCGCGCCGGCCTGCTCAACAACTTCCTCGCCATCTTCGGCATCGATGGACCGTCCTGGCTCTACTCGTCGACCTGGGCGCTGCCTTCACTGATCATCATGAGCGTCTGGGGCGTCGGCGCCAACATGCTTCTCTACCTGGCCGGCCTCCAGGGCATCCCCACCCACCTCTACGAGGCCGCCACCATCGATGGCGCCAACAGCATCCGCAAATTCTGGCACGTCACCATCCCGATGCTGACGCCCACCATCTTCTTCAACGTCACCATCGGCCTCATCTACGCCTTCCAGTTCTTCACCCAGGCCTTCATCATGACCGAAGGCGGACCCAACAACGCCACCCTGAGCATGGTGCTCTTCCTTTATCGCAAAGCCTTCCTGCAGATCCGCTTCGGCTACGCCTCGGCCGCCGCCTGGGTCCTTTTCGCAATCATCATCACCTTTACTCTGTTATTCCAGTACTCGTCCCGCCGCTGGGTCTACTACGAAGGAGAAGCCGCCAGATAACAGCCAGAGGGGTCGCTGAGCAGGCAGCGGACGAGAAGGTTTCTCTCTCCTCTCTCCTCCCCCCCCTCTCCTCAAAAAGCGATGCGTACCGAAAACGTCTTTGTCGAGCAGAAAAGGTTCAGTTACACCCGCCCAGCCGGGCCGTTGTGGCGCTCCGCAATTCACCAGATCTGGCTGTGGATACTGGTGCTGCCCGGCGCGGCCCTGTTTCTCACGCCCTGGGTCTGGATGCTGCTGACCGCAGGCAAAGAGCAGAGCCTGATCTGGAGAATCCCCCCGGTCTGGATCCCGCCGACCTACCGCTGGGCCAACTACGTCGAGGCTTGGCTCAAAGGCGACTTCATCACCTTCTTCTCCAACACCGCCTTTGTCGCCTCACTCAACGTCGTGGCCGTTCTCTTCTCCTGCTCAATCGCCGCCTTCGCCTTTTCACGCATCCAGTTCCCCGGCCGCACCACCCTCTTCGTCATCGTCCTGAGCACCATGATGCTGCCCATGCAGGTGACCCTGATCCCGCTCTTCATGATCTTCAGCTGGCTGGAATGGGTCAATACCTTCAAGCCGCTCGTCGTGCCCCTTTTCTTCGGCGACGCCTTCAGCATCTTCCTGCTGCGCCAGTTCTTCCTCACCATTCCCCGCGAGCTCGACGACGCCGCCCTCATCGACGGCTGCAGCCGCTTCGCTGTCTTCTGGCGCATCCTACTCTTCCAGGTTCGGCCCGCCCTCATTGTTGTCGCCATCTACCAGTTCACCTATAGTTGGAATGACTTCTTCGCGCCGCTGATCTACATCAACTCGCCCCAGCTTTTCACCATCACGCTGGGCCTGAGCCGCTTCAAAGGGCGCACGGAGGTCGACATACAGTACCTGATGGCCATGACCGTCGTCTCCACACTGGTGCCAATCGCCATCTTCTTCGTCACCCAGCGCACCTTCCTGCAGGGGATTGTGATTACAGGAATCAAAGGATAAATAGCATGAGCGAGGAAAGAAAGAAGGAACAGCTCAAAATGATCTGGCCCGAGCAGCTGCTCGGCTCGCCGCCCGCCGTCCACGTCCCCATCGGCTACACCCTCCGCACCTACAAACCCGGCGACGAAGAGGGCTGGTACGAAGTTATGGACTTGGCCGGCTTCACTCGCTGGAACTACGAAATGCTGGAGCCCTGGCTGTCGCACATCCTGCCCGGCGGCTGGTTCCTCATCGAGCATCGCGCCAGCGGCAAGATCGTCGCCTCCGCCATGGCCAACCACAGGCCCCAGGACATCCACCCCTTCGGCGGTGAACTGGGCTGGGTCGCAGGCGATCCCGAACACAAGGGCAAGGGGTTGGGTATGGCCGTCTGCGCGGCCGTCATGCGCCGCCTGCTCGAGGGAGGCTACAAGAACATCTTCCTCAACACCGACGACTGGCGCCTGCCCGCCCTCAGCATCTACCTGCGCCTCGGCTGGATCCCCCTCCTCTACCTGCCCGACATGGAAGAACGCTGGAAAGACGTCTGCGCCAATCTCAACTGGCCCTTCACACCCGAGGACTGGCCCGAAGGCCACCCGAGTCCTGTCTGAGAATAGCATCAAATCATGGAGCGACCGAAGGAACCGGCCAAGAACCCAATGACTCCGAATTCGGACCACATCGATCTGCGTCAGCTGGGAATTGACGAAAGTCTGGCTGCCGAATTGCGTGCGGGTTTCTCAACTGTCGCCGAAGACTGGGACGCGCCTGAAATGGACATATATGACGAAGTTTTCGCACACGACCAGGTGAAAGATGAAAACCCCGACCTGTCGACATGTTAAGATTGCTTGCGAAACCGATCAGACTGCTGAATAGAATCTGTCACGGAACATGAAAAGCGTTGACGAAATCCGCAGAATCCTGCGTGCTAACCATACCGAATTGAAAGAGCGTTTCCACGTAGAGGAGATCGCTCTGTTTGGCTCCTACGCCCGCGGCGACCAGACCGACGCCAGCGACCTCGATATTCTCGTTACACTAAATGCGCCACTCGGCTGGGAGTTCGTTGACCTCTGCGATCATCTGGCGGAACTCTTGGAAACAAACGTAGACGTGTTGACCAAAGGGGCCGTGGACAAAAGGCCTTTGCTTCGCCAATACGTCGAGAAAGATCTGGTCCCTGTCTGATCGATTTGCCAGCCTCTATGCTGTTAAGGGCATTGCGTGTATTTGAACGCTTGGACGCGACATTTACTTCAATGATTTCGGTGCAGCCGGCCAATGTAGACGAAGTGCAGAAGATCAAGCAAGTACTCAGCGACACATGGATCGACACCTATAGTTCGTTCCTGCCTGTAGAGGTGATCCATAAGATAACGTCGCTCTGGCACAGCCCGGAAGGGCTGGCCGCAGAAATCGAGGACGAGCGCGTCTGTTTCAGAGTCGCCAAAGACGATCACGGCGCTATACTGGGATTGGTGACGGCGGGCCGGCCGAGTGACGAAGTCGTATACATTGGACGCCTCTATGTACTGCCCGGCCACCAGCGAAAGGGTATCGGCGCCAAGCTGTTGGACGCTTGTGTAACGTACTTTTCCGGATTTCAGACCCTCCGCTTGGAGGTAGAGGCCCAGAATGAGAAAGGGATGGCCTTCTATCGCAAGCAAGGATTCACAGAAACATCCAGGAAAGAGGACGAGATTGAAGGAATCTCGCTAGTCGTAGTCGAGATGGAAAAGAAAATCGAAAAGTGTTCATAGCACAGACTGTCTCCAGTTTGCAGCCGGCCAATGACCGGCACAGTTACAATAGAAGGAAAACATCATGCTCACCCAACAACAGATCCAAACCTATCACGACGACGGCTACTTGATCGTCAAGTCCTTCTTCGACGCCGAGGAAATCGAGCTCCTCCGCCGCACAGCCGTCGCCGATCGCCAGATGGACCAGAAATCCTTCGGCCGCGAGGACGGCGAAGGCGGAACAGTCCGCCTCACACTCTGGAACCACCCCGGCAACGGCATCTACGGCATGTACGCCCGCTGCAACCGCGTCGTCAACGCCATGGAGCAGCTCCTCGGCGGCGAAGTCTACCACTACCACTCCAAAATGATCCTCAAAGACCCAGAGGTCGGCGGCGCCTGGGCCTGGCACCAGGACTACGGCTACTGGTACGACAACTACGTCCTCTACCCGCTCATGTCGAGCGTCTCCATCGCCGTCGACCCCGCCACACGCGAAAACGGTTGCATGCAGGTGCTCAAGGGCTCCCACCACATGGGCCGCATCACCCACGTCGAAACCGGCCAGCAGGCCGGCGCCGAGCTGGAACGCGTCCTCGAAGCCGAGAAACGCCTCGAGCTCGTCCACTGCGAGGCCGAGCCCGGCGACGCCCTCTTCTTCCACTGCAACATCCTCCACCGCTCCGACCAGAACCGCTCGAGCAACCCGCGCTGGTCCCTGATCTGCTGCTACAACGCCGCCCGCAACAACCCCTACCGAGAGGCGCATCACCCCAGCTACACGCCGCTCGAAAAAGTGGCAGACACCGCCATCAAAGAGGTTGGAATGAAGAGATTCGAAGACGACGAAAGCGATGTCGCCTTCCTCGATCCCGAAAACATTCCCGCGTCCGACGACTAAGCGAGGACAATTAAACGATGAGCAAGTACAGATTCCTGATCAGCGGCGGCGGCAGCGCCGGACGCAGTGTGGCCCAGGTGGCCGCAACCGACGGACGCGGCGAAATAGCCGGCGTCGTCGATCCCCAACAGCACATGCTCGACAGAATGAAAGACCTCTACCCGCAGGCCGCCCTCGGCGCCGACTACGCCCAGCTCCTGCGCGAAACCCAGCCCGACGTCGTCGTCGTCGCCGGCCCCGACCACCTGCACGCCGATCAGACCGTCATGGCCCTGGAACAGGGCTGCCACGCCCTCGTCGAAAAGCCCCTGGCAACCACGGTCGAGGACTGCCAGCGCATCCTCGACGCCGAAGCCCAAAGCGGCACCCACGTCATGACCGACCAGACCATGCGCTACATGCACCCCTGGCACGAAATGGCCATGTTGGCGAAATCAGGCCAGGTCGGCGACGTCTTCTTCGTCCAGGGCGACTACATTCACGATATGTGGAGCCACTATTCGCCGGAGGGCGCGCACCACACGCCCTGGCGTATCGACAAACAGAATCCGCAGAACATACTGCTCGGCGGGGGCTGCCACCCACTCGACCTCATCCTCTGGTCCGTCGAATCCCCCGTCACCGAGGTCTACGCCTACAGCAACAAGATGAGCGTCCCCATGTTCCCCGACGACGACTGCTACATCGTCATCCTCCAGTTCGAAAACGGTGCCGCCGGCAAGGTCTACGTCACCAGCGGCTGCTCCGGTCACGGCATGGGCGAGGGCATGGGCGGCGGCTTCCTCGCCGTATACGGGACCGAAGGCACGCTCTGGAAGGGCAAACACTACCGCCGCGACCACGAACCGGCCGACATCGAAGAGGCATCTGCCGATGAGATAGTCGGCGGACATGGCTGGGGCCGTTCTGTGATCGACTACCTGGACCTGCTCGACGGCAAAATCAGCAATCCCATCCCGGCCAGCTGGGGCGCCAATATCGTGTCAGTCTGCGCCGCCGCGCTCGAGTCGATCCGCACAAAGAAGCCGCAATCGCCCCACTGGTTCTGATCCGAGGGGAGGGGGAGGACAACTATGCTAACACACGATCAGTTGCACCACTTTGCCGACCATGGCTGGGTCCTGGAAGAAAATGTGCTGAACCAGGAGCAGATAGAAGCCTATAAGGCTGCCCTCGAACGGCAGTCCCACTATGTGCGCCCCCTCGCCCACGAAGACGACGACGAAATCCTCCACATCGACTGCATGGTCAACGGTGACCCCATCTTCCGCGAGTGGCTCATGATTCCCCAGGTGCTCGAGGCCAACCGCCAGCTCATGGGCGCCGAGATCAAATACGAGACCTGCCACGCCATGATCAAACGCCCCCACCCCGACCGCCAAGAGCAGCAGACCTCCTTGCGCGATCCCGACAAGATGGGCTGGCACCGCGGCCTGCGCCCCAAATGGGGCACCTTCCCCCACGATACCGACCCGGACCTGATCAACTGTGTCTTCCTCAACAACATCACCTACCTCACCGACGTCTCGCCTGGGGACGGCGGAACCATGATCCTCGACGGCTCGCACAAGCTGGAAGGGACCTACGAGACGCTGAAGGATAAATGCCCCATCGTCGAGGCCACCGCGACCGCCGGCAGCATCCTCCACTTCACCGAGACCCTCCTCCACGCCGGCGTGCCCATCCTCAGCGAAAACGTGCGCTACACCATGTTCTACGGCTTCACCCCCAACTGGTTCGTCAACTGGCCCGGCACCGAAGTCCCCGACTACGTCCTCAAAACCGTGCGCGATGACGAACTTCGCGGCATTCTCGGCGCAAATTCGGGCTATTCCGGCCAGTTTCCCGTGTTATAATGTCTGGCGAAAAGGCGCGCCCCAATCCGGCGCGCAAGGAGAGGACAATGGCGACACGCAACTTCTCGATGCAGGCATACTGGGAAAATCAGGTCGAAAATTTCACGCCAAAGTTGCACTTTTGCGCACAAACGGAGACTTGGGAGAGCTGGCGTCATACCGCGCACGCCAAGTACATGGAACTTTTGGGAACTTTCCCCGACCCGGTTCCCTTGGAGGCCGAAGTCGAAAGCAGCGTCGAGGACGACGGCCTGATCCGCGAACGCGTCGTCTTCAACTCCGAACCGTTCATGAGCGTGCCCTGCCAGGTCCTGCGCCCCAAAACAATGGCCGCCGACGGCGCCAACGCCGCCATCCTCTGCTCGCACGGACACGGCCCCTTCGGCAAAGACCCGGTCGCCGGCATCCGCTCCTCCGACGAAATGAGCGCCAACATCGAGCTGCACAACTACGACTACGGCTTCCAGATGGCCAAGGCCGGCTACCTGACGATTTCACCCGACCTGCGCGGCTTCGGCGAACGCCGCGACGGCCGCAACCCCTTCCCCGGCCGCGACCCCTGCAACGTCAACTACATTCGCGGCACCATGCTCGACCGCTGGCCCCTGATGCTCAACATCTGGGACATGAAATGCTGCATCGACTACCTCGAGACCCGCCCCGAGGTCGACCCCAAGCGCATCGGCATGATGGGCCTCTCCCAGGGCGGCACCATGACCACCTTCGCCGCCGCCGCAGAGCCCCGCATCGCCGCAGCCGACATCATGGGCTACGTCAACCCCTGGAAGGGTTTCGCCTTCGAACGCGTCAACTTCTGCGGCTCGCAGATCGTCCCCGGCATCCACACCTGGTTCGACACCGACGACATCGCCGGCCTCATCGCCCCCCGCCCCCTCATGCTCGACATGGGCATGTACGACGACTGCTTCTACATCCACGACATGCTCAAAGGCTACGAAGGCGTCAAGCGAATCTACGAGGCCGCCGGCGCAGCCGACCGCCTCTGGAAGCTCGTCCACCCCAACGGTCACGGCTGGGGCGGCGTCGAAGGAACGGCAGAGTTCTTCGGAACCTATCTGTAGTCTTGATGTGAAAAAGGAAGAGAAAGAGAAGAGGAGCTAAAGCACGCCGCTCTGGCATTAGGCTCAGGTGATAAGAATGGCCAATGAAATAAAAGTCGCCTTCTCCGGCGCCCGCCGCGCCGGATCCTTCTTTAAGGCATTCCAGACCCACCCTGAAACCGAGATCGTAGCTCTGTGCGACCCTTACGCGCCGACCCTGGCCGCGTCAGGAGAGGCCACCGGCGTGACCCAACTATATAGCATATTCGAGACGATGCTGGATGAGGCCAAGCCGGACGCTGTCGTAGTATCGTCGCCGATGCAGTACCACGCGCCGCAAGCCATCGCCGCGCTCCAACGAGGTATCCACGTACTCAGTGAGGTGACCGCCGCCGTCTCGGTCGACGAGTGCCGCTGGCTGACCCAGGCCTGCAACCACAGCGACGCCATCTACATGATGGCCGAAAACTACATGTACATGAAGCCCAATGTGTTGGTGGCTGCGCTGGTCGAGGCCGGCCTCTTCGGCGAGACCTACTACGCCGAGGGCGAATACCTGCACGAACTCTCCGTCCTCCACCACATGCCCGACGGCAGCCCGACCTGGCGCTACTACTGGCAGGTCGGCGTCAACGGCTGCACCTACCCCACCCACAGCCTCGGTCCCTGCCTCATGTGGATCAAGGAGCGCCCCGAACGCATCAGCTGCATCGGCACCGGCATCTGGACCGACCCCGAACACGCCATGGAGGACACCGTCCTGCTCCTGTGCAAGACCGCCAGCGAAAAACTGATGCGCATACGCGTAGACATGCTCTCCAAGCGCCCCCACGCCATGACCAACTACACGCTGCAGGGCACAAAGGGCGCCTACGAAAGCAGGCGCCGCCCGGGCGAGGGCGACTGGATCTGGCTGGAAGATTACTGCCACGACCCCGATGTATGGGTACCGCTGGAGACTTTCGAGGAAGAATACATGCCGGAGATCTGGCGCGACCCGCCCGAAGAGGCGGTACGCGCCGGCCACGGTGGGGGCGACTACTTCGAGGTGATGGACTTCGTGGACGCCGTGCAGGGCCGCAAGCCGCCCCCGATCGACATCCACGCCGCCATGGACATGACCCTCCCAGGCCTGGTCAGCCAGGACTCGATCCGCCAGGGCGGCGAGTGGCTGGAAGTCCCCAACTCCCGCGAGTGGTAAACGACAGGGGATTGTGTACAGAAAATTGTCGCTGGCCCAGCGACTGGCAATAGCACCTTAACAACCGAATACCCCCGTTCGACTTTGGCCGTTGAGGGCCTCTCTCTTCTCACTCCTCTCAGCTATGCCGGGCCTGGTTTCCCAGGAATCAATCCGACGGGGAGGCGTTGTCTGGTAGTGCCAAACTCCCGGGAGTGGCCTGAGAGTCTAGGAGTGGGTTATTCTTGACCCCATTGGTCGTTGGAGGTCTCTCTCCTCTCTCCTCTTCACTCTCTCCTATCAGTTGAGCCTTTCCACGACCCCGGCCGCCCCCATGCCGCCGCCAATGCACATGGTGACGAGGCCAAGCTGCTTGTCCTGCCGCGCCAGTTCGTGCAGCATCTGCACTGTCAGCTTGGCGCCGGTGCAGCCCAACGGGTGCCCGAGCGCAATGGCGCCGCCGTTGACGTTGACCTTCTCCTCGTCCAGCCCCAGTTCGCGGATCACCGACAGTGCCTGGACCGCAAAGGCTTCGTTCAGCTCCACCAGGTCGATCTCATCAAGGCTGACGCCGGCCAGCTTAAGCGCCTTGGGCACTGCCGCCACCGGGCCAATTCCCATTATCTCAGGCGCGACCCCGCCAACAGCGAAGCTGCGAAAACGCGCCAGCGGCTCCAGCCTCAGCTCCTCCGCCCTCTCCTCGCTCATCACCAGCACGGCCGCAGCCCCGTCGCTCGTCTGGCTGCTGTTGCCGGCCGTGACGGTCCCCTGCGCATGGAAGACCGGCCGCAGCTTGGCCAGCGCCTCCGCCGAAGAGTCGCGACGGATACCCTCATCCTTGTCGAAGACGAGATTGTAGGTCTTGGTGCCGCCTCCCTCACCCAGCGTGAGCTCCACCTCCAGCGGCACGATCTCGTCGTCGAACTTGCCCGCGTCCTGCGCCGCGGCCGCGCGCCGGTGGCTGCGCAAAGCGAAGGCGTCCTGCTCCTCACGCGTCACCTCATACTGCCGCGCCAGGTTCTCTGCAGTCAGCCCCATGCCAATATAGACGCCGGGATGCTCCTTCGCCAGCGTGGGGTTGGCCATGAACTTATTGCTGCTCATCGGCACCTGCGACATCGTCTCCACGCCGCCGGCGATAACGGCCTCGCCCATCCCGCACATGATCTGCTGCGCGGCCAGCGCGATCGTCTGCAGCCCGCTCGAGCAGAAGCGGTTCACGGTCTGCGCCGGCACCTCCACCGGCAGGCCAGCGCGCAGGCTGGCGATACGGCTCACGTTCATGCCCTGCTCGGCCTCCGGCATGGCGCAGCCCATGATGACGTCGTCAATCTCCTTGGCCTCCACAGCCGGCGCCCGTTCCATCACGGCCCCAATTGCCGCAGCAGCCATCTCCTCAGGCCGGGTCGTGCGCAATGTCCCGCGCGGGGCCTTGCCAATCGCAGTACGAGCGGCGGAAACGATAACAGCGCTGGTCATAGTGAAATGCTCCTTTGGAAATCAGGTTGGCACGAAATGCCGCTTGGGTAGTCTAACTGGCACGATTCAGCCACTCTCAAGGGTCGTCGGGAGGGAAGCGTTCAGTGGTTTTCATATATGACTCTGCCCTCTTGGAGGGCGGGCCTGAAAACCAGAGCGTGACTGTTCTTGTAACGTTCCACATCCTCCGGAGCGACTACGAGCGCGTCAACGGCTGTTCCCACACCATGCAGCCTCATATAAATCCGGCCCATCAGGTCAAGGGCGTCTCCCCCCTCCTTGATGATGAGCAGGTCGAGGTCGCTGTGGCGAGTCATGTCGCCGCGTGCAGCTGAGCCGAAGAGTATGATTTTCTCAGGATCGGCAACTTCTACAATGCGCCGGATCACTTCAGCCAGGACTGCCTGGTCATGCATACAAAACTCCTGGTCGGCTTGCCTCTTGCCAAATGGACAAGGTGCTCGTGCCAGCTACAGAAACAGCGAAATCTTACTTCTCCGAATCCATTGAGTCAAACTCTTACCGCCCGGCTTGGGTGATGCAGAATTGGAGTACCGCAACCTCTCGCAAGGAGTGAATTGCCATCACTACATTCACGCGCAGTCAGACGCGCTTGAAGGCTGTCTTTAGTTTCGCAACGGCTTCCCGTTCTTCAGCATGTGCCAGATGCGTTCATGGCTCTTGGGGTAGCCGCACAGGGTCTTGAAAGCTTCCCGCTCCAGGTCGAGGAAATACTGCTCGTCCATCCAGGCCGGCTGGCTGAGCTCACCGCCGCAGAGGACGTAGGCCAGCTGGTTGGCGATGATCGCTTCGTGCGCGGTGATGTAGCGGGCTTCGCGCATCATGTGAATGCCCACCCGTAGATTGGCGAGGTAATCCCGGCCGGCTGCGTAGATGTTACCGGTGACGTCCGGCGGCCTGTAACCTTCTTCGGCCATGCGCAGAACCTCTGCCTTGGCCTCGGCGAGCAGATGGTCGGAGTTCATTACAACACGGTCACGTGGACCGAGAAAGCCCATCTGGCGCGCCTCATCAGCCGAAGTCGAAACCTTGGCGAGCGCGACAAGCTCGAAGACTTTCTGCAGATGTGAGGCGGGGTCTCCATTCTGCATCTTCATGTGAGGGCTGACCAGACGGCGTATAAGCTCCTTGCACCCACCGGCAGCCGGGATCAGGCCGACGCCAACCTCGACCTGGCCAATGTACAGTTCCGCATGCGCCACGATGCGGTCGGCACACATCGTCACCTCCGCGCCGCCGCCCAGGGCCATTTGGTACGGAGCTGCCACAACGGGCTTGGGTGCACGGCGCAACTGCAGGATCATCTGTTGCAGCGCCCTGATCGCCGCGTCCAGCTTGTCCATATCACCGGACTGGGCCAAAGCACCGATGAGCAAAAGGTTCGCACCGGCGCTGAAGTTGCCCCCCTGATTTCCGATCACCAGCCCGGTGGCATCCCCATGCAGACGCTCGATGGCTGCGTCGGCGATGGGGCCGATATCCAGGTCCAGGGCGTTCATCTTGGTATGAAACTCCAGCAGAAGCACCCCGTCACCCATGTCCAGGAGGCTGGCGGAACTGTTTCCGGCCAGCACACCTTGTCCGCGTTTGAGGGCCGCAATGCTGACCACCCGGTCGCCGTCATCTACAGACTCGTACTGGCCCGTTTGCGGACTGTACACCTGCTTGAGTGCCGCACCCGCTCCTGGGCTTGAAGCTTCTTCAGACCGGTAGAAGCTGTCATGGCCCTTGCCGAGCATCTCCTGGACCCAGGGAGCGACCGTCAGTCCTTCCTCCGCCATGCGCTGCGTCGTATCGACGCCACCCAATGCGTCCCAGGTTTCGAACGGCCCCATCTCCCAACCGAAGCCCCACTTCATGGCGTTGTCGATATCTCTGGGGCTGTCCGCTATCTCGGGCAGACGCTTGGAAGCGTAAGCCAGCGTGCTGCTCAGCGTGTGCCAGATCAGGCTGCCGGCCTCGTCTTGTGATTCCTCCCCGTCCTCGCCGGCGGAATGGGACGCGACAAGGCCGCGCAGACGTTCGGGCAGAGGGGCGTTTCTCACGGAGTCGACGCTGGGCCAGGTGGTGCGCCCCGGTTGCATGTAGTCCACTTCCCCTTCGGAAGCCGCCTGCAAGTCCAGCCCCCAGAAGCTTTTTCTGCCCTCGCGGTCAACGACGGTCTTGTAAAAGCCCTGACCGCTTTTGGCGCCGAGCAAACCGTTCTGAAGCAACGTCATGAGCACCTCGGAGCCAAGTGGCCCGCGCAAAGCGTCCCGGTCTTCATCGTCGGGGATCATGTCATACAGGTGCTCCCCTACCAGCGCGGCCACGTCAATGCCGACCACGTCGAGCAGGCGGAATGTGGCGGTCTTGGGCCTTCCAATCAACGTACCGGTCAGCCGGTCTACCTCTTCGACGGTGTAGTCGTTATCGACTGCGAACTCCAGGAGGCTGCTTATGATGTAGCTGAACATGCGATTGCCGACAAAGTTGGGCACGTCCCTGGCAATGACAACGCCCTTGCCCAGCCGTTTCTCGGCAAATGCTTTCATATCGGCAACGACGGCGGGGTCGGTCTCCTGACCGGGAATCAGTTCCAGCAGGCGCAGGTAACGGGGTGGATTGAAAAAGTGGGTACCCAGGAACCGCCTTCGAAAGGCCTTGCTGCAGCCGGCGCTGATGATATGGATGGGGATGCCGGAGGTGTTGGTGCTGATGATGGCGTCGGCAGGGGCGATGGCGTCAAGCCTGGCCATCAGTTCCTGCTTGGGGCGTGGACGCTCCACGATGGCCTCAATGATCCAGTCGCTCCGTGCAACCGCGGCCTTGAGATCGTCCTCGACATTGCCCAGCGTTATCAGCTCTGCCAGTTCAGGGCTGTAGAGGCTGGCCGGCCTTGCCTGGGTCATGCGCTCGAATCCTGCTTGCACGATTCGGTTGCGAACAGCCCGGTCCTCAAGCGTCAAACCGTTGGCCTGCTCTTCGGGTGACAGCTCGGTCGGCGCGACGTCGAGCAGGTGGGAAGAGACGCCTGCATTGGCCAGGTGTCCGGCGATGGCCGCGCCCATCGTACCGGCGCCGATAACGGTAACATGGCTGATTGTTCTGCTCATTGGGGCACTCCTGTCACGCACTGCTGTAAATCGTCAATTGGCCGCCGCGGTGCGAAGGTTTCCAGGGCCAAAGGGTAGTGATCTCTCTTGAAGCAATGAATCCGCTCGGACCGGCCGTGTTACATCTAGTGATTGTGTTCCAACGCTGTCAGATGAGGCCAAAAATCAGGTCCAGCAGGCCGAAGAATCGCAGAATCGAATAGATGACTACAACAATCAACAGATAACGGACCCAGCGGTTGGCGTCCTTCACAGTCACGGCAAAGCGCACCGCGGCCCAGGCGCCGATGCTTTGGCCCACAGCCATCAAGGCGCCAATGCCCCAGTCGATTTCCAGGGGCGACAGGATAAAGACGACAAATGCGACGATGTTGAGAGCCAGTACAAAGATCAGCTTGACCGCGTTTGCGTGTACTATTGTATAACCTACGCCGAGTACAAGCGCTGTAACCAGGAATACACCCACCCCGGCCTGAATAAAGCCGCCGTAGATGCCGATGGCAAAGAACAGGACCAGCACTAAGAGGTCAGGCCGCTCTTTCCGTACCTCCGATCTTTCTCGCAGCCATTTCGTAGGATTGAAGAAGATCGTAACCAGAACGATGATCAACATGCCGCCGATCGCCAGGTTCATGGCATCTCTGTCGAGAAGCGTGGCCACATAGGCGCCGACCAGTGCGCCGGGCATGCCGGCGGCGCTCAGCCAGAGGCCGAAACGCAGGGAATCGGCGTCCAATATGTTCTCGGCTTTCTGCCTTTCCGTCCCACCTCCCCGCAGTTGCATCCGTCCGCTGCGGGCGAAGGTAGTGATGCCGACCACGTTTTGAATGATGACCCCAATCCGATTGGTGGCGTTGGCGGCCCCGGAATCAAGACCCAGGAAGACAAGCATCGGCAGTGTAACAGCCGAGCCGCTGCCGGCCAGCGTGTTGATGATGCCGGCTACGACGCCGGCAAGTATGGCCAGGAGGTACTGCAGAGGAGAAATATCCATAACGGCCCTCAAAGACCCGGCACGATTCGGGCCAATCGCTCAACGGTCTTTTCCAGGTCTTCCATCGCGGTGGCGAAGCTGAATCGGACGTAGCCTTCACCTGCTTCGCCAAACGCGATGCCGGGCGTTGTGGCCAGC
Source organism: Caldilineaceae bacterium (assembly GCA_026914085.1). Lineage (GTDB taxonomy): Bacteria > Chloroflexota > Anaerolineae > Caldilineales > Caldilineaceae > Bin5. Next base: position 5,471 of record JAPPKG010000206.1, on the reverse strand, counting down.
AGCCCGTCCTCCAACAGGACCTGAGAAATCTCGAGGCTCTTCTTCTCGGTCTGCGTAAACTGGGCAAATAGGTAAAACGCACCTTCAATGGGGCTGCTGCGGATGCCCGGGATCTCTTCAAGGGCGTCCAGGACGAAGTTGCGCCGCTGCGTGTAGGAGGTCACCATCTCGTGGACGCAGTCCTGCGGCCCGTTGAGGGCGGCGGCTCCTGCGACCATGGAGAAGCTGGCGGCGGATGTTACGGTCTGCGTCTGATAGGCGCGAGCCAGTTTGGCAACAGGTAAAGGAGCTGCCAGCCAGGCCAAGCGCCAGCCGGTCATGGCGTAGCTCTTACTGAACCCGTTGACAATGATAGTGCGTTCCGCCATGCCGGGCATACTCGCGATCGAGCGGTGACGGGCCCCGTCGTATAGGATATGCTCGTAAATCTCGTCACTGAGGACATACAGGTCGTGCCGCTGCACGACGGCGGCGATGTCGTCGAGTTCCTCCTGTGTCAGCACCCTCCCCGTCGGGTTGCTGGGTGAACAGATCATGATCAGCTTGGTCCTGTCGCTGACATGCTCCTCCAGCTGTGAGGCATCCACGCGAAAGTTGTCGGCGGCCGGCAAGGAAACGTGAACGGGCACGCCCCCGTTCAGCTGCACCATAGGCGCATAGCTCACCCAGGCCGGGTCGAGGATCATGACTTCGTCTCCCTCATTGAGGGTCGATGCCAAGGTCGTGTAGATCGCCCATTTGCCCCCCGGCGTTACCATCAGCTGGTCGGGTACAGCCCGCACATTGTTCTCCCGCTCCAGCTTGGCGCAGATTGCATCCAGCAACTCCGGCTTGCCGAAGGAGGGCGGATAATGGGTATCTCCGGCTGCAATGGCGTCAAAAGCCGCCTGCTGGATATGCTTGGGCGTGTCGGCGTCCGGCTCGCCTCCGGCTAGATTGATCACGTCCAGCCCTTGCGCGGCCAGTTCGCGACCTTTCTGCATCATCATTGTTGTTGGGCTTCCGGGCACGGACTCCACAAGCTGCGAAAGGGGTTTCATCAGGATTCACCTGCCTGGTGTGGTATACTTGCGCTGGATATGGAAAGGAGTTCGACATGGAAATCGAACAGTACTTCAATTTTCTGAGTGATGACGACATCCGCATTGCGGGCACGCGCGTGGGGATAGAGACTGTCCTCTATGATTACATCTATCGCTCCCAGACGGCGGAGCAGATTGCGGACACCTATCCATCGATAAACCTGGAACAGGTATACGCGACAATTCTCTACTATTTGCACAATCGAGAAAAAGTTGAAGCATATATAGTCGAATGGTTAGAGCTCGGAGAGAGAATGCGGCGCGAGCAGGAAAAAAACTTGCCGCCGGTCATTTTGCGGCTTCGCCGGCTTGCCGCACAACGTGACTCTCCGTGAACCAGTTTCGCTTCCTGCTCGATGAAAACGTAAACCCTATTTTGCGTGACGCGCTTCATAGGTCGGAGCCGGAGATGACAGTGTGGCGCGTCGGTGATCCCGGTGTACCCAAGAACGGTGCGTCCGATCCCGCGATACTGGACTGGTGTGCCCGTAATGAATACACGCTGATTACGAACAACCGGAACTCAATGTTCGAACATCTGCGCGAATTCGTCGCAGGGGGACGGATAGCCCCAGCAGTTTTCGTTCTAAATGCCAAGATGACCACTGGTCAAACTGTGAATGAACTACAACTCGTCTGGAGAGCATCCGAACCGCGTGAATATGAGAACACTATCAGATTTCTCCCCTTTTTCCCGTAGCCAATTTCCCGGGGTCACTTAAGGACGTCTGCTATCGCCTCGCAGAGATAATCCATGTTGGCCTCTGTCATCCCGGCAACGTTGATGCGCCCGGAGCCGACGACGTAGACAGAATGGCGGTGGCGCAAGGCCTGCACCTGCTCCGGCGTCAGGCCGCTGTAGCTGAACATACCCCTCTGCCGTGCAATGAACGAAAAGTCACGTCCCGCGCTCTGCTCGTCCAGCGTCTCGACAAACAGGTGGCGCATGTCGTTGATGCGGTCGCGCATCTCCGCCAACTCTACCTCCCAGCGCTGCCGCAGCTCAGGATCTCCGAGAACCTCCGCCACGATCTGGCCGCCGTGGGCGGGGGGATTGGAATAGTTTGTGCGCACACAGATCTTCATGTGGCTGTTGGCGGCTTCCGCTGCCTCTGCGCTGTCGGCGACAAGGGTCAACGCGCCAACGCGCTCATTGTACAGTCCGAAGTTCTTGGAATAGGAGGTAGCGACCAGGAACTCGCGGCAGTGGTCGGCTACGATCCTGACCCCGGATGCGTCCTCATCCAGCCCGTCGCCGAAACCCTGGTAAGCGAAGTCCAGCAGCGGCAGAATGCTCCGCTCGGCGCAAAGGGCAGTAACCGCCTGCCACTGTTGCGAAGAGAGATCGGCGCCGGTGGGATTGTGGCAACAGCCATGCAGCAGCAGCACATCCCCGGCAGGTATGTTCTCGAGTGCAGCTAACATGCGGTCGAAGGCGACACCGTTGCTTTCGGCCTCAAAGTAGGGATAGGACTGTACCCGCAGTGCCGCCGAACCGAACACGTTGGGATGATTCGGCCAGGTCGGGTCGCTCAGCCATACCGTCGCCTGTGGGAAAATGCGACGCACAAAGTCGGCGGCAACACGCAGTGCGCCGGTACCCCCGGGCGTCTGCACCGTGGCCGCGCGTCCTGCGCGGAGAATGTCGTGCTCGCTGCCAAAGACGATCTCCTGACTCAGCGCCGCGTATGCCGCCAGGCCATCTATCGGCAAATAGCTCTTCGTAGCTTCCGACCGCAGCAGGCGTTCCTCGGCCTCCTTCACCGTCGAAAGCACAGGTGTCTGACCGTCGCCATCTTTGTATACGCCTACACCGAGGTTGACCTTATTTGGATTCGGGTCTTTCTTGAATGCTTCGGTCAGCCCAAGAATGGAGTCTTTCGGGGCGGGACTGATCGTTTCGAACATTTACTCTGCCTCATTGGAATCGTATGCCGGGTTAGAGAGCGGCTCCTGAAAATGGTGGAGTCGCCCTGGTATGATTTCCTTACTCTTCAACGAAAAGGTTGACGAAGCTGAAGGCCTCGACGTCGACAAGTCCCTGGTCTGTCAGTTTCAATTTTGGGATCACTTCGAGGGCCATGAAACTCATCGCCATGAACGGGTCGCGAATTGAAGAGCCCAATTCATGAGCTGCGTCGAGCAGAGAATCGTATCGAATGCGAACTTCGCCAAGAGGTCGGTCGCTCATCAGTCCTGCAACCGGGAGCGGCAGTGTCTCCAGCGCTTGCCGACCTTCGGCGACCGCCAGGCCCCCTCCCATCTCTGCTACGATTCTGGCAGCGGTCGTCATTGATTCGTCGTCTGCCCCGATGACAACTAGATTGTGATGGTCGTGGGCGACAGTGCCGGCGATGGCCCCGCGATGCAGACCGAAGCCCTGGATGAAACCCAGGCCTGTCGCGCCGCTGGCTGTGTGCCTGTCGACCACAGCCATCTTCAGAATGTCTCGCGCCGGGTCAGCCACAGCCTGCCCGTCTTCGATGAGGGGGGCAAGGAGTCGCTCTTCCGTAAGCACCTGATCCTGCAGCGAACCGATTACTCGCACGCGCGCACCGGTAGCCGGGATACGCAAATCGAAGGCATCCCAGGCAACCCGGACAGAGGATGAGACCGCCGCGGGAACATAAGCCTGCGTAAGGCTTCTCTCGTGCAAGAGTTTTCCGTCTTCAGCCCACAGCCGGCCACCTGCATAGACCCTTGTGGCGGCGGGAGCGCTCAAGTCGTCAAAGACCATCAGGTCGGCCCGCCTCCCGGGCGCAATGGCCCCACGGTCATGTAGTCCGAACCATTCAGCACTGTTGAGCGTAGCAATGCGGAAGGCGGTAACCGGCTCGAGCCCAAAGGAGATGGCCTCCCGCAAAATGTGGTCGATACTCCCTTGCTCGATCAGGTCGCTGGGCATGCGGTCGTCGGTGCAGAAACAGATGCGCCGGTTGTTGCGCTCGTTGACCAACGGTAACAGCGTGTGAAGATTGCGGGCGTTGGTCGCTTCACGAATCAAAACATAGAATCCTCGCGCCAGCTTTTCGGCGGCCTCCTCGACGGTCGCGCATTCGTGATCGCTGCCCGGTCCGGCGGCTGCATAGGCATTGAGTGGTTGTCCGCTGAGTGCGGGAGCGTGACCGTCCCGAGGCCGTCCACTGAATGCATCGATCTTGGCAAGCACTTCGGGATCGCCCTGAATGGTGCCGGGGAAGTTCATCAGCTCGGCCAGCCCGTGAACCGTCCCCTCCTCCAGCAGCCCGGCCAGATCCTCGGCAGAGAGTTCGGCGCCGCTCGTTTCCATGTGGGTGGCAGGGACGGCGGAAGGGGCCATCAGAACAACCTGCAGAGGAAGATTTCGGCTGCATTCAGCCATAAACCTTACACCGTCCACACCGGCCACATTGGCGATCTCGTGGGGGTCGGCCGCGACCGTCGTCACGCCGCGCGGCACGACTGCGGCGGCATACTGGGCGGGAAGACAGAGGCTGCTCTCGATGTGGACGTGCGCGTCGATCAGACCCGGCGCCACGAATGCGCCTTGCAGGTCTACTTCCTCATGACCCGCATAGCCCGCGCCGACGCCGGCAATGCGATCTCCGCAAAGGGCTATATCGGCCTCTTCGATATCCCCTGACAGGACGTTAACTAACCGCCCGTTACGCAGTACCCGGTCGGCTGGTTTGTCGCCGCGAGCGACTGCAAGTAACGCTATGTTTTGCAAGGATCACCCCTTCAGGTAACCGAGCTGCCGGGAGCAAGGAAGGAAGAATTGCGATATCCTTGATCCACAGGTTAGCGGGCATTATAGCACAGTAGACGGGGATAGTGGTCTCTTTTGGCTCCTGGATTCACAATGTTACAATCGCCTGGATAGTCCAATCGATTCAGCCAATGCAGCCATGTCCATTCTCGTTTTTGGCTCACTCAACATAGACCACGTATATCAAGTCGAGCATCTTGTCCGCCCGGGAGAGACGCTGCCCAGCACGGAATATCGCCGCTTTCAAGGCGGAAAGGGGGCAAATCAATCGGTCGCCCTGGCGCGCGCGGGCGCAGACGTTTTTCACGCGGGCCGAATTGGCCCCGATGGACTCTGGCTGCGGGATGCCATCGCCGCGGAAGGCGTCGACGTAACGCACGTCGGTCTCGATGACCAGCCTACGGGGCACGCAATTATTCAGGTAGACTCCGCCGGCGAAAACGCGATACTTCTTTATGGGGGAGCCAACCTCACGGTAACCTCAGACGATGCTCACTATGTTCTCTCGCACTTCGGTGAGGGCGACTGGCTCCTGCTCCAGAACGAAATCAGCTCCCTGCCGGCTATCTTGCTCGAAGCATCCGAGCGAGGTTTGAGCGTAGCCTTCAACCCTGCGCCGATGACGCCGGAAGTTCTGAGTT
>JAPPKG010000690.1:0-2478 GCA_026914085.1 Caldilineaceae bacterium | reverse complement strand
CCGCTTCCGAAAATGCCCAAACACCTTCCGAATCCCCGCCGCAATATCAGCCGCGTCCTCATCGTCCATACTCGGATGCATCGAAAAGCTGAACCCGCGCCGCATCAACTTCTCCCCATTCGGGCACTCAACCAGCTTGTAGTCCAAAGGCTTCTCACGCCCGTAGTCAAAAGGAAACCGGCTGCGCCCGTAACAGTTCGGCGCCGACAGGAACTCGTTGCGATACAGCGGCCCCTCCTTGCCCGACCCGATGTACGGGCCGCCCGCCGGAATCCCCTCGTGGTTCAGCGCCTCGGCAAACTCCCACGCGTCGCATTCCATCCTGTCCGTGTCCAGCGTCATCCCCAGCACCCAGTGCGAGTGCCGGTCCCCCTCGCGCACCCGCTGCGGCCTGATCTCATCGATATCCGCTACCTGCTCCATGATCTGCTGCGCCGCACTGATCTTCTTCTCGATATACCCGTCTACCTTCTGCAACTGCTCGATCAGGACCGCCGCCATCAGATCGTTCATCTTGTAGTTGGGCGCCAGGAAATAGTTGGCGTAAGGTCGCCCCTCGAAGGGCCCGCCATTGCGCGGCAGCGCGCAGTCGGAGAAGATCAGTGCCCTCTCCCACAACGTCTCGTTGTCGGACATAACTGCGCCGCCGCCCCCTGCCGAAAGATGTTTCCCCCCAAAACTGAAGCCGTTAACGTCCCCCATCGAGCCGACCACCTGCCCCTGGTATTCGGCAAAGTGGGCCTGGCAGCAGTCCTCTATCAGGAAAAGACCATGCCGGTCCGCAATGTCCCGCAGCGCCGCCATATCACAGGGATTGCCAAAAAGATGCACCGCGATAATAGCCCGTGTTCTCGGCGTAATCTTCGCCTCCACGTCGGCCGGGTCCAGCGTAAACGTGTCGTCAATGTCGGCAAACACCGGTACGCAGTTGTGCAGAAGCGTACCGATGATGCTGCCCCCCGACGTCCACGGCGTAACGATGATCTCATCCCCAGGATCCGGGTTGATCGCCCCCACACAAGTGTGCATCGCCGCCGTCCCCGAAGTCACCGTCACCACGTGCGCGACCCCGTGCCGCGCCGCAAACGCCTCCTCAAACTGCCTCACCTTCGGCCCCTTCCCCAGCGCACCTGACCGGATCACCTCCGAGACCGCCTCGATATCCCCGTCCCCAAAATAATGGCTCGGTCCAAAGGGCAGCGTCCGTACCGGCGCGCCCCCATTCATCGCTAACTGTTCGCCCATGACAACCTCTCCCCTTCGCGCTTGTCTTTGTCCTGCCCGCCTTCTCCCAGCAATCCTGCTAAAATTCCCACCAACTTCGCCCCATCGCGCGGCAACTGGTACGACTCAGGGCCCTTCGTAACTGTCTTCTGTCCTCTATCCAGTACACCAAATTGCCAGTTAGGCCCGGCTGTAACCACGCCGAACAACCGCGTCTGCATGCTTTTGGTAAAGCCCGCTGTCTTCGGACCGCCCAGGGCGCGACCGGCGCGCAGCGCCTTCCTCGCCCTTCGCGGATGGACCGGTTCGACCGTGGGCATTGCAAGCATCTCACTCACCGCCACCATCTGGACCGCCAGCTTCCTGAAACCGCCTTCCATCTCCTCGTTCATCACCGAAGCCACGACAATGTCATGCCTGCCCCGCAGCAAAAAATCGACAGTGCCTCGCAACCGCCCGCCCGCAACCGCGTACTCGACGTTCATCTTGAACCTGACCTGGTCGAGAACGGCAAACAGAACCGGCGCCACATAGAACGCGCGCGCAGCCGCTGCACTGGTCATCGGTACAAAGGGCAACCGTTCCCGCATCTGCGCGCACATCTGCTCAACCTGCGGCGCAAAACGCGGGACCTCCTTCGACTGTAATGGCAAGGGGGCGCTGCGATAGCGGTAGCCTAAATTGGCAAGTATCTCTTCAGTCTCTGAATTCTGCTCGAGGATCTGGGAAAACGTATAGGTAGTTCCTTCTCGGAGTACCATGAATCTCCAGCGCTGGTACGCCATTTCCGGCCCATAAGCCAGCCACTCGCGCGGACGACGTCGCCTACCCGCGCTGCACAGGCCCATCAAAGCCGCTTCTTCGCATCCCAGTTGGAAAAGAGTTGGCGCCCAACCGCGGCCCAACGTGCTTCCATCCTAGCAAAGCGTCGGTCGCATGTCAAAGCGATTCGAATGTGCAGGAGCGAAGAGCTGGGGGTGAGAGTCTGGTACTTTCTGAGGAAAAGGAAGAGGAACTGCCCGAGCAATTTCGAGCCTTCAAGCCCGGGCCCGGCTGGAACTTGGCCTCGCTCGATTCAATCGACCTTTCACCGAGTTGCAACGCGTGCATCCCAAAATGGGGGCAAACTTTCGGATACCTGCGAAAGCAACCAAGCTCCGTTCAGTTCCCATTCCAGTTTCCACCAGGATAAGCGCCGTCTCTGACCCCTAACCCCTGTCCCCTAGCCCCTGCAGTTTTGGGCGGTCGGGCCTA
>JAPPKG010000204.1:0-2484 GCA_026914085.1 Caldilineaceae bacterium | reverse complement strand
CAGGCCGGCGATTGCCTGATAGGTCACCAGCGCCTCGGGCGACCGTTTGATGGCATCCATATGGCGCTTTGTTTCCAAGAGGCGGTCGATGGGATCGGCGATGCCGATGGGCAGGGGGAGATAAACGAGAGCGAAACGGTTCGTCAATTTCGTATCCTCGGGCCCGCGGATGTCTACCGGAACCATCGCCCGGATCTCCTTGCCCTGCAGATCGCCGCCGCGCGCTTCGACGTAGCGCCGCAAGCACCGGCCATCGCCGCGACCAGGACATCGTTGACCGTTGCCCCCATTGTGTTCTTCACGAACTTTACATCTTCGAGGGGAATGCCCTTGGACCAGGCCACCGCTTTGCCGACCCCGACCTCTCCCTTGAATGCCGATTGGTCGTCGGTCGTCATGAACGCCAGCTTGGCTAACACAGCGGCGAACTTCCCTGCTAGCTGTCCGCCCCTAGCGGCCAGCGAAAGCAGATGCGCGGCTTGTCCGGCCCGCTTGCGGCCTTGCGGCAATATCGCGGACCCCGGACGGGCGGCGGCGCGGGTCGGAGGACGTAGAGGATTCCCATTTGGAGAAGACCCGGCCCCGGCGGCCTCCGCCCGACGCGCTCCCTCTGCAGAATCATCAGTCAGGGCGAGCAGCACCCTGACCAATGCCGCCCCGTCGCCAATACAGTGGTGAATACGCCCGAAGAAGACGCTGCCACCCTCATAGCTTTCGATAAGCGTGAACGTCCACATCGGCCGATTCAAGTCCAGCGGATCGCTGAGCAGTCGGGCTATGGTATCGCTGAGGGTCTTCCTATCCCTCGGCAAAGGCAGGACGACCCGCCGAACGTGCTCACGCAGATCGAACTCCGGATCGATCTGCCAATAGGTACGGGTTCTGAAGAAGCCTCGATGCTCTACGACGCGCTGGCGAAAGCGGTCGTGAATCAGGAGGCGCTCCTCCAGAACGGCCAGGACATGCTCATATTTGATCCGTCCCTTAATGATCCAGAAGCCGTTGATCACCATCGGATTGGTCGGATCGTCCATCATGCGCCAGGCCCGGTCTACGCTGGACATCGTTTCGCGTACGGCCATTGGAACGCTCTCCACCTAAGCCATGAAGGGTTGTGCACACGCAGCTATACTGCCGGGCATGCTCGTTTCCACACCTTGGCGATACGTTGGCACACGGCGGCCTGGACACAGATACACTTGCCTTCATCCGCAGGCGGTTCAGGCAATCGGGCGCAAATGGGCAGGGCTCACTGAACTGCCTCGACGATACACCGGCACTTTATCTCTTACCTTGCACAGGCAGGAGACGGTCCATGCAAGAGAGCCTCAGGTTTCCGTCACTGGCGGCTGGCCATTCTGCCGGTCGTCATCCTGTTGTCGTGGTCGAATAAATCGAAGACGACAGAGGTCAACGGCACCTGGGTGTCAGGCTTGGGTCTCGGGACTGCAAAAATATTATTATACACATTCCGCATATACTTCTTATGGCAAATTCTCTTGCATTTATGCCAGTTTCGTGTCAATTCTCCAACAGCGCGCGGGTTTGCCCGGAGTAGAGGTGGGAGAGAAAATGAACCCGAATTATCCCCCGGGCCTTGCGTTTAGGCAGGCAGAACCGACCTGGCGGCCCAGGGGCAAGTTCAATACTCGTATCCCCGGCGGCGGGGGCATTTGCCTGAACCGGGATTTCTAATTGGCAAGCCCCGGTCAATTCGCGGGGGGCGGCGATCAATTTGTGAGGAAGAGCCGGTCCCAGACAAACCTGATAGTGATGCCGATACACCATCCCGAAACCAAATACGGCCAGCGTTTTTCCGGCCCGGCACCGCAGCCGAATTTCCGTTTTCTGAGGGCGAAAATGGTTACTGATCCGCCAATCAGAATGATAAAGTAGCTCATGAAGTCTGGCATTATGGCATGAGTCTATCGAGGGGGTTTCTTGGTGTCAAGTGGTGGGGCAAAGTGGGTGCAGTCCAAAGTGGTGACGACATCTGGTGATTCCCTGGCAGCGACTATACCATGGCTTGTCCCCGATTAACTCTGAGTCAAGGCAAGCACCGTCTCTGACCACTGATCTCTAACCACTGATTACTACAGTTGCGCCTGCCCAAGCAGATGTTCTGGAGGAAATGGGTCTGGTTTCAAGCTCTTCCAAAGTGGGACGTGCCGACGGCCTGAGAGAAGCACGTCAGGGGGACCAACGGGCTGGCGCAACCGGTGGGCTTACAACGGACTGAAGGTTTTTGTAGTCGACTAAGGGTGAATTAAAGGAGAGGGGAGAGACAACGCCCCGTTCTCTCTCCCGATTTTGTTTTCGTTTACTCCATTCCGAATCCGGAAACCTGAACGAAGACGCCGTCAATGACCTGATAAATCTGGACGCCCCCTGCGCCGCATTCCCCTATGCTGTCGCACCTGATTTTGCCCGTGAGACCGTCGAATGCCTCAACGGAGCGAATGGCGGAGACCAGTGCTTCGCGGT
>JAPPKG010000293.1:0-2485 GCA_026914085.1 Caldilineaceae bacterium | reverse complement strand
GGTTAAGTACCGTCTTCAGCATCTGCCCTCGAAAGGGAGAAAACAGAAAGTAGACGGTGCCCCCGCACAGGTCCGCGCTGCGCGCGTCCCCCTCACTGAAAGAGACCCCGTCAACTCCCAGCTTTTCCGCTTCACCGCGAGCCTGCTCCACGTACGCCGGAACCACCTCCAGCCCCACCGCCTCCACGCCCGTCAGCAAATGGACCAGTAGCACCACCTGCCCCAGCCCGGATCCGATGTCGACAAATCGATCACCGCGCGTCAGCGGCACGCGATCCACCAGTTCCAGCACCGCGCTCACCGGCGTCGACTCATAGTGAATCATCTCAACGTCGCCCCCGTCCCACGGCTGCGGCACGCAGTCGCTGCGGAACAACCCTGCCGCCAGCGCGTCCGCGGCCTCCGCGCCCCAGTGCATGCAAGCAGTATCGCCGCGCCGGTACCGGCAGTTGCTTTCAAGCAACGTCCGCAGATGGCCCGGTGTCACCGTTCTCGACCGGATGCCGCTACGCAGCTTCCGAAAGAGGCCTTGGTTAAGCGCCCCCAAACTGCCCTGCAATGCGCGCACACGCCGCAGCCCGACTGCGGAGTGGGGATCCCCGCCCTGTATCTGGTACGCTTCCCCAAGAAAGTCGAGCGTTTTCAGCGCCTCGAAACGCGCTGCTAAATTGTCACTGCTGTGGAGTGTCGAGTCCCGTTCCAGAGCGGCCAAATCCCGTTCCAACTTCGACAGATCGGCCATGACGGGCTCCGTGCGAGGTAATGTGCCTTCTACTTTAGCTCTGCCAGCATTTCCATCTTGCTCGAAAATGTCTCAGCCATCAGCGGTTCGCCCACCAGGTCATATTCCAGCGCCCCGTTGATATGCACCTGCAGGATTTCGCCCGCCGGCGCTTCCGCAATGCCCGGCACAAGCACCAGACCGTCTACCTCGGGCGCGTCGCGGTAACTCCGGCCCATCACCAGCGGCGCGCCGCTCTCCGCAATCTCGCCTTGGCCCTCGACGAGGATGTCAAGCACCTTCCCAACCTGCTCCTGATTCTTGCGCAAACTGATCGGCTGCTGGGCCTCCATCAGCCTGCCGTAGCGCTCCTCTTTCTCCTCCTCAGCCACCGGGTCAGGCAGCTCCGCCGCCGGCGTTCCCGGTTCCGGGCTGAAAGGAAATGCGCCCACCTTGTCGAATTCGATCTCCTGCACGAACTCTAGCAACCCCTGAAACTCCTCTTCAGTCTCGCCCGGATAACCGACAATAAACGTGGTGCGCATTGCGATATCCGGCATCGCCGCCCGCAGCTTCTCCACGTGGTCGTAGACCATCTCCAGCCGCGATGGCCTGCGCATACGCCGTAACGTGCGCGGGTCTCCGTGCTGCAGGGGCATATCCAGGTAGGGCACGATCTTTTCCTGGCTCGCCATCACTTCGATCAATCCATCGCTCACGTGCCCCGGGTACGCGTACATCAACCGCACCCACTTCAGCGCGTCGCTGGTCCGGTTGCACAAAGCGCTCAGCAACCGAGGCAGGCTGTCCGGCTCGCCCTGGTCCCGTCCAAAATCGGTCGTATCCTGCGCTACGATCACCAGCTCCTTGGCCCCCGCCGCCACCAGCGCATTGGCCTCATCGATGATGGCCTCAATGGGCCGGCTGCGCAGCTTGCCTTTGAAGCTGGGAATCGTGCAAAACGCGCACGGCGCGTTGCAACCGTCCGAAATCTTGAGATAGGCGCTGCCCCCGGCCACCGGCGGCCGCGGCACCGCCTGCACGTAACTTTCGTCCGGCTCACCCAACAGACTGTACCGCTCCAACCTGCGCTGCTTCGGTCCGCCGCGCACCTGCTTGATCAACTCCACCACATCCATCCAACGCCGCGTTCCCAGCAGGCCGTCCACCTCCGGCACCCGCGCCAGCACCTCCTCGCCGTTGCGCTGCGCCAGGCAGCCGGCCGCGATCAGCATCTGGTGCCGCCGCTTCCCATCCGCCAGCTCCTGCAATACCCCGATCGATTCCTCTTTGGCCGCCTCCAGAAAGCCGCACGTGTTCACGATCAACACATCCGCCTGCCCCGCATCGGCACTGACGCCAAAGTCGGCCTGCCGCAACAGCATCTCCATGCCGTCACTGTCAACCTCATTCTTCGGACATCCAAGGGTAATCAGGTGATAGGTTAGACTCATCTTCATCAGCGAATCTCTTACGCAATCTCGCTCGCGTTCAAACAATACTCGGCCTCACCCCAAGGGGAAATAGGCCTCGCACAACCAAGCCATTCTAGCACAGATTCCATTGAAATAAGATTCAGCCGCCGGGGAGGATGCATCCCAAAATGGGGGCGAGCTCTCGTATAACTCCTGCAGAAGATAAACCATGGTCAGTCCGCGATCAACTCTGACTCAGGCGAAACGCCGTCTCTATCCCCTGGCCCCCAGCCTCTAACCCCTGCAGTTCTGGGCGGTCGGGCCTATTCGGCCCTCCCTTGTGCGGGGG
>JAPPKG010000295.1:0-2493 GCA_026914085.1 Caldilineaceae bacterium | reverse complement strand
CACATAAAATGAGCGATTCACCCATCCGCCTCGGCATCATCGGCTTGGGCCCCGCCAACATGGCCTCAACCATGACCATGCTCCAGGACGAGCCCGACCTGCGCTACACCATCACCGCCGCCTGCGCCCGCCGCCCCGACGTGCTCGAACAGGCCGCCCGCCAGTTCAACATCCCCTACTGGAGCACCGACTACCGCGACATCGTCGCCCGCGACGACGTCGACGTCGTCTGCGTCTACTCCCCCGACGCCCTCCACGCCGAGTCCTGCATCGGCGCCCTCGAAAACAACAAGCACGTCATGTGCACAAAACCCATGGTCACCACCCTCGAAGACGCCCGCCGCCTCGTCGACCTCGTCCGCCACACCGGCGCCAAGTTCCTCGTCGGCCAGACCATGCGCTTCGACCGCCAGTTCCTCGCCGCCAAAAAGATCTACGACGACGGCCAACTCGGAAGCCTCATCGCCCTCGAAAGCTTCTACCTGCACGACATGCGCCCCATCTACGACTTCACCCCCTGGCGCCTCACCATGCCCCAGGACTTCATGTTCGGCGGCTGCGTCCACAGCATCGACATCATCCGCGCCTTCGGCGGCGACATAAAACGCGTCCACGCCATCGCCAACAAGGGCGGCCTCACCCCCGAATACCCCATCCCCGACAACTTCTTCATCAACGCCGAGTTCACATCCGGCGTCATCGGCCGCGTCTCCGGCCTCTACGGCATCGTCCACCCGCCCCTGCCCATGATGCAGTACGGCGTCTACGGCACCAGGGGCAGCCTCCAGGGCGAATACACCGACAACGAACCCGGCGAAATCCGCGTCGTCCTCGACGAAAACACCGAAGAGGTCGAGACCACCCCCTATGACGCCGAGACCGACCTCAGCGCCTACGGACACGGCGCCACCGTCATCCGCTACATGCGCCACTTCCAGGACTGCCTCGACAACGACAAGGACCCCTCCCCCGGCGTCCTCGACGGCGCCAAATCGGTAGCCGCCGGCGTCGCCGCCTGGGAATCCATCCACACCGGCAACGCCGTCGACGTCTTCAACGACTTCTGAATTAAACAGTGACTATCCAACCCTCCCTGGCCCTGTCCAATCAAAGAGGAAGTATTCTTAGTGGCCCTTCGCGGACAAGAAAAAGGTGTTCTTAGCGATCCTTCGCGTCCCTTCGCGGATAAATGCAGTTGAACTCTGTGTACAGTCCCATCGCCCATCATAACCCGGAGAAATAGACCAGAATGCCGCCCGTCAAATTCCTGATCTGCGGCTCAGGCGGAGCCGGCCTCCACTGCGCCCACGTTGCCGCCGCCGACGGCCGCGGCGACGTCGTCGGCCTCTTCGACCCCGTCGGCACACAGCTCGAAGAAGCCCTCGAAATCTATCCCAACGCCGCTGCCGGCACCGACTACCAAAAACTCCTCGACGAGACCAACCCCGACGTAGTCGTAGTCGCCGGCCCCGACCACCTCCACGCCGAGCAGACCATAACCGCCCTCGAACGCGGCTGCCACGCCCTCGTCGAAAAACCCTTCGCCACCAGCGTCGCCGACGCCCGCCGCATGATCGAAGTCGAAGAACGCACCGGCCTCCACGTCATGACCGACCAGACCATGCGCTATGTCTACCCTTGGCGCGAAATGGTCCTCGCCACAAAAGCCGGCGAAATCGGCGAACCCTTCTTCATCCAGGGCGACTACATCCACGACATGACCGCCTGGTACTGGCCCCACGGCCGCCACCACACACCCTGGCGCATCGACGCCGACAACCCGCAGAACATCCTCCTCGGCGGCGGCATCCACCCCATCGACCTCATGCTCTGGGCCATCGATTCGCCAGTCGAAGAGGTCTCCATGTACAGCAGTGCGCGCTGCGTCCCCGAGTTCCCCAGCGAAGACTGCTATATTCTGATAATGAAGTTCGCCAACGGCGTCCTCGGCAAGTGCCACGTCACCAGCGGCTGCTCAGGCCCCACCTGGCACGGCTTCTTCGAAAGCTACGGCCTCACCGGCACTCTCAAGGAGGGCAGCCTATACCGCCGCGACCAGGAGCCCGTCGAGCTCGAGGACACCTCCACCGGCAATGTCGTCGGCGGTCACGGCTGGGCCGGTTCCGTCGTCGCATTTCTCGACCTGCTCGAGGGCAAGGCCGAAAACCCCATAACCTCCAAAGCCGGCGCCAACAACGTCGCCGTCTGCGAAGCCGGCCTGATCTCGGCCCGCACGGGCCGCTCAGAAAAAGTGGACTGGTTCTACTAGCTCCCAACTCGGCGGACCAGGCTGCAGCGCAGTCCGACCCGCTGCCTGGTTCTATAGAGATCACATGAACTTTGCAACATTCGTCGCAAGCTGGAAACCAGCAACATTTCACTCATCGATGCCCAGCAGGGCGGAAGGGAACCGAACGATGCAGCAGAACAGAATGAGTCGCCGCAGCTTCTTGCAAATCTCGTCAGCCGCAACCGCCGGCGCCGTGCTCGCCG
>JAPPKG010000461.1:0-2511 GCA_026914085.1 Caldilineaceae bacterium | reverse complement strand
AGGTCTTATCGGGATTTGAAGGTTTGGCAGAGGGCGATGGACTTGACGGTGAGGACGTATGAAATTACGAGGCGGTTTCCTGCCGAGGAGAAGTATGGGCTTGTTTCGCAGATGCGACGGGCGGCGGCCTCGGTGCCGGCGAACATAGCAGAGGGGCAGGCAAGGCGTTCGAAAAAAGAGTTTCTTCAGATGCTTGGTATCGCGCGAGGGTCTTTGGCCGAGCTGGCAACTTTCGTGACATTGTCCAATAGGCTGGAGCTGATTCAGAGCGAGACCGGCGACAGTTTGTTGGAAGAGTGCGCGGAGATTCACAGGTTGATGAACGGTCTGATGCGAGGCGCTGTCGGGTAGGGGATGAACGGCAGTAGTCAATGGTTAGGGGGCGTTGACATTAGTCTGATCAGTGTTTTCCCCTTGCAAATTGCAGCAAACAGGCGAAAAGCCGCCCATTCACGGTAAGAGGACCCGAAGCGCCCTTGCTGTTCTCCGCCGCCCTCCGCGTGACTCCTCGGATCAAAGAAAGGTGTTCTCCGTGCCCCTCCGTGTCCCCCCGTGGACAGAAAAGGTGTTCCCCGCGGCCTCCCGCGCACAACTCGAAAACTGACACGAAACTGACACGCAACCAAGCGAAATTGTCATAAAAAAAACATACACAAAACGTATATTTATAGTTTGGCAGTTCCGTGACCGCAGCCAAACGCAAATGGAGGCAGTCGGGCGGGGCAAGTCGGTCAGACTGCCTTCACCGGAAAGGCCGGACTACGAACAAAGCCGGGAAAAGCCTGACTGCGCGAATCGCCTGAACGAGAGCGTTCCCGCCCACTGAGGCGCGGCACGATTCCAGACCGGCCGGCCCCTTGTGCGCATCGTGCGCAAATCCCCAAGACTGATCCAATGGTGAAAGGGAAACACGTGTGGAACGAGGGGCGGCCCAGGCAACCGGCGCGGCACGATTCGATGTAATCCCCATTCATTTCTCCTATGCGTTCTATTGCTTGCGTACTGATTTTCTGACTACCCTTCAGAATTGCCGTCATTCTCATTCTGTTTGGAGTCATCGATTCATTTTTCTGAGTCATTCCAGCTAGCCCGCTGAACGTGTGAACGCAGACCCTGAGTTAGAGGCTTGCGGCAGGACGCCAGGCATCGGCACAACCATTGGAACCGCCGGCGGCCGGATTCCGTTAGCCGAAAGGAAATGGTCAGTCATGGCAAGCGAGTACGACGAACCCAGGATTCCTGGCTTGAATCATTCGTTCAAGAGACTGATTGAAAGGCTTCCAGAAGAGGACCCGAACGCCAGTCGGAAAGAGTTGAAGCGGAGAATCAGGAATATGATTGGACTTCCTCAAAAACAAGACGACCCATTTGGGGATGAGCTAGAGGCTTCCTATCTGGGCGGAAGCCGGACGCGCCGGCAGCCCTGGAAAGACAGAACAGGAACGCGAATTGGAACCAATCAAACAACCACAGGGAAGAGGAACACATGAGACGAGCGCTTATCGTCACGATAATGGTGGTAATGGTGATAACAGTTCCGGCGGTCTTGCTAGGGCAATCGACGTTGGCAAAACCAGTGTTGAGAGCAGAACGAACGGATGAAGGCGTCACCGTGACGTGGGAGGCCGTCGAGAACGCTGTCCGCTATCAGTTCTATGTGCATCACGCAAGCACGGGGTGGGTTCAGCTGGGTGGAAACAATCTCACGGAAACAAGAGTAGTGCATGAGATGCCTACAGCAGGACTTAGCTATTACTACACAGGAATCGCTGTAGGAGCTGACGGGAGTTTCAGCCCTTGGGCGGACTACGTGCAGGTCTCAATTCCCCTGAACCCAACTCCGACCCCCACACAAATGCCGTCTGACGCTTCCCCTTGTAGCATCGTTCACACCATAAACGGAGACGACATTCAGTTGCAGGCACAGACGTTGTCTGCCTTTGCCTCACAGTTCGGTGAGTCTGCAGATGATCCCAAGATGCATGCTGCCCTCCTGTATCCATCCACCGGCATATTAGAGGTTGGGTATCTTGAATCCATATCAGGATCAGGATATGGCGACTACGTGATAATTTGGGAGAAGTGGAGCGGGTGTCAGTTCCTTGGCGTGGAATTTGAGCTTGACGAACCGACGCCCCATGCGGCAGCGGCAAACATATCCTCGTGAACGACAATTCGTCGTTTTTGACAGTGTGAGGACCGCGCTTGCGCCTAACCGGACAGAACCGAAGCAGAAGGGATGACCTGTAGTCCCGGTGTCAGCCGATAAACTGTGGAACGGGGAGCGAGGTGTAGTAACAGCCCCGGCCGGACGTAGATGCAGTTGCCCTGCCCCTAGTCTTCCAAACAGATTTCATTCATCGCTTCCAGAACAGAAATATATGATGGATCTATGCCTTCAATTGGTTCCTCGAGTAACCCCTCAATGAAGGCATTTGTCCATATTGAAATCGTCCACCACTGAGACGCCGCCACTTCTCCAGGGGGTAACTCTTGTTGTCCTGTATCATC
>JAPPKG010000158.1:0-2515 GCA_026914085.1 Caldilineaceae bacterium | reverse complement strand
GCGACGGATGACTTTCCGTCGCTCCAGGTGGTGTGGCCGTGAACTTCGCCGAGTATCTCCTTGCCGGCTATCAATTTCGGAAGCTGGCGACCTGAAGCAGCCTCTATCTCTCCATCGCCTTCCCGCAGCTCCGGAGGTACACACTGCAGTCCGATGAAATCGTAGAGCGCTTCTTCACAGTCGAAAACCCGTATCCGGTCGTGTACATCGGCTCTACCGAGGGAGCCATTGGCCGTTCCGGCATTCGCATCAATGGCAGTTAGCCCGCTCTCGTCAATTTGCCAACCAATTGCCTGAGCTATCTCTTCAACAGCTGTGAGGTGGCCCTGGCTGCCTGTCGCAAGGAGGAGGGCGGTTCCCCAATTGTCTCCTTCAACCAGCCGGAGAGTAGCTTGGGGTCCATCTACAAGCGAGACGGTCACCGCGTCGGGCTCACTTTGTACAACCTCCGCTACCTGCGGTAAACCCTTGAACAGATTCAAGGTTTGTTCCGGGGAGCTACTGACGGCCAGAAGGTTGACTTCGCCGGTCGTCTCTCGCCAGCGACGGAGACTTCCGACTATTGAGATACGCTCAACGGCTTCCCCTCCGTTCTCTGCTCTCAACCCAGTCAAGAGACTATCTGCAAGCGGCAGAGAACTACCAATTGGCGTGCGGTCGTCGGACCGGCGGCTAAGCAGCTCTATGCTTTTCAGAATCCGCTCTTCGGTCTTGGCTCCAAAACCCTTGAGACGGCGTAGCCTGCCTTCCTCCGCCGACTTTTTCAGGGCATCAACACTGGTGATATCGAGTTCTCGCCAAAGGCGCTGCACGGTTTTGGGTCCCACGTCGGGCACCTGCAGCATTGCGACAACGCCTGCGGGAACCTGTTCGGCGAGGGCGTCATAGTATGGCAAGGCACCCGTATCGAGCAGTGTTTGAATCTTCTCGGCGATCGCTTCGCCGACTCTGGGCAGTTTGCGCAACTCGCCGGAGGAGGCTATCTCATTGATGTCCTGTTCGAGGCCGTCGATGGTACGGGCTGCGTTGGTATATGCCATTACGACATAACGGCTCTCGCCCAGAATCTGCAGCAGGTCACCGGTCGCCTTGAACACTCCGGCTACCTGCTTGTTGCTCATGCGGGGTCGCTTTGTTGCTTCTGCCACTGATTCAGCCCTCTAAACGGAGTCATCCGGAATCAAAATTTCGTCGCAACTTTCAGGTTACACTGATCATCTGGATCAACGCAAATGAAGTATATAATTCAGGGCAAACGCGTCTTAATCTGAATCCTGACTCCGTTGAAATCGTGTTGAGAGCAGAGCGCGAGCGGGTGGAAACTGTCTTCAGGTTGAATATTCGCCAATAGAAGACGCGGCGGCAAGGCCCACAGGCGTGAATGTCAATCTGAGTTCCCGCCAAGGTGTCTTCATTCGCGTACGTCTTCATGTCTAACCCCGTCCCGGAGGGGAATCCGGCGGCACCCCGAAGTCTTGACCCAATCTGGACGCGATGGCCCTGGTGCTTGAGGGGTTCAAGAGAGTTTGGGAGGGTATGGGAGCGTCTGGGAGGGTGATTTCCCTTTTTCCCGGGACTCGCGGGCTCAACTGCGCAGACGGCAGTTCGCAGCGATTCAAGGAGCCACCCGATAATCTGTCTCATTTGGTTGCATTTTGCCTTGGGCAATGTTGTGTCAGGCCGATCCATGTCGATACAGGTCGAGGGATTTACCCCTTTTCTTCGTTTGCCTGCCTGGGCCGGCAGACGATTGCACACTGATATGTTGAGGGGCCGTCGAGCCGTCCCTTGAGGCAGGCGATCTGCAAGAGGCAGTATATCACGGAATTGGTGGGTTTTTGCGGTGAATTGGGAGAATTTCGATTGTATTCATTGCATTGCCAGGGGAGGCGTAAACGGTTTTGTCACGAGTTCCCTCGCTATTCGCGTGGTGAACACACTCCCATCTCAGCTTCTTCATCTGTCGGCCTATGACCACATTCCAGTCCAATTCAGGTGCAGCCGCTCTAAACCTATAGTACTGCAGAAAGGTCAGCGTGACTATGGCGAGGTGCAGACTGTCGGAGTTGAAGCGCGTTCAACATTGCAACTTTCTTGTTGGGTGTTTCTCATCTCATTTTGTGCAAAGGCGAACACAGAATGGGCGATGCCGAAGCGAAGTCCGGCCGAACCTTCACTCCGACAGAAAGGAACCACATCAACCGCCCGTGCCTTATGTGGGAGCACATCGTTGTAGGCGTTTGCAGACCCGTTTCCAGTCGCGCCCAGAGTCATCAACTTTGCGCGGCGTGTGCAGGCTGCAACATTTGCTTGCGATGGCGAAGATTCACGTTTGCAGCTTCGTTCGCACATTCCTCCTTTCGCTTGTAGAATGGCCGCAGTACAGGTACCGCGCGTAGATTCCGGCTCGTCGTGCTGACGGCGGGGGCAGCCCTCCGCAATCTCGACGCCCGAGCAACCGAAGCAGGAAAAGTCTTGGCTACCATTCGATTGAGCAAAGTTTCCAAGGAGTTCG
>JAPPKG010000474.1:0-2527 GCA_026914085.1 Caldilineaceae bacterium | reverse complement strand
AGAGTCTTGTCCAGTGGCATCGCTTTATCCTCTTTGAGAAGGTAGGGTTCGCTCGAATCGCGGTGTTTGGCCCCCGAACTCCGGCAGCATGTCATCTGATCCAAGCCCAGTGCCAGCGTCGCCAATTATACCACCGCAAGCCCGAAAACGTGGAGAGTGTCTCGCCAAAAGTCCCCCCCTTCACCGCAATCCACCCACAGGAAACCCATGATGCTTGTCCCCCCTCGAATCGCCCCGTAGGGGCACCCCTTGCGTGTGCCCTTTCTGGGTACCCATGCGAACCACGTATCCCCCCCGTAGGGGCACCCCTTGTGGGTGCCCCTTCTTGGAGCCCATGCGAATCCCGTATCGCCCCGTATGGGCACCCCTCGTGGGTGCCCTTTCCTGGAGCCCAGACGAATCTCGAATCACCCCGCAGGGGCACCCCCTGTGTGTGCCCTTGTGGATCCACCCAAATCTCAGGTCATCGAAACCCCAACGCCCCCCACTCTCGAAACTCAAACACAAAAACTGCGCAAAATTGCCACCAAAATGCCAACCTTTCTATGTTACAATGTGACTCAATGAACGACCCGGGAATGAACTCTCTGCAACAACCGACAGATACAAGAAAAGACACGATCGCGCCGCTGACGCGACGCCCACACCACCCGCCAGGTCGACCACCCGAGCCTGTCCTGACATTCGGCACAGTGGTCTGCTCGAGCATTGCATCCGTGGATTCCTCAGCGGCTACCCAGTTTGGAATCCGCCCCCGACGAGGGGCGGCAGACGCAAAATGCGCTCCGCAACAAGAGCCGGAATACGGAAACCATCTGACTCAACCCGACATGAACCCGACATTTCCCGCCATGACCCGACTTTTTCAGACCAGACCCGACATGAATCGACCAAACCCGCCAATTCACGTCAAAGGGCACCCCAAAGACACGGTAATCGACGCGTTTCTGCCTTTGAGAAGCCCCAAAGAGGCTGCCGGTCCCGGAAATCGATCCCCAAAACAGGCAAACCTATGCAAAATCGCACCGTTGAATTTGGCGGAACAAAAAATTTAATACCCGACTTTGCCCGACTTATGCCGACATGACCCGACATGACCCGACTTTTCTGCCCCATTCGCGCACAAACAGCTATACATCTGGAATCATTCGTAAAGCTCTCGTACAACTCTGCCAAACACTCGCCCAACCAATCCCGCGCCAGGAGACACCCGCCATCCTGAAAATCCTTGAAAATCCCGCAAATCCTGATTCAGACAACCACGCCAGCCCACAAACGCACACCGCAAAGATGTTGCTTTTCCCTGCCGCATCCGATAGAATTACACGCGCTTTGGGTATGCGACGCCGGGGGCCAACTCCCGAAGGTTCCGTGCAGCCAGAAATGACCCTGAACTCTTCCACAGCCCTGCCCGGCCAAATGATTTTCCCTCCGACTGCTTGGCAGATGATTAACTTTTGCTGTCTCCACCATCAGGACCATACCTGCCTGTTCGCGCATGCCGGCTGCCACCATTCCAGGTCCGAAGCATCCGTCAACGAGCTCTCGAAATCTTCGCCTACAGTCCCCACCACCACAGGAGGATCAATGGCCTGAACGGATACGAGAAAAAACCCCAACGATCAGCAGTCTCAATCAGCCTCCATCCCAAAGGAGAGAACAGCTAAAATGGCTAGAGTTACTACCGAGAAATCCACAAATGTCCAGGCCGGCGTCAGCCGCCGCAACTTCCTGAAGGGCACGGCCGCAGCGGCCGGCCTCACCCTCGCCGCCTGCGTCGCCCCCGGCCCTGAAGCAGCCAGCGACATGGCAGCGCCTGCCGACGAGCCGGTCAACATCCAAATCTGGTGGCGCATCAACCCCACCACCGAGGGCGTTATCCAGGTCTTCCAGGAGCAGCACCCCGACATCACGATTTCACTTGGCGACCTCGGCGAAGCCGTCTACGGTACGCCCAAGTACGTGACCGCTGTTGCCGCCGGTAAGGGCCCCGACGTCTCCTACCAGAACCGCCACACCTTCCGCCAGTTCGCCTCCCGCAATCTCTACCGCCCCATCGAAGACCTCCTGGAACGGGACAACCTCGACAAGG
Source organism: Caldilineaceae bacterium (assembly GCA_026914085.1). Classification (GTDB taxonomy): domain Bacteria; phylum Chloroflexota; class Anaerolineae; order Caldilineales; family Caldilineaceae; genus Bin5. The sequence goes on along the minus strand of JAPPKG010000474.1, from coordinate 435 downwards.
GCAACTTCATGGCCGGCCCCATCGCCGACCTCACCTGGCAGGGCACCCTCTACGGCCTGCCCCACACCGCTGGCACGCGCTACTTCTTCTGGAACCGCACTCACTTCGAAGAAGCGGGCCTCGACCCCGATGTTGGCCCCGAAACCTGGGACGACATCATGGAGATGGCCCCGCAGCTCAATAAGATGGAAGGCGACCGCATAGTTCGCTACGGCTTCCTGCCCCACTTCCCGCCCGGCCTCTCCGACCAGCTGCTCATCTACGCCATGGAAAACGGCGGTGTCAGCCAGTCCGAAGACGGACGCACCAACCTCATCAACACCGATCCATGGGTCGAAGCCCTTGAGTGGTGCGTGCACATGATCGACGAGTTCGGCGGCGGCAACGCCGCGGCCTCCTCCTTCATGGAAGGCTTCGCCGGCCAGCCCGTCGATC
>JAPPKG010000247.1:0-2531 GCA_026914085.1 Caldilineaceae bacterium | reverse complement strand
GGAGGACAATTGGAGGCAGCGCCCAATGACAAGGAAGCCGTCTGGTTTGTCTGGGATGGCGAAGTATCGATCACAGCCGGCGGAGATACCCTACGCGCATCACGTCACGAAGGCGCATTCATCCCCTCAGGCGAATCCCAGACCGTCCGCAACGACCGAGACGAAACGGCCCGCCTAATTCGCTGCCAGTCCATCTAGAAGGTCCTGCTCTCTATTGACAATTCAGCTACAACTGTAAAGGGCACCAAGGAGTCATTTTCTGATCCTTGGTGCCCTTGTTTGTCTCTCAAAGTCTGACTAGGCCTCGTAATCGTCTGGCTGAACCGCGCATTTACGCAAGAAAAATCCCAGTAGCCTTAGGTGTTCTTCGCGCCCCTTCGCGGATCAAAGAAAGACGTTCTTCGCGCCCCTTCGCGTGCCTTCGCGGATCAAAGAAAGGTGTTCTTCGCGCCCCTTCGCGTGCCTTCGCGGATTAAAGAAAGACGTTCTTCGCGCCCCTTCGTGGACAAAATCAGATAGCAACCGCCGTCGACACCGAAGCCTCACGCACCTCCTCCGCGCTCACCTCCCGGCCCAACTGATTCGACAAATAGATGCCCTCCGAAATCAACATGCAATTCAACGCGATCTCAGCTGTCGGCAGCAGCTCCACCCTCCCCTCCACAGCGGCAATCCAATGCTCCTGCTCGCTGTCGTACACGTCGCCCTGCCCGTGAACATTGTGCAAACGGAAATTGAACATCTGCAGATTCGCCGTAGAGTCCAGGTCCAGGTCGCCGGCGCTGTGAAAATATCCGAACGGCTCAAGACGTACGCCCCCTTCGCTGCCGACCACGTATGAACCCTCAAATGCGTCCAGATTGATGGCCCAAGCCTCGATTATATCCAGCGTAATGTTGTCGGCCAGCCGCACGAATCCCAGACCCAGCTCCTCCACATTGTAACCGCTGCTTTCCCGCCGCGCCGCGTTCATTGCAATCTCCTGGTACGTCTTGCCTGAGATTCGCAGCACATCCGGGTTGCCCAGCAGATAGAGCATCGTCGAAATGTGATAGACGCCCATATCATACAGCGCGCCCCCGCTGGCGGTCTCCTTGTTCACAAAAAAGGGCGAACCGTAGCCGTCCACAAACGGCCTCCCCCGCCGTCGATATCCCGTCGAACGCGCGTGATACAACCTCCCCAGGTGGCCGCCGTCGATCAGCGCCTTGGCCGCCTTGGTTTCGTTCGTAAAGTAAACGCGGTTCTGGATGCTGAGCTTCTTGCCGTGCTCTCTCGATGCTTCCAACATCCTTTCCGCATCTACGTAGGCTCCCGCCATCGGCTTCTCGCAAAACACGTGCTTGCCCGCCTCCAGCGCTGCCACCGTCGCCGGCATATGGAAATTGTTGTGCAGACAGACATCGACAGCCTTGATGTCGTCGCGCGCCAGCAACTCACGGAAATCCGTGTACACGCTGGGGATTCCGTTCTCGGCAGCCACCCTCTTTGCCTCAGCCTCGTCGATGTCGGCAATCGCCGCAATCTCCACGTGCGGCATCGCCATATACTTGCGAACGTGGCCCTTCCCGATCTGGCCCACGCCGATAATCCCGATTCGAGTCTTCTCGTCTGTCATTTTCTCTTGCTCTTCTTGTTATGTGAGTAATGATGAACTGGTACAAAAAGCACAAACTATCAAGTCTGCCCAGCCCAACTGGGGCCATTCCGCTAATTCTCTAGTGCCCGTTGACACTTCCTTCCACCCGGTCATCCCCCGCACGGGCACCCCCTGTGTGTGCCCTCATACGCGCCGCGACTCCCTGACCCTGCCGTCCCCGTACGGGCATCCCTCGCGGGTGCCCTCGTGGATCGACAACCTGGCGGGCCCGCAAATTCCAGTCCAGACAAGCGTCGCCGAAACCTATACCCCCAGCACCCGCTGCAACAGCGCCATCGTCTTCACCGCCGCACCTTCCTCGTCGCCGTCCTCCGGCGTTGACTCAGTCCCCCAAACGCCTTTATACCCACCCTCCAGCAAAATGCTGCAGGCCTTCTGCAAATCGACCGAAGGATCATCGCCCCGGCTGTCGAAAGAGAACGTCTTGAAATGTGTCAGCCGAGCATAGGGCGCGCAAAGCTCCCAGGCCCGTTCATGCGTGCCATCCGCCCAGTTATTCGTATCGAACAGCAGCCCGAGCCCCTCTACCTCCTCGAGCAGCCTGACCGTATTCTCCGCGTACTTTGTTGGCCCCCAATGGTTCTCCACCAGGATTTCCACATTGGCCGCTTGGGCTCGCGGAATCAACTCGTTGTAGCCCTCTACGATGATGTCGAAAACCTCGTCGGTCAACGCTTCCGGACCACCCGTATCGATGCGCATCTGCGTAGCGCCAAGAGACGCCGCCACGTCCAGCCAGCGCAGAGCCATCTCCCTGCACTCACTTCGTCGTGCCGGATCCTCCTCGTACATGTGACCGCCGTCCACCGCAATGCACCCATAGGGCAGGCCCGCATCTTCCGCCATTCTCTTGGCGTCCGCCAGCCATGCC
>JAPPKG010000199.1:0-2534 GCA_026914085.1 Caldilineaceae bacterium | reverse complement strand
GGGGCCATTTGCGCCCCCCCTTTGGGGGGGGGCCCCCCCCCCCCAACGCCCCCCCCTAATGCCTCATCGACCGGGTGTCGATATTGGTGACGGGTGCCTAATCGAAAGGGTCCAGCCAGACCCCGTCCCGCTAGACCCATCAGATCCCAGTACGTGCCGGCCTTGTGCCTCCCCTCGCACCCTCCCCCACCTGACGGATTCCACCGTACGGCCAGGCCAGGCGCCTGCACTTCGTCTCACCCAAAAACGGGAAACAACCCCAGCCACCGCTGGCACTGATTCCCCGCCAGACTGTTCCCACCCCAAATCTGGGATGCACGCACGTCTAATCCCTGGAACTCGCAGGGGGTTGCCTCACTCCAACCAAGCGCTGGCATATTTCCCTTGCCTGCTTGCTCGCCCACTCGATTCAGTACATGCCTCACTGGGCAGTATTTCGTTTGCAGCCGGTCGCTGCTAGCCGCTTGTTGTCCCCGCCGCCAGGCCGCAGTGCGCAGCAGAAATAAGTTGTCGCCTGCCCCATCTCCGCATCTTTGATGGAGGAGAGGGTCCGACAGCGGGGCATCTATGAAGAAGGCCACTGCCCTACCCCCGCATCAGCGCATTGCAGTTCTGGCCTGTACCAGGTTTTGCAGAGAAATGGAGAAGAACTTCAGTGCGGGGAAAACTCTCTATCTGCTGAGAAGTCGCGATCGGATTAGCTCTCTGTCTTGGAGGTCCTTACTCTGTCAGTCCAGGCTCATGCGCGGATCGAGCGCATCACGCAGGCCATCGCCCACAAAATTGATGGCCAGCACCGTAACGAAAATCGCCACGCCCGGGGGCAGCCACAACCACCAGAAGTTCTCCAGAATATAGATCGACTGGGCGCCGTTGAGCATATTCCCCCACGAGGGAGCCGGCGGAAGCACGCCCAGCCCGATGTAGGAAAGCCCGGCCTCTGTCAGGATCGCGCCGGCAACGCCAAACGTCGCCGCTACCAGCAGGGGCGCTAGCGCGTTCGGCAATATGTGCCGGAACATTATCTGGCCGTTCGATGCCCCGACGCATCGCGCCGCAGTGACGAAGTCCCACTCTCGCACTGACAGTATCTGGCCTCGCAGCAATCGCGTAGTCCCCGTCCAGCCCAGGATGCCGATGACGACCATTACGTTATAAATGCTGGGCCCGACTACCGACACTACGACCATGATCAGTATAAGGCCGGGGAAGACCATCATCACGTCTGTGAAACGCATGATGAGCATGTCCAGCCAGCCCCCGTAATATCCTGAAATACTTCCAAGGACGATCGTGATCGCAATTGAAATGGCAACCGCGACGATGCCGACAGAGATCGAAACGCGCCCGCCGTAAACCAGGCGGGCCCAGACATCCCGCCCCAGCCTGTCAGTCCCAAGTGGATGTTCCCACGTCGGCTTCGCCTCGGTCGCGCCTACGAACTTGATCGGGCCGTGCGGTGTCAGGAGCGGCGCAGCCGTTACCGTGACCGAAATCGCGACCAGCAGTATCAGGCTGGCCACCGCCAGGCGATGCCGAACGAATCGGCGCCAGACCCGCATCCGCCAGGAGTCCGAAGAGCTTCCAAACATGCGTAGCGGCCCTGTCGCGGCGGGCGCTGTTGCCGTCATGACTTGCCGTCTTCCTTTCGCTACACTTTGGTGCAGCAGCAGAACTCTCTACTGCTAAGCATACCTGATGCGCGGGTCGGCCCAGGCATAGGCCAAATCCGCGATCAGATTGCTAAACAGTACCATAATTGCAGTTATCAGAAGACCGCCCATCAGGAGCGGGTAGTCTCGACTGCCTGCGGCGGCAACTAAAGTGTGTCCAATGCCCCTGTAATTGAAAACACTCTCGATCAGCACCGCCCCTCCGACCAGCGTCGGCAGCCGCAATCCCGTGATCGTAATTACCGGCAGCAGGGCATTCTTGAATGCGTGCCACATAATGACCGTACGTTCCGCCAAACCTTTGGCCCGCGCCGTCGTGATGTAGTCTTGCCGAACGACCTCCAACATGCTGGACCGGGTGTAGCGGAGCAGCGTGCTGAGGCCGTCATAGGAGAGGGCGACGACTGGCAGAACCATGTGCCAAAGCCGGTCACCTATTGAAGGTGGCGCCCCCACAGTGACGATACCCCCAACGGGAAACCACTCCAGGCGCAGCCCGGCCACGTAGATCAGCAGTAGCGCGAAGAAAAAACCGGGAACAGCAATGCCTCCAAATGCGATGCCGGTGAGGATGTAATCGAGAAGAGAGTATTGCTTGAGGGCCGAGACGATTCCCAGCACGATGCCTGCCACTGTCGAGAACAATAGGGCGAATCCCATAAGGCCAAGCGTGTTGCCGACGTCGCGCACAATGATATGGTGCACCGGCAGACGCATCTGTGTCGACCAGCCGAGATTTCCTCGCAACGCTTCACGTAGCCAGATCAGGTAACGAACGTGCACCGGACGGTTCAGGCCCATTGCCTCTCGCAGCGCCTGCAGATCCTCCTCCTCCAGATAACGCATCGACTCCGGATTGAG
>JAPPKG010000649.1:0-2537 GCA_026914085.1 Caldilineaceae bacterium | reverse complement strand
AGAGTGTCAGAATATGAGCCCTGGTGGATTCAGTGCAATCTCTTCCTGCAGCCTGCGCCGCTCCCAGCCCACTTCTCTCTCGCCTCTTAGGGAGACCTGCCGCCGGGGCTGGGAGCGCCCGGCGGCGGCCCCGAGAAGGGAACCCATTCATCCTCCTGCTTGACGAAGGTGGTGGCGCCGAGTACCTCATCGCCGCTTTGCAACTGTGTTGAACGAACAACGGTCCACTCACCCTGAACGCCTTCCACCACCACGGCCACCGGCAGCGCATCTTTGTCTCTCGACTTCATCACCACCGTCTCGCCGTCGTTTTCCTGGACTGCGGTCGTGGGCACCAGCCAGCGGGTCGCCGCCGTTTCGCTGCGCAGGGTGGCAACCGCCGTCATGCCCGGCCGCACCCCGGTCAGGGCCTCATCGATCAGCCGCACCGTCACTGGGTAGTCGATCACCCCCTCCTGGGCGCTACTCGACGGTTCGATGCCGCTGATCATCCCCGCAAACACCCTTTCGGGAAAGGCATCGATCGTGACGTCCGCCAGCTGACCGACGCTGATCTTGGGAATATCGACTTCGGCGACGTCGATCGTCAGCTGCAGCTGGCTCAGGTCGGCTACTGTGATCGCGACGGTGCCCGCTGAAATCCGGTCGCTTTCATCCACGTTGACCCGCAGGACAGTACCCGCAGCCGGGGCGACCAGCTCCGCTTTGATCAGGTCGAGCCTTGCCTCCAGCAAGGTCAGCTGCGCCTGGTCGATCGACAACTGCGCCAGTTCGATATCCGTTTCATCCGCGCCGCGTAACAGCGTGTCCAGTCTGGATTGGGCCGCGGCGACCTGCGATTCCGCTGCCGCAATGTTCACGGCCGTCGGTCCGGCCAACAGATCATCCAACTGCTGCTGTGCCGTCTGGGCCTGGCTCAGCGCCGACTGCAAATCCGCCTGTGAGGCCGGCGCAACCGCCTCCTCATAGGCCGCCAGCGCCGACCCGTAGGAAATTGTCGCCTGCTGCAGCTGGGCCGCCTGCCGCGTCATTCCTACATCCTCGCGCCAAGCGACCTTGTCATACTCAGTCTGGGCTTCCTGCATGGCTACGTGTGCATTTTCCACCGCCGCCGCCAGCTGGATCCGTTCATTCTCGCTGGCCCCATTCCGAAGGTCATCGTATCTCGCCCATGCGGAGGCGGCGTTGCTGCGCGCTGCAGCCAGCTCCCCATCGCTGGCGCCGTTCTGCACCTCGGCCAGGTTTTCCTCTGCCGACTTCAACTCCGCTACCGCCGCGGCAAGCTCAGCCGCGCTGGCTTCCGCCAGCAGATTCTCAAGCTGCAGTTCAGCCGACGTCAGATTGATGCGGGCCTGGTCCACCGCCCTGCGCAGGTCGTCCCGGTCCAGCGCCACCAGCAAATCACCGCTGCGCACCACGTCGCCGACTTCCACCAGCACCTCGTCTACGTAGCCGTTGACCCGTGCAACCACCTGCTGTGTGTCTGCAAGCTCGATATTGCCCGCCGCGGTGACGCGATCCACCGCCGAGTCCGCGGGGCGGATGAGCGTGGTCCCGATGCTGACTGCCGGAACCGTTTCAGATACTGGCTCCGCTATGGCTGCCAACTCCCTTCCGGCTGCCGTCTGTTCCGGCCCAATCCGGCCGGAGAAACTTGCAAAGCCGGCGCCGAACGCGACGCCAGCCACCACGGCGCATAGAATAGGTAGAATATGTTTCCAGTTCATATGAATGCTCCTTCCAAATGACGCAGGTATCTGCCGTCCGTTCCGAAATCCGCCGTACAAATTGTGTAACCGCAGGAGAACCTGTCCTGCTTCCGGCCGGCGCCTGCAACAGCCGGTCCTTCACCGGGTTTCTCAACAACATCATCACTCATATCGCAACGCCTCGATCGGGTCCAACCGGGTCGCACGCAGCGCCGGGTACAGCCCGAATATCAGCCCGCAACCGGCGCTGACACCCACAGCCAGGATCAGCGCGTCGACCCCAATCAGAAGGTCGATTGGGAAGTTGGGGATTCTCTGCACAAGCAGAGCTAAACCGTAGCTGATGGCGATTCCAATCAGGCCCCCAAGTAACGTCAGTACCAGCGACTCAATCAGAAACTGCAGCAACACGTCGCTGGTGTGCGCACCCAGTGCCTTGCGCAGGCCGATCTCCTTTGTGCGTTCGGTCACCGATACAAGCATGATGTTCATTATGCCGATTCCGCCCACCACAAGGCTGATGGCAGCGATACTGCTCAGAAGCAGCGTAAGTGTACTGGTAACGGTGCCGATCGTGTCCAGCAGGCTGGCCTGCGTGCTGATGGTAAAGTCATTGTCGTCGTCCGCGCCGAGTCCGTGGCGCAATCGCAAGGTCTGTTCGATCTGCCCCTCGGCTGCCTCCACCCGCTCTTCACTTACCGCATTCGCCGATACAGACGTAACGATGTATTCGCCCCGGTAGCGGGGAACATTGAAGATGCGTCCGTGGGCCACGCCAATTGGGATGAACCCACTGTCGTCATTGCTGCCGAAACCGGCGTTGCCGCT
>JAPPKG010000353.1:0-23611 GCA_026914085.1 Caldilineaceae bacterium | reverse complement strand
TCTTCACGTTTCTGAGCAGTTCCACCCCCAGCGGGCCGTAGTCGTACGCGGAGCGGAGGCCCCCATAGATCTCGGAGGAGGGAAAAGCGAACCCCCGTCGGCGGGACAGGTTGACAATGGTTTCCAGGCTGGTCATGAGGACAAGCGCAAGGCTACCCGCCGGATGGCTCTATTGATTCCCGAACCCGGCCAAAACGCCGCTCCCGCCGTTGGTAGTCAGCGATCGCCTCGGCCAGGTGGGTGCGGTCGAAATCAGGCCACAGCACCTCGGTGAAGTACAACTCCGCATACGCCGCCTGCCAGAGGAGGAAGTTGGACAGCCGGCTCTCCCCGGAAGTGCGGATGATCAGGTCGGCGTCGGGCATCTCGGGGACTCCCAACCGGGCCGCCAGGGCGGTCTCGTCCACCTCACCGGGCTGGATCCGGCCCGCCGCCGCGTCGGCCGCCAGGGCGCGCGCCGCGTCGGCTATCTCCCGGCGGGACCCGTAGTTGAAGGCGATCACCAGGTTCAGCCTGGTGTTGTGAGCGGTGAGGGAAAGGGTCTCGGAGATCCGCCGGCGGACGCTGTCGGGTATCCGGGGATCCGAGAGGTCCCCCGCCACGTGCAGGCGCGCTCCCCGCTCCACCAACTCATGCCCGCGGCGCGCCAGCAGGTCGTCGCAGAACTTCATCAGAAAGGAGACCTCCTCGGCCGAGCGCTGCCAGTTCTCGGTGGAGAACAGGAACAGGGTGAACCACTCGATCCCCGCCTCCAGGGCACCCTCCAGCACGTCCAGGACCGCCTTCTCCCCCGCGGCATGCCCGGCCACCCGGGGGAGGCCGCGCTGGGCGGCCCAGCGCCCGTTCCCGTCCATAATCACGCCCACGTGGCGCGGAGGGGCGAAGCTCATGAGGGCGCGGCCAACGAGCGAAAACTCCGGTCGAGATGCACCTCCAGGAACCTGCAGACCACGCTCATGGCCTGGGTCGACAAGTCGACGGTGGTCGGGGGCAGATCACCCAGATCGGCCCGGGCCAGTTCGCGGAGGTGCTTGGTCACTCCCCCCACGAGCCGCACCGAGCCCTGGGTATGACATCTCTCACACGTCACCCCTCCACCCGCGAAATTGAACCTGGCGAGGCCGTCGGTCCCCCCGCAGGAGGCGCACCACTCCAGGGCCGGCGCCACCCCCACCACCTCCGCCAGGCGCAGCAGGAAGGCGGTGGTCAAACCGGGGATGTCGTCTGCGGACGACAGCACCTCCAGGCTCTCGGCCAGCAGGTCGAACAGTATCTGTGAACTCTGTTCTTGTTGAGCCACGCCGTCCGCCGCGTTCACCATTGTCGAGGCGGCCAGCAGGCGATCCAGGTCGGTCCGCAACTCCGGATAGGCCGACACCACCGTGACCGAGGTGATCAGATCCAGTTCCCGGCCCCGGTGCAAAACCAACTCCACCCGGCAGAAGGGCTCCAGGCGGCCCCGGAGGCGGCTCCTTACCTTGCGGACCCCCCGAGCCACGGTGCGAAGCTTCCCCCTCTCGGGACTGAGCAGCACCACGACCCGGTCAGCCTCCCCGAAGGGGTAGCTGCGAAGCACTATCCCCTCCTGATGGCTGATCTTGCTCATATGACAGGCTGTTTCTGCGGGTCGGAGCTATTCACCCAAAGCGCTCCGAGGGGTGACGCTTCACACCACCACATTGACCCACTCGCCCTCTCCGCGGAAGGCTTGAAGGTTGACCGCGAAGATCTCGGCCAGCCGATCGGCGTACTGGGGTGAAAAGCCCCCAAGGTGGGGAGTGAGCACCACCTTGTGATGGCTCCACAGGGGTGAGTCCTCTCCGGGGGGCTCGGGATAGGTGACGTCCAGGCCCGCCCCGCGGAGTTCGCCCGAGTCAAGAGCCTCCAACAGCGCCTCGGTGTCCACTGTCGAACCTCGGCCCACGTTCACGAACCACCCGTCCCCCAGGGCCTCGAGTTCTTCTGCCCCCACCTGCGGCGGCGCTCCACGGCCAAAGGGGAGCGCGTTGATCACCGCGTCCGCTCTCCGGAAGACCTCGACGGTGCCCTCGGGGCCATATACCTCGGAGGCCGACCCCTCGTAGGAGTCGGGGTGTCGCTTGGTGCCGATCACCTCCATCCCCCAGGCCTTGGCCCGCCAGGCTATCTCCTCACCCACCGCCCCCAGACCCAGTATCCCCAGCGTGGAGCCGGTCAGTTCGTGACACATCGCCTGCCTCCAGATCCCCCGGTCCCCGTAGCGCACCGACTTGCCCACCCGCCGGGTCATGGCCAACAACAGCGCGAAGGCGTGCTCCGCCACCGCCGGAGCGTTGGCGCCCCGCCCCGAGGTCAGGCGGATGCCGGCCTCCTCCAACTTCTCCCAGGGGTAGCTGTCGCAACCCGAGGAGATCGACTGTATCCAGCGCAGACCGAGCGCAAGGCACTCGTCGGTCCAGATGAAGCTGACCAGAATCTCCGACCGGGGATCCGCAAGGCTTTCGGTCAAGCCTTCCAAGTCCGGCGGAGAGATCACCTCCACTCCCGGGACCTTGGCCAGGCTGTCCCGCACGCCCCAAGGGTGACAGGGATGGAGCACCACCCGGTGCGGACCGCTCATCGGCCAGGTGGATTCATGACCCGAAGACCGCGTCCCAAAGGACCCCCAGTTCCGCCCACACCCGGCGCGACGCCCACAACAGCAACAGCCCCATCAGCGCCACTCCCGCGGCGGTCAGCAACAACCGGATCCGGTACACCCATCGCTCCTCGGGAGCGTTGTACCGGTAGGAGAACGCCACCGCACTCCCATCGGGCGAACCCTGCGAGGCCACCCGCTGCGGCGCAGCGACCGGCGCCTCGGGTTCGAGATCCAGGGGGTGTTCGGACGGCTCGTCTCGGGCCTCGGACAGGCTGTCCAGCGACTGACGAATCGTCATCCTCGGAGTCTCCGGCTCCGGCACTCCGAATCCGGCGGCCCGGGACAAGAGGCCCTCGGGCATCTCCAAAACCACCTCGAGAGATCGAAGCAACCCAGGATGGATGGGAATCTCCACCCCTCGCTCCCAATCCTTGACCTGTGCCTGGGTAACCCCAAGCTGGCGGGCGAGTTGCCTCCTATTGAGACCGCGCCGACGACGGAAACTCTCGAGTATCTCCCCGAAAGTAGGACCGGCCGCCGAACGCTGGGAAGTGCGCTGACTCATCAACCACTAAGAATACGACCCCGAGGGGATATTGGCGTGCAACCCACCCCTAGTGGGTGGGATTGGCAGGCACGCTGTCGGGCTCCGGTTCGGCGGTGACCCGCATCTCCCCCACTCCCTTGACATTCCAGCACAGGGTGCGACCCTCCGGAACCAGTATCCGGAAGGGACCGCCTCTCTCGGGAGGAAGACGGTCGTCACCAAACCCGTACACCACCACTCCCTTGGAGGACAGTTCCTCCAGAGGTATGGAAGCCCGGTAAGCCCCGTCATCGCTCTCCACCGACACAAAGCCACCCTGAGGACCCGACGCATCCAGGAGCGCCCCGGCCGAGACTCCGCGTCCGGGTATCTCCCCCTCGCCAACCTGCCCCGACAACCCGGCCAGATCCTCCATGGCCCACTCGCCAGGACTCTCAACCAGTCCGGTAACCCTGATAACGGGAGCCGTGTCCTGCAGATGGGAGGCCATACCCATCACGGTACCAGCCTGTCTCCGGTACCCTTCCAATCGGAGGCGAGCGAGCGCCTGGTGGGCTCCCCGGTCTTCAAAACCGGTGGGGGGTCAAAAGACCCCCGGCGGGTTCGATTCCCGTCCGCCTCCGCTATGATCTCGACATCATCCCAGGTCAGAGCCAAATAAAAGGTTCTGATACTACTTACAGTACCAAATCTTGGCGTGACCGACTGCTCTGTCCGCTCTTAACCTGATAGGGAGGGTACATCGGTCCGGATGGAGTACCCCTGAATACTGGGGTGAGTAGGGCATGAAATGCTGGGGAGACGGCCGGGTCCTATCTCCCCGCCGCATTGTCGCATCGCACCACCTTGGCATCTGTGATCCAGCGCGCCAACCGACTCAACGTGGCTAGGGTCTCCAACGCCAAACCAGACGAGATCGTCTGCTCGGTAGTCTGGTACTTGTAAAGGTTCCGGATCCGCTTCATGCATCCCCGAGCGAAGTGCATCGCTCCCTCGTGTGCGTTCTTCCATTCATCTTCATCTCGCTCTCGGTCATAACCGGTGAACCGCATCCGAGGCTTGCCGGGCTTGGGATCGGATGGGCTGAACACGCTGGGCAAGTCCAAGTCTTTGGTGCTCTTGACCTTAAGCGCCAGTTTCCACTGGGAGCGGAGATTGTCAGCCGCGGCGCTGACTGCACTAAACCAATGGCCATCGTCAAAGAGGGGTTCGGCCGGTTCAGCGACCCATGGATGCAAATCCACCACCCTCAAGACAGCGGGATCGCCCCTCTCCGCGATAGCGGCAGCCATAACCGCGCCGTAACCCTGTGCTCTGATAGGTCCCGACAAACGGAAGTCGATTTCCCGCTGCCTCCTAAAACCCGGTGGCAAGAAATCCAGTGCTCTGAGATCATGCCTCATCGTTTCTGCAGCGGCCACAATGTCGTGCTCGGGGTCAAGGAGTTCCTTCACCGTCTGATAAACCCTCAAGGCCCATGCGCCTATGTCTTGCGGATCGCCTCCCCTCAAAGCGCCATGCTCCATCAAGAGCTCCTGGAAACGCCAATGCATCGGGTGGAAACGAGGATCCACAGCCGAGTGTTTTACCATGTCGGACACTTGCAAGAACGCTAGTCGCCCGTTTCTTCCAACAGTACCCAGTGGGTGCCTTAGCAAAAGCCGTACTCAGAAACCGAGATGTCTCGTGACCCACCAGCCCGTACCCGACGGGATCAAGGGCCCTGGGCCCACATCGGGACCGGTTGCTGTCGGAGGTGAGCCCCGGGTGTTGATCTCTACCGTTTTGATACCCTTGGAGCATGGAGTGATCGGGCTACACCCAACTGCTGCTGTCGGTTGTTCTGATGGTGAACATGCCGCAAAATGGACCTCCCGGTCCTGGGGCTATGGACCTCCCGGTCCTGGGGCCAGCGATCTTGGGACAATCCCCGAAGCCAGCAGTTTATCTGGGTACCCTGATCCAAACCAGACTGGGTAAGGTCGGCACTCCTGAACACCACCGTACCGATCACAACCCTTAATACATCCTCCGGCCAGCAACTGCCACCCCTCCCAACGGTGCCGAACGTAGGAGTTCTCCCGGAGACATCAACTTTTCGCATATCATGCACCGTGAACGATCAAGGTCAGCAGACGCTCAACATGAGAAGCCGAAGAACCAAGGAAGGCACAGGACGAATTCAAGAGATTGACCCCGACTCAGATTTGTATATCCAGGTCGTCGAGTTGGGCAACAGTCACCGAGGGACCCTCGGGTTTCTGCCGTACCAAGTATTCCGAGAAGCGGCCGCATCCGCTCAAGTGCTGGCATTTGTGGCCGAAGGCACAGTACGGGGGTACATACTCTTCCGAAGACGCAGGCGCACGGGCGAAATCACCCTCACTCACCTCTGTGTCGGAGAGGACTATCAAGGACAGGGTGTTGCAAAGGCCTTGGTCGCAGGACTCGTGAAGAGGCACCCGAACTCTCCCGGCATCCGCCTCCGATGCAGACAAGACTTCGATGCCCACCACGTCTGGCCAAAACTCGGCTTCGTAGCTCTAGGAGAGCGACCGGGAAGGAGTCAGCATTTGCTGACCGACTGGTGGCGGCCCATAGCCGACCGGTCGCTATTCGAATGGCCAGCGGCCGCAGAGACCCGTGTTCTTGCTGTAATAGACACCGACGTATTCCGGGACATCGCGGAAGAACGCGACTTCCCTGCTTCACTAGCGCTGGAAAGCGACTGGGTCGATGGTCTCGTGGAACTAGCCGTCACAGCAAAGACTCTCGATCAAGTCTCCGGATCCGATGGCCTGTTTCCTGATCTTCGGCCCGAGGCCAGCAGATTCAGAATAATCGACCCTCCACATGGCGACTGGGAAGCGATCTTTGAAAAGTTACTAACCCTCGGCTCAGTAGCCGAACGGGACGTTGCTGACATGCAGATCGTGGCACAAGCTATAACGGGAGGAGCACGTTACCTAATCACCCGTGACCAGGGTCTAGTCAAGACAACCGAAGATATTGAGAGCGCGTTTGGTTTGGTAATACTCGAACCTGCCGATCTGATCATGCGCCTGAACGCGGAGGATGACTACCAGCCAAAGTTCATAGCGAACTCCCAGCTGAGGATCGAACAGATACATAGAATTCCACCCCGCAGTGCTCTTAACCGCTACTGCCGGTATGTGAATCAACATCCAGCGGACCTGAGGCACCAACTCTCTTCAACCGTGGGCAGGGCCAGAATCCTGGCTCACTGGATTCAACTGACAACCGAGGACGGAACCGGTTTGGCACTTGCCGGGTACGTGCTCGTGGAAGGCGCCTTGCAGGTGACCGTCTTGCGACGCTCCCACAGCCGGGATCCGTACTCAACCATGCGGCAAGTTATCCATTTCTTGCGCGACACCATGGCTAGCAGAGGTGGTGGGCGCGTTGAAATCATGGACCGCATTGATCACATCACGGCTCGTGCGCTCCAGGACGAAAGCTTTGAACGCACAGACGGGCCCTGGGCGGCCGAAGTCAGAACAACGATTAGCGGTCCCAACAATCCACTACCTAGCGAACTGACGGCAACGGACCTCTCTCCGACTCTCATCAGCCAATTCGAAGACAAGTACTGGCCATGCAAAGTGTTTACGGGACTAGTGCCGTCATATGTGGTGCCAGTCAGGCCAGAATTCGCTAAGGTGCTCCTGGGATATGAGGAGGCACAACGGCAACTCTTCAGCCCCCCAGCATCAGTCACAATGGCGCTCGAAAATGTCTATTACCGGGGGCGTCGAGGTTCATTAGAGGAACCTGCTCGCATCCTGTGGTGGGTCAGCGGCGGCGGAAGGGAAGCGGGCATGCGGGCAATGTCATGGCTGGACGGGATTCACACCGCCAACCCCAAGCTGCTCTACCAGCGGTACGGACGCAAAGGCATCCTAACGCTAAACCAGGTCCAAGCGCAAGCAACATCACCACGTAAGGGCAGCCAACCCGTTGCCACAGCTCTCCTATTCAGCCGCACAGAAATATTCTCTGCCCCGGTACCAATAGCACGGGCACGAGAGTTACATCAACCCATGACCCGAAATGGGTATTTTCAAACATCGCGTCAAGTTAGCGAGGCAGACGTCGAAGCATTTTATCGAGAGGGGATGGACTCTCAATGACCGAACTCCGAATAGCTTACGACTCCTGCGACCCCCACCGAATGCTTGTCCTCTCCCTGAAGCCACGATTCGCGGAAGCGATCCTGTCGGGAAAAAAAACGGTCGAACTACGCCGAGTCGAGCCCCGGATAACCGTTCCAACGCGGGCTCTTATCTACGCCTCCACACCCACGCGATCGCTCGTCGGCCAATGCGTTGTGTATAAGGTGCTTCGACTGCCGTTGCAAGAACTGTGGCGACGATTCGGCGCTGATACCGCCCTCAGTAATCGAGAGTACCAAAACTACTTCACCGGCACAGATGCCGGCGTGGCGCTGCGGCTGTCGCACCCGACGCGTCTACCCGCCCAGATACCACTGTCAAAACTGCAACAAAGCGTCGACCGATTCCGAGCACCGCAGAGCTTCTCTTATCTCGCAACAGAGGCCGGTGCACGGTTGCTAGCTATAGCTTCCTAAAAGGTTTGGAAGCCAGCCCAACGTCCCCGATATGGGTGAAACGCCTCACGTCAAAGTGTGACACACTTTCGGATACCCTGTTTAGCCGCAGGTCAGGGGTGGTGGCCAACTAACCGGGCGGAAACCATGCGCCGCGTGTAGCAGCGGATCGGAGCAGTCCTTGCATGGGCTGTAGCTGCAGGATAAATGACGGACAATCCTGCCCGCGTTCCGGTCATCACCTCAGGACCTTCTCGGGCAGCACCCGGGAGCGCCATAGGGCGGTGCATCGAGACAAAGTGGCCGAAGGGCTGGACACAATGGAAGCATCCGGTGCTTGCCGGTGAACAGTCCTGGCAGCCTAGTCTTCTCACGTTGACGGCGACAAGGAGGGGAGAAGCCAGACCTGCCCCATGGTCTTCTGAGGGAGGGCTACAACAAACGGGTGAAGGTGGCTCAGTTCTGTTTGCGAGTGGAACGTATAAGAAACAATTGAGAAGGGCCGATAGCGGCCCCGAGCGGCGCAATATCACTTTGGAGACCCCTCGAAGGCCCTCCCTAGGCGCAGGTCAAGAGTGGTAACCATACCGAGTAGGTGTGCCCATGTGGGATCTCCTGGTCGGCGTCGAGCAGTACAACTCTGACGCTAACCGGACCGAGGCAACGGTATTCGTCTTCGAAGAGAAGGCGGTGGGCCAGATGAGGCGGTAGGGCCGCGGTTCGGAGAGTCAAAGGGGTGGATAACCGATTTGTTAGAGAATGCTGTGATCCCCACAGCGGACCCACTCGACATGCTTGGCGCCCCTGATGATGGGTTCTCCCCACGAGAAGGTAGCGCGGCCGTCGGGTGACCATGTCATCTCATAGAGCCCGCTTGTCCCCCATACCCTCTTCACTCTCAGTCCTGGCCGGAACCCGACCTGTTCACCTGCTTCCATTGCCAGCAGGTCCTCGATGAATCTGCGTACAGAGACTTGAAATCGGGCGTACTGTGCTGGGGTTAGAGATGCAACGTCTCTCCGAAAGGCTTCTGACACCTCAAAGGTCGGCATCTGCCTTGCGGGCTACTCCTCTAATGCCGATTGGTGGCAGTGATCAAGATAAGCGAGGAATTCGTCAGTATCCAAGAAGACACGGGTCCGGCCCGATGCGAAGTCTCCAGTCGGATCAGGGTTTGCTCCTATGCTGGCGTTGAAGTCCGCCAATGTCAGATGCTCGGTATCCGTTTCGGTGGTGGGGCTGGATTCCATGGGTGCTTTCCATGTCGTTCACTCTTTTCCAAGCATTATACCGTTCGGGGGTTATTGCGGCCTGTTCTTCTTGTGGCCATGACTCGGTGTGCCCTTCAAGCTCGATTTTCGGTTGGCCACCGCTGCGATGCCACTCATGTGGGGACAGTGGTGACCATCACGGTTCACTTCCACTACCTGAACACCGATGCTGATGAGGTGGCGGGTCAGACCGGCGCCGTAACTGCCTGGTGCCCTATCCGGACCCGGCGACGCTGCCGTGTGACCCGATCCAGCCTAAACCACACCGCGTTTATCGAAGAGCGGGATGGATATCATGAAGCGTTCTTGGTTGTGGGCCAACTCAACCACACGTTTGCACTAAACAGTGCCCACAGCCGATTTCGGGTGGGCAGCCACCAGCAAATCGGGGCGGCGCGGGCTGGCTTAAGGGGGGCTGTGGGTATCTTTCATGAAACGTTCGTTGCATGCTCTTTTTCGGCTCCTCAGAGGGGGATGCTCCTAGCGAACGTTTCCGGTTTGGGTTCGGTGTTTCCCCAGGTCAGGCCCCAAACGAACGCTGCGAACGTTTAGACGAACGGTTTGCGAACGCTCTTGTCAGGTGTTGTTGCATGGTGGCGGGCATGAAACACAATACATCTCTTCCTGACCGCTCTCCTTGCGGGTGGTCTGTCCCTGTTTATCGTGAACCGGACCTTGCGGGTGAGGCTACCGCAGGTGTTGTTGGAACATAAGCAGCCGCGAGGTCTTCGGGTGGTTTTCAACCCGTCCTATGCGGCTGGTCTAGTGGCATTGTCCGAGCAGTGGGGGATCTCTCCGGCGGCGGTTGCTCGGCGGATCGTCCGCGAGGCCCTTAGGGAACACGGTGTGCTCGACAGTCCCCAGCCGGCGTTCCAAAATCAGGACAGTAGGCCGGGGATGGTTCACCGAACCTTACGGATCACTCCCATGCAGGCCTCGCTCTTGGACTCCACAGCCTCTCGGCAAGGGCTAGGCCGCTCAGAAACCATACGAGGAGTTTTGACCTATGCCATCGGTCAACCCGTAACTTACCAGCACCTCCGCCGAGCACCGTCTGAGAAGAGAACGGTGCGCTGGTCGGTGCGCATCACCCACCGCCACGACGCTCACATCCGGAAGGTCGCCAAGCTGCTCAAATGTTCCGAAACTGACGCGGCAGCCGCGCTCCTGACCTCCATGGCTGCCCGTCGCCAGTTTCTACAAAGCCTGAAGAACCATAACTTCTGAACACCGTTAAAGGGGGGCTGCCGGGGTGTCTTGGCGGGGTAAAGCACCCGAACACAAAGCTGAATTCGGACCGCCACCAACCCAGCAGGTCCAGCACCTGGCGGCGGAACCCGGTGAATGTCGAGGGGCATGAAGACCCTCCGTCTTTGGGATCGTCACACCACAAATTCAAATGGCCGGGCTCCACCGAGGTGGGGACATTCCCTGAGGATCCTCCAAAGCGGAAACAACTCCGCACGGCGAGGGGATGGTGACTATGGGTTCTTTCCTGCTGATGGCTGTTACCTTTTCCCGCCGGTTTTATATGGATGCAGCGCGCCGGGCCACACGCGACCTGATTATCAACAACCCGATAAAGGGAGATCTGTCCGGCGAGTACGAGGCTGTGCAAGGGTGGCCTCTCGTTACGGCGCTCTACAACGGTATCGAGCAGGCGTTGAAGATGCTCCTTCTCATCCGGTTCAGTGACCGCTTCACGCTGGAAAGGCTCGCGTCGAGGGAGTACGGACACAACTTGGAGAAGCTCTACAGCGAACTAACCGACGACGACCGGGAACACATCGAGCTGCACTATCGGGAACACCGGAGCCTTCACGACTACATCTCCGACGACATGGCAACTGCTACACGGTTCATTGCTCATATCAACCGCAGCGGCGATCAGCAAACGGCCGGGCTCGTTTCCTGGCGGTACATCCTGATTGAAGGATCTGAGCAGGTCCCGCCAACGAGTCTGTGGACTATGCACGAGATCTGGGATGCGATTTGTTGCTGTATCAGGGAGGGCGTCGGGCAAGAGCGACTGTTTTAGGCTGAAAATGCGGCTGGAACACCAACACTGGTCCATAGCCACCCCCCGGATCCTCCACTACGACGGAATGCTGGATGACCTCAACCGTTGGGCAGCTTCTCGAGATGGCGATCTGGTCGCCGCGTGGATTGACCTGCTGGTCAAAGTGAGCCACGAAGTCGTATACCAGGTGCCAGCATCACCCAGGCTGCGGCCCGATCTCGTCGAAATCGCTCAGATAGCCATCAAGCAGCTGTCAGAGTCGGACAACCCTGACGATAAGTGTCTGCTCCGGCGCATGCAGGACACAAGTACCCTGGTCTGGGATTCCAGCAGAGGCGGGTTCCGTTCTTAGGCACCGGGCCGTCCCGGAAGGACAGCTCCGGTAGATGCCCCGGCTTCGAGGAATGCGTAACCTCAGGCATCCCAACCGTCGGCGGACCAGGTTCAAGATGGACAGCGACCTGCCACACCTGGGTACATTCAGTGCATGATGTATTCTGTTTTCAAACTCTCCAACATCGTCTATTCCGACCGTTTGTTAAACGTTCGTTGAAACGTTCGCAAACCGTTCGTTTAGGGTCTGACCTGGGGAAACACCGAGTGAAATGGTCAAGCGTTCGCAGCCGTTCGCCGTGGAGCGTCCCTCGTGGAGAATCGGATGAGCAAGCAGGCGAACGCTTTGGTTTGAAGCCACCTGGGCCGACTACAGGTCAGCCTGCGGGGCCTCGAACGGCTGGGGCCTGCCCACCCGAAATCTGCGGTGGGCACGCTTTAGTGCAAACGTGTGGTCGACCTAGCCCACAAACAAGAACGCTTCACGGCAGGCACTTCCCTAGCCATTCTGCCCTACCGTGGCGAGCTTGGGACACTTTGCATCCATTTCGTTCTGATATCCCCGGGATTCTTGCCATTGTCCCCTGTACCGTCTCTGTTCCATTAGCTTGCCACCATCTTGTACATGTAGTCGGTTGTCTGGGTCATTTGCTTCTGTTACCATTGTGAATCATGCGATCAGAGGCGGCAAGGGACTCGAATCTGGTGTGCTCAAACGGCAGAACACCGGAAGAGGAGTGGCAATACAGGGCAGACAATCGTCTTCCGTTGCGCAGCACTCCTCCTAGTTTTGACGAATACCGCCGGTGGACTGATGAAATCCTTGAGGAAGACAGTGAGCTCCTGCAGAGACTCGCTGATGCCTAGCAGACAAGAGACTTGAGCGACGCTTGGGAGGGTGATGAACCGATATGGATTCCTTTGCGTGTGATTGTCGAACTGCACGATCTGGCTATTGACAGGCACGGGGGCAGAAGAGGGATCCGCAGCCAAGGTCTCCTAGAACAGGCGATTTCAAGGCCGCAACGGCTTTGGTTCTATGAGCGATGGGGCAACATAGCTCGGGCTGCAGCTTGCTACACAGCGAGCATCGTGTTCATCCATCCTTTCTTCGACGGCAACAAACGCACCGGATGGGGAACCGCGCGCCAGTTTGTCCGAGCTAACGGGTTTGAACTTGTATGCGGTAAGGAAGATGCCTATCAGATGGTGTTGGATTATGCCGCAAGCGCGAAGGGCGATACCGAAGAGTCGGCACTGGCCGAGTTCATGTACGATCACTTGTTTCCCCTCTGACGGTGGGACACGATAAGGGGTAGCGTCTGTTCGTGTTTGTCCTCCCTTACTACAAGATCACAGTCGAACAGCCCCTACGTCTCAACTTCGCCGCCACCCCCGACCGCATCGCCCAGATCGAGGACCAAACACCGTTCAAGAACCTCGCCAAAAGCAAGAAACGCTCCGGCCCGGCCCGCGACGCACAAATCGCAGCCGGCCAAGCCCGACAGGACCAAATCCGCCACCTGCTCAAATCCCTCTCACAAACCACAAACGGTGCGCTGACACGTGAGCGTGACGCGTTCCTCGCCACCCTCGCTGAGCAAGCCACCAACGTCGGGATGAAATTGTCCGCCCCGGAACGCAAAGCCATCCTCGCCGCACTAAGCGAACCAGACCCACAAGCCGCAACATGCCGCGACCGCCAAGGCAAACCCGAACCGGACGCCCGGCTACGGGACACCGAAAACGTACCACTAGGCGACGACATCAACGAATACATGACACGGGAAGTCCTATCGCACATACCAGATGCCTGGGTAGATCACGCCAAGACCAAGACCGGCTACGAAATCCCCCTCAACAAGCACTTCTACGTTTACGAACCGCCCAGACCCCTAGGCGAGATCAAAACCGACCTACAAACCCTAGAAACCGAAATCGCCGAACTCCTCAGCCAGATCACCGCATGATCCGCCCGTATCCCCAATACCGAGACTCGGATGTGGAATGGCTGGGTGACATCCCAGGACATTGGAAGCTTCGGTCTTTCCGACAACTACTCAGCGAGCCGCTTAAGTACAGTGCTAACGAAGAGGCCAAATACAATAGTCCCGACCATCCTCGATTCATCCGGATTACGGACATTGACGATGAAGGGCGACTGCGAAGCGAGACCTTCCGTTCACTTCCTTTCGAGATCGCAGAGCCCTATATGCTCAAGCCGGGCGATCTACTGTTTGCCCGAAGTGGTTCAGTAGGGCGGACTTTTCTCTACGACCACTCATGGGGTCCCTGCGCGTATGCTGGGTATCTGATTCGTGCTCGGGTAGACCAGACACAGGTCTTGCCAAAACATGTCTCCTATTACTCTGGTTCCGCTTCTTACGCCGGTTGGCTTCAAACCGTGGCAATACAAGCAACTATCAAGAATGTCAGCGCCTCCCGCTATGCCCGCATGCCCGTTCCTCTACCACCCATAGACGAACAACACGCCATCTCTGAGTTCCTTGACCACGAAACCGGCAAGATCGATGCTGTAATAGAGAAGAACCGGCAGCTAATCGAGCGGCTCGAGGAGTACCGGACGGCGTTGATCACCCGCACAGTAACCCGAGGTCTCCCGCCTCATGCCGCTCGTGAAGCAGGCCTGAACCACTCGCCCCGGTACCGGGACTCGGGAATTGAATGGCTGGGCGAGATCCCAGCGGAATGGGAGGTGAAGCGCTTGAGTCACATTGCGTCTTACAGAACAAGCAGTGTGGACAAAAAGAGCGTGGATGGGGAGTTGCGTGTCAGGCTTTGCAACTACACGGATGTCTACTACCAGGACCGTGTAAGAGCCACTGATGGGGAATTCATGAATGCGACGGCGACAAAGAGGGAGGTCGAGGGGTTCCGGTTGAGAAGGGGGGATGTGGTGATCACGAAAGACTCTGAGGATTGGCGTGACATCGGTGTCTCTGCTCTGATTGAGGAATCAGCGGAAGACTTCGTGTGCGGGTATCACCTTGGCATCATCCGTCCTAGGGGGCTGATGAATCCTGGTTTTCTGTTCCGTTTGATGCAATCGGTGGCCGTCAACCGGCAGCTTCAGGTGTCGGCTTCGGGTGTGACCCGGTATGGATTGCCAAGAGCCGCCATCTGTGAAGCGCAGGTGCCTCTCCCTCCTGCTGATGAGCAGTGGGCCATAGCGGCGTTTCTTGATCGGGAGACGGAGCGTGTCAATGTTCTGTGTTCTCGGGTGGAGACGGCGGTTGAGCGGTTGTTGGATTATCGGACGGCGCTTGTTACTGCCGCTGTGACGGGCAAGATCGATGTGCGCGAGGTGGCGGCGACCGGGATTGGAGGTGATGGGGCGTGATAAGTCAAGTCAGCGAGGGGGCGTTCGAGTCGACGGTGGAGGGGATGCTGTTGGATGGTGGGTGGGTTGGGGGGAGGGTTGGCGAGTGGGATGTGGGGTTGGGGTTGTTTCCGGCTCGGGCTGTTGCGTTTATGAGGGATGCCCAGCCGGACTTGTGGGAGCAGACCGCTCGGTTTTACAGCGATTTTGAGGATGCCATTGTGAGGCGTTTGGTGAGGGAACTCGACCAGAAGGGGACTCTTGCTGTGTTGCGGCACGGTTTTCGTTTCCATGGGAAGACGTTTCGTTTGGCTGCTTTCCGACCTGCGCATGGGCTCAGTCTCGATGCTATTGCTCTGTTCGAACGTAACGACCTGTCCGTGACCCGGCAGGTTCCCTGTCATCCTGGGAAGGGTCATACGGTTGATTTGGTGTTCGCTCTCAATGGTGTTCCGGTGGCTACCTGCGAGTTGAAGAACCCGATGACCGGTCAGACGTGGCAGGACGCGGTCGGTCAGTATCAGCGGGACCGTGACCCCAAGGCTCCGCTGTTCCGGTTCTGTAAACGTGCGCTGGTGCATTTCGCTGCCGATCCCAACGAGGTACACATGACGACCCGGCTGGCTGGGGAGAAGACCCGGTTTCTTCCTTTTAACCGCGGCAGCCATCCGGGTTCGATAGGATGCGGCGCTGGCAACCCGCCGCATGGTTCTGGTTATCGCACCGGCTATTTTTGGGAGGAGGTCCTCCAACGGGACAGTTTTCTTGACATCCTCGGGTCGTATGTGTTCTTGGAACGCCGCGACGAAAAGGTGTACGAAGGCGACAAAGCGAGGATAAAGCAACGGGAGACTCTGATTTTTCCTCGCTATCACCAGTTGGGAGCGGTGAACGGACTGGTGAGCGCGGCACGGGTTGAAGGGCCTGGGCGCAACTACCTGGTGCAGCATTCGGCGGGCAGCGGCAAAACGAACAGCATTTCCTGGCTGTCTCACCGCCTGGCAAGCCTGCACACCGGTTCCGACGAGAAAGTGTTCGACGGTGTGATCGTGATCAGCGACCGCAGGGTACTTGACAGCCAGTTACAGGACGCCATTTACCAAATCGAACACGCCCAAGGTGTGGTGCAGGCGATCGACGAGGACTCCAAACAACTGGCCCGAGCTCTCGCGGATAGAACAAAGATTGTCATTACCACTTTGCAGAAGTTCCCGTTTGTCATGCGGGGCCTGTTGTCGGTGGTTGGTGCCGAGTCGCTTGACGCCCCAACCCAGGCCGACCGGCGCCTAGCTGCCCAACTGCAGCAGAAGATCGCCGGTAGGCGCTACGCGGTGATCGTGGACGAAGCCCACTCCAGCCAAACCGGTGAAAGCGCCCGGGAATTGAAGGCGGTTCTCGGGGCACGCTCACAAGCCACCGACACCGAGGAGGAGCCCAGCAGTTGGGAAGACGGCCTCAACGTGATGGTCGAGTCGCGAGGTCCCCAACCCAACCTATCGTTTTTTGCTTTCACCGCCACACCGAAAGCCAAAACCATTGACCTGTTCGGACGTCCAGGACCCAGCGGCCAGCCCGAACCGTTCCATGTGTACAGCATGCGCCAGGCGATAGAGGAGGGGTTCATCCTCGACGTGCTCAGCAACTACACGGACTACAAGACGTTCTACAAGTTGGTAAAACAGGCGGAGGAAGACAAGAACCTTCCCAAACGCCGCACTGCCGCTGCGCTGCGAAGGTTCATGACGCTGCACTCTTACAACATCGAACAGAAAACCCAGGTCATCATCGAGCATTTCCGCAACCACGTGCGGTTTTTGGTCGGTGGCAAGGCCAAAGCGATGGTGGTCGCGTCGTCCCGCCTCCACGCAGTGCGGTACATGCAAGCCTTCCAGCGTTACATTTCCGAGCAGGGCTACACCGACGTGCATCCATTGGTGGCGTTCAGCGGCACCGTGAAAGATCCCGACACTGGTGTGGAGTTCACCGAACCGGGGATGAACATAGACCGGATGACGGGAAAACCGATCTCCGAAACAGCGCTGCCGTCGCGTTTCGACACGCCCGACTATCAGATTCTGCTGGTCGCTGAGAAGTATCAGACCGGGTTCGATCAGCCGCTGTTGCAGGCCATGTATGTTGACAAACGCCTCGACGGGGTGCAGGCCGTGCAGACCCTTTCCCGGCTCAACCGGGTAGCAGCGGGGAAGGAACCACCGTTTGTTCTGGATTTCGTCAACGACCCCGAAACAATCCGCCAGGCGTTCGCCCCGTACTATGACCAAACCCAACTGCTGGTCGAATCCGACCCCTACCAACTCGACGCTCTCAAACACGAACTGGACGAAATGCAGGTCTACCACCAAAGCGAAGTCCAAGGATTCGCCGAAGTGTTCTACCTCCCACCAGACCAGAAACACCCCACGGACCATGCCCGTTTGGAAGCGCAACTACAAGCCCCCACCGACCGCTACAAGACACTCGAAGACGACCGGCAGACCGCGTTCTTGGACCGCCTCGGAGCGTTCCTGAAGCTGTACGCCTTCCTCAGTCAGATCATTCCCTACGCCGACGCGGAACTGGAAATGTTCTCCGCGTTCGGACGGGCACTGTTTCCCCGTCTCCGACCGAACCGCAACCGAGAAGCCATCCGCTTGGGCGATGCCGTCGAGTTGGAGTACTACCGGCTGCAGCTGGTTTCCTCGGCGGCTATTCAACTTGGCGCCAAAGACGACGAGGGCTATGTGAAAGGCCCCACGGTGGTGGGCACCGGCG
Organism: Caldilineaceae bacterium; assembly: GCA_026914085.1. GTDB lineage: Bacteria > Chloroflexota > Anaerolineae > Caldilineales > Caldilineaceae > Bin5. The sequence goes on along the minus strand of JAPPKG010000353.1, from coordinate 6,120 downwards.
ACCCCGAGGAAGAAAAGGCGTCATTGTCGGAAATCATCAGCCGTCTCAACGAACAACTCGGGGCGGACTTCGGCGAAGGAGAACGCCTGTTCCTCCGACAGGTACAAGAAGACGCCATTGACCAAGACAAAATACGCGAAACAGCCCTAGCGAACACGTTCGAGAAGTTCAGCCTCGGCATTCGCCCCCAACTGACAAGAATGATGATCAAACGAATGGCCGACAACGACACCATAGTCAAACGATGCCTCAACGAACCAGACTTCCAACGAATCGTGTTCGACGGCCTCCTCGAAGGAATCTTCCAAGCCATCACAACCCCAAAGCCCCTGCCCATCCCCCCGGATTCGCAGGAGGACAACACACCCTCAAAAGTCCTTGAAGCCAAAGGCACATGAGGGTCGAGGCACAGAACCCTAGTGATAACAACAACGTAGAAGTACCCGCGGAGACGCCCACCAACGTTCCAACTACTGCCCCAACGCCTGACGGGATCAATCGTAGGCCGCTGCTTGCTGTCTTGGGTCTTGCCTTGAGTGTGTCGGGCGGAATCGTGGAGATAATCTGGTGGAAGAACGCCGGGTACGGCTGGGAGAGCATCTACCGGTTCTTCGCGGCGGGGGCGCCGTTCTTGTGGAGTGTTGGGCTCCTTCTATTGGGGTCTGCGTTGACATGGGAGCATTGGCGCGGCTCCGACCGCAGAGGTTGGGCTGCAGCCGGCCTCATGATCACCTCAATCTGGCTCTTTCGTATAACTCTGGGTCTTGCGGTCCTCTTTATCAGGTGGCTATGGAACCAAGCGGGCCCTGACATCGTGGATGCCGCACTGCCCAAGAAAAAGCAGAGAAAACGGAAGCGAAAGAAACCAAGCAAATCCCACAAGGGCAGGAATCGCAAACGGAAGCGGCGGTCCAAGGGCCAGCGGAGCAAAACTCAACGGCGGCACAAGGGAAGGACAAGGGGAAGACGACCGAAATACAACCGCAGATGGACTAAGAGGCGACGCCGTGGTTATTGATGGCGATCATCGTATTTCCACTAGCCTAAAACCACCAACCCAGGGTGGGATTTCGGTGATCGACTATGGTCGGGATCTCGCGCAGGCCGCACGGGATGCGCGCCAGCGTCCGATGTTAGGGGGCCGAGTCCGGCCTGCCCCGAGAGGTTGCTGAGATGAGCCATGGCCATGCTGTCGGGAACCAAGTCGAACAGGCGTACCAGAGAAGCGGCCTCCCGGCGGCTCGGCGGGAGGTGGTGGATGCGTAGGCAAATGCTTGGATAGTTAGAGGTTACCCTCTAACATAGGGAGTAGCCAGGGGAAGGAATCCCCCATGAACATTCAGGAATACATCAATGCTGGGCTCGACGCCAACCACGACGACTCAGCCTATCGCCTCGCCGAGGAATACCGCACCGAGAGGGGACGCGCCCAAGCCCGAGAGAGGGGGTTTGAACTGCTCACCCCCGAGGCTGCCGCTCTCGTGTTTGGTAAGGGACGCTCTACCATCGCCCGGGCCCTCGCTAAGGAATTCATACCAGTGAACTTCGAGATACAAGGTGGCTTCGGAGGACCCGTGGTGCGGCTCACCGCCCTAGAGGACGCCGCCGCCTACTGGGGCGAGCCTAACCCCGACACACTGGCCAGCCTGAGAGCAACCAGTCACCTCATCGGCATTCACGGTGTCGCGTGGGCGATCCTTAGCCCCACCCCTCCGTTCAAGGTCACCGCCCGATGAGCACCGAACTGCTCGAACAAGACGAGGTGCTCGCCATGTTGCGAGTATCCCAGTCAACGCTCTACCGATTGCGAAAGGGTCACGGATTCCCCCTCCCATCCGAGCGGTAGGGCGAGCCAACCACTGCTCCGAAGCGACGAATCAGAGCACTCCTATACGGCGGCTAACCGTACTGGCGGCTACTGACCATCATCACTCCTCACTCGAGTCAGAAGAGCCGTCAGTCAGACCGGTAGTGGTCAATGCGGCGACTGAACCGAGGGGGTTGCTTCCCAACTGTTACCCCGCGCTATTCATGGGGCGGAGGGCTTTCTTGCGAAAACAGCCCTATCAGCGTTTCTTCGGTAAGGGTGCCGATGTCGGGATATGACTCTGCGATTCTGAGAAGTGCTTCTGGTATTGGGTCCGGTTCCGCGAGTTCGTTGGCTGCGTATTTGGCAGCCGCGACCATCGCCGGCGTGATCTCAGCGTCTTTAGCCGCTAGTAGTGTCCTTGCAAGGAGATCACCTATCACCGGCTTGTGGTCTGAACTAGAAGCAGCGGTTCCCCATCCGTAACATGCCTGGTAGAACAGCCTCGGAATCCGCTGACGGTTCCGACTCGACATCAAGGCTTGTATCTGTTTCAGATACCAATCGCGGGTTTTGATGGGGGTCCGGCTCCACACATAGGAACGTCGCAGGAATAGTTCGATGGCCATGTGCGGGTTGTCGTCGCTGTCCCCTGTTGGCGTGAGTTCTTCAAAGGAAACGGGTACATCGGCGATCCGTGATCGCAGGAACCGTATCTTCAGTTCCCTTGGAGTTGGTAGCCAGTCCCCCTGTGGCACCGAATACAGGACTTCGTAAAGGGCCCAAGTTCCAAATGTTGGGATTCCCATGGATGCGGATCCCCTCCGAAGAGCGATGTCATCGCACCATAGGGCAGATCCGGTGGAGTGCGCGACCCTGATAGAGGCATCCCATGGCCTGAAATGCCGTTCGTTCTCACCTGTACCCTCCGGCGCCCGGAGAGGCCCACTTCTGACAACCTGCCAGGCGAGCAATATGTCCAACAAGGCCTGAGCCCGTTCGGTTGCTGCCCGTTTCTGATCCTCGCCAATCTCGGTGTGAATGTTCCGACCGAGTCCAGAATCATAGGTGACCACTCCATCGGGACCTTGCCGAACACTTGCAACGGTGATCCGAGCATCGGCTATCAATTCATCTGCCACCAACACGCTTTCGAATGCCTCCCCTAAGCGTCTGATGTCAAGTTCAGCGTTTGTGCCCACCACCGCCACACTGGTATCGACGGCAACGCTACCGTTGATCGCCTGTCTGGCCGCTAACCGTTCGGTCTCCCGTTCGTCGCTATCGGTTGATATCGCTGTCAGCCAACCCCCCTCCATCGTGAACAGCACCGATGCATAGGTCAGATCAGGCCGCTCCCACAGGATCGCACCAAAGGGCCAGTGCCCATAGCTCACCCTCTGAAGCAGATACTCGCTACGCTCGAACTCCGACTTCAACGCGTCTGTCGTCAAACCCACTTTCTTGAATAGCTCTTCGGGCTGGGGAGCGGTGTGCCTTTGCAGTATGTCGCTCTCCGGGTAGCGCTGGACAAACTCTTCAATTAGCTCTTGTAGGAGGGTGGTTTGCCGATCATCCAGCCGAATCTGGTCTCTCTTTAGCATTAGCGTGGTGAGGGCATATCCGAGTACTTGTTCGGAATCGCCAAATGTGTTAGCTATTTGCAGCAGTCGTTCGGCCTGGTCGGGAGCATCCGCTAGGCGATACACCTTTACTGCCAGCAGGGCGGTGTTCTCATCGAAAGGCTGCAGGTCGTTTCCGACCAGATAACCCCACGCGTGCTGGTCCCTGCCCTGGTGGTGGAGGGCGTAGACCACCATCTGAGCCGCCCAAGTGTCTTGCGGGAAACTGCTAGACATGGTTCGCGCGTATGCCTCCATCTTCTGCCAGTTCCGCAGTTGGCGGGCGATCTTGACCAACATGATCATCAGGGAGTGGCGAACCATCGGTGACGGACCACGAGCCAGCGTTTCCGCGGCCAGGTCTTCTGCCTTCTCAAATTCGCCCTGCCCTATCAGAAACTCGGTGGCCTCCGAGTACAGCAACATGGACTCGAATTGCTCAGCGGCATCGACCAGCGTTTTCACGGCTTCCCCTGGGTTGCCGACCCGATACTCCGCCTCTGCCAAACAATGGGCGTGAAAGAGGGACTCAAGCCGATACGGAGACAAGACCCTGATGGCTTCTGCCATGTTGCCGCGGTTGACCGATGCTAAACCTCGGAACAGAGCAGCATCAGCCTCAGTGACCTTCCTCAAGCCCTCTTCATCGATCTGACCCGCCATGGCCAACCCTCGCATGGCCTTTTGGCGCGACGCGTTGTCTTTGGCCAGAGCTAAGGCCTTTTTCAATAGGCAAACGGCTGCCTCGTCGCCAAGGCTAAGCGCCTTCATTCCCTGGATTCGTGCCCTCTCGGACGGATCAATCCCTTCGAGGTCCAGAGTGTCTGCATCTTCGTAATGACCCAAAAACAGTTTGGCTTCGGCGAGGTTCCTCTTTACAACAGGATCCTCCGCCTCTAATGTGGTCGCTTCACCCATTGGAGCTGGTGAGGCCACATTGATCACCCCCCAAGGATCTTCCAGAAGGCCGAACAGCTTCGTTGCGAAGGCAACAGCGCGTTGCGACGGCCCATTCCAGACCCGAAAACAGTCTCGGGATCGGAGCGCAAGTTCCGCTGATTCCGCTAAGAGACCTTGACCGATAGGCGAATCGAACCCACCCTGCACCACAGCCGCGTTATAGGTGTACTGCGCTTGATAGAACAACAGCCAAGCTCGATCAGGGAACCGTTGATTTACCTCCCTCAACACCTCCACGGCCAAGTCAAACCTTTCAAGGGCCCCAAAAGCCCACACCAACATCACGGCGCTGTGTAGTGCCAGATCAGCATCCTCGTCTTTGTGTAATTGTGCTGTCCGAATTACCTCCACCACGTCTTGGGCATCGCCCGCTAGTCGTGCCCGCGCTGCGGGCAACAGGGGGTGACTGTCGGGCACCTTCGTCAGGAGCGCCTCCGCGCCTTCCCGGTCGCCATCCTCAGACAGGGACAAAGATTGGTCAATCAAATACGAGAATCTTCTCGGCGTACCAAGCTCGATTGCCATCTGCCGAGGCACGCTCGAATCTGAAAGATCATGCGCCTCCATAAAGTCGCTGAGTATTTCCCACGCGAGGGCATCCGCATCGACCAGCCAACTAGGGGGATCGTCAATCAAACGACATAGGTACCCCGGCCTCCGAGACCCAGGATCAGATAGCCAACCGAGAAGACGATCTGCCGTAGGGGCAGACACCTTCCGCAGCATGTCAATCCGTTCTCGGCAATTCGGAGGAAGACACTCCGCGGGATCCTGACCCAAACTGGCATCAGACATCTCCAATTCCCTCAATGCCCTCACGATCAACGGTATTAGCTCTTGATCCGTGGAATACTTTGTCCAGTAGTGACCCTCAACCCAATCGCCAACTTGCTTCAAGAAGGCTGCCTGGTCAGGTTCTCGGCTGTCTACCTCCTCCACAAAGACCAGCACCCTGCTATTGATGTTGCGGGCGTGCTCCCACTCCTCGTGAGTCGCCGATTTACCAGACCTCAGCACACCCCCATACCGAGCACCCATCAACAACACGACCACATCGCTCTTTTCCACCTGGTCAAGACAGGCCACCCGGGGAGACTCCGGTGAACTGTGATAGGTAACATCCATCACAACGGGCTCGAACGCCAAACACTCAATAGCGACCTTGGCTGCCCTCCGATAGTCCTTGTAGCATTTCACGACCGACGACACAAACACCCTCATTTCTTCAGCCTCTTGCAGGTCTGTGAGCAGAGGATCTGGGATCGATCACGAGAACGGTTCTGTCTGGTCGGCATTTCCTGGGCTACGAATCTATCCTCTCAACAGCCCCTGGACTATACAATCCGTCAATGGTTGATTTCACCTTCCCTGCCAGAAGGACTCAACCCACCAGGCCGTCGTCAAAGTGGCGAGTATCAAGAAGGCTGTTCTGGTGACCACCACTGCACTGCCTTTTGGTGGGAGCAAGCCCGTCGTCCGAGACGCACTCCTCGGCCACGCTTGGAACCATCAGCCTGGATCCCGTCGGTGTCGTGGCCACCCCTAGGGGTAGCATATCGGGACGTCGCCACCTATGCACGTGCGGCAAGTTGCCCTTTCGCTCGTTGCAAATTGAACCGCCCCGAGTTTCCCGGAGATGATGGTCCCCCGGTTTTACGGAGTCAGCTCACTTGGATCCAGTGGTGTGACGGTTCGGTTGTTGTAGGTGTTTTCGTATTCGATTGGGGTGAG
>JAPPKG010000425.1:0-2576 GCA_026914085.1 Caldilineaceae bacterium | reverse complement strand
CGGATGCGCCCTACCGCCCCCTTCTCAACTGGCATACCGGCAGTGGGCTGGTTTTGGCCGTTCTCTACGGTGACCTAGTCTATCGATTGTGGCTCCTTTGGACGCGGAGGAATAAGCAGGAGGGGGAAGACTGGACTTGGTTGGGGGATATACTTAGCGGCGGCGGAGGGAAGTGGCGTTTTACCGTGCAACTGGTAGTGGGTATCGGACTGATCGCTTTCAGTGGCTGGCTGGGCGGGCAGCTGGTATATGAGTTCGGCGCGGGGGTGCGCTAACAGGAGGGCGGCAGGCGGGAGCAGCCGCCTATTCTCCGAATGTTTCTTTGCAGGTAGCTGTATGCACTGAGAATGTCTATGGCGACCATACTTGTGGTAGATGACGATCGGTTGATGCGGCGCAGCGTCTCGATTGGCCTGCAGGATGCCGGCTACAGTACTGAGACGGCCGGCAGCGGCGAGGAGGCGCTGGCTAAGGCTCGCGAAGTGGAACCACAACTGGTGCTGCTGGACATTGGGCTGCCGGGAATAGACGGTTTGGAAACTCTGCGTGCGCTTAGGCAGTCGTTCGACGCTCCAACTATTTTTGTGACGGCGCGGCGGCGGGAGTTGGATGAAATCGTGGGCCTGGAGCTGGGCGCGGACGATTATGTGACGAAACCTTTTGATATGGACGTTTTACTGGCCAGAGTGAGAGCCGTTTTGCGGCGGTCCGCGGCGAGGGGGGAGCCCGGGAGCGGGGACGAGGTGTCCAATCTGGTTGTAGGGGATCTGGAGCTGGACCGTTCGGCGCATCGGGTCACCGTCGGGGGACGAACCGTAACGCTCACGCCGAGGGAGTTCCAACTGCTCGGCTATCTGGCAAGCCGAGCGGGTGACGTTGTCGCGATTGACGACATTTTGAAGAATGTATGGGGGACGGATTGGATAGGAGAAACGCAGACGGTGTACGTGCATGTTCGCTGGCTGCGCACAAAGATCGAGGAGGATGCGGCGCGGCCGCGCCGTCTTCATACGGTGAGGGGCGTGGGTTACCGGTTGACCCCTGCAGGACAGGATATTTCGCATGTGGCGTAGTCTACGCAGCCGGTTGACGATCAGCCATCTTCTTCCTCTTCTGGTCATCGTCCCCTTGCTCAGTTTCCTGCTTTTCTATCTGATTGAGGCCCGCTTTGTGTTGGATGAAGCGACGGCGGAACTGGCTGGACAGGGAGAGCTGATCTCACGGCTCTATCAGGCCGAACTGGCGGCGCAGGAGGATCCGGAGCAGGCAAGCTCGCTGTTCGCCCGGCTGCGAGTACGGATACCCACTCTTTTCTACCTGGTTGATAGGAACGGGAACATTGTGGTCAGACCCGGTCTGGCCACGGCATCGACGCAGGTGCCGATACGGCCGCCAGATCCCGAGCTTTTGCAGAAGGCTCTGGCTGGTGAGATCGCACGGCAGGTGAGCATGGGCAATGCGGACGTGGCCGTTCCGGTACGCAACGAGGACCAGGAGGTCGTGGGTGCGGTACATTTGTCTCAGCAGCTGACCGATGTGACAAACCGCCTGGCAGTTCTGCGGTGGACCGTATGGGGGGCAGTGAGCGCGGGGCTGCTGGTGTCGGTGCTTCTCAGTTTTGTCCTCAGCCGTTCACTCAACAAGCCACTTGAGAGATTGACGGCAGCCAGCCGCGCGGTTAATTTCGATGCTCCTCCGGGCCGTGTGGAGGAGGAAGGGCCGGCCGAAGTTCGAACGCTGGCGCGTACATTCAACGAAATGTCGGAGCGGTTATATGAGCTAGAGCAGGGGAGGAGACGGCTGCTGAGCTCGGTGGTGCATGAGTTGGGGAGGCCACTGGGGGCCATCAAGGCGGCTGCCCAGGTTCTGGAGCAGAATGGCAAAGATTCGGAGCTTGTGGTGGAACTCTCTTCCGGCATTGACGACCAGATCGATCAGTTGCGCCGCCTCTTGGACGATCTGGCTCTGCTGGCACGGAATGATATTCAGAATCTGGCGCTTGAGACCGTGCCTACCGATGTTGGGGAGTTGGTTTTGGAAGAGTGCCGCCGCTATGACCCGCGCATAGGGGAGAAAGAGATTGAACTCACCACGCAGTTCCCGCTGGAGGCAGCGCAGGCAGCTGCGGACCCGATGCGTCTGGGCCAGATTGTCGGCAACCTATTGGACAACGCCATCAAATACACGCCGAACGGCGGGCAGATCCAGATTGTGGTGGGAACCGAGGGGGACTGGGTCGTACTGACGATTGAGGATACGGGGCCGGGCATCGATCCTGCTGAATTTGAACGTATCTTCGACTTTCTATATCGCTCTCCGCGCCAAGAGCGAGTACGGGAAGGGATGGGAATTGGTTTGGCGCTGTCGCGGAGACTGGCCGAGGCACAGGGCGGCACATTGACGGCCCAGCATCGCGCTGCCGGTACAGGGGCGAAATTTGTGCTTTCTCTCCCCGTTGAGGTTGTTCAGGCACCAGTTGCCGCGGTCCCGATACAGTGAAGTCCGATACTGGTCACAACAGTTAAGGTTGTCTTAAAGTTGCCATAGGATTCTGATAAGGACTGCTGGCGGGCGAC
>JAPPKG010000105.1:0-2583 GCA_026914085.1 Caldilineaceae bacterium | reverse complement strand
CGGCGCTGAGGCCGATGATCAGGACGCGTGCTCCATGCATGGAGGGGGGCATTACGGAATTCTTCCTTTGACGGTTATCGACGAGGCGATTAAGGGGCGGTCGTCTCTGGCGGTGCGTTTTCTTGTGCGTCTATATCATCGACGGCGGGCGGCTCCAGCCGAACCGTCTATCTCTCTGGGGACGCTGGTAAAGCGGCGGCATTGTGGGACTGATTTACCTTGATTTTTGGCTTGTGGTAGCATGAATTCTACCACATTATTCTGATAACAGATGGCGATTCCCGGTTTTCTCCAACCCAGAACAGACCTGACGGATGAAGTGCGTCAGCGCGGTCTGAAGGCGTTGACGTTCCAGGCGATCGCGGCTTCGGGGGCCGACGGTCTGATGTCGGGCGGCTTTCTGGCCGCGTTTGCGCTGCTGCTGGGTGCGTCCAACTTTCACATCGGTATTCTAACGGCGCTGCCGTTCATCATGCAGACGATCCAGATCGCGGCCGTCATCGTGGTTGAGCGGTTGCGGATGCGGAAGCTGATCGCGGTGCCGTCCTACTTTACGGTCTATGTTTCCTGGGTGCCGATTGCCCTGATTCCCTTTTTCGTCGAGATACCCGATACGCGTGCGGTCATACTGCTGCTGTTTTTCACGGGAATTCGCGGGGTTGGGACTGCCCTGGTGAACACGAGCTGGACCAGCTGGCTGCGGGAGATGGCGTCGGCGGGCGCGATGGGGGATTTCTTCGCGCGGCGGTTGCGTGTGGCGACGATCGCGGCCGCGGCGACCAGCCTGACGGCTGCGTTTTATATTGACTGGTGGAAGGGGGTCGCGGCGGAAGAGAACGTTATCTTCGGTTACTCGTACGCGATACTGTTCGGAAGCCTCCTACTTGGCCTGAGCGCGGTAATCATGATGACGCGTATTCCTGAGCCGCGCATGGCTGCGCTTGACGGGGTCCGACCGTCGATAATGCAAACACTGGCGACGCCCTTGCGGGACATCAACTACAGGCAACTGGTCAGTTTTCTGGGTTTATGGAACTTTGTGGCACATCTGGCGGCGCCGTTTTTTACGGTCTATATGCTGACGAAGTTGGAGCTGTCGCTCTCGGTCGTTGTCGGGTTGGGCGTTTTGAGCCAGGTGGCCAGCGTGTTGTTTTTGCGCGTCTGGGGTCCGCTGGCCGACCGCTACGGCAGCAAGGCGGTTCTGTCGATCTGTTCTTCGCTGTATTTCCTGGTCATCCTGGGGTGGACCTTTACCACGTTGCCGGACGTGCACAGGCTGACGATGCCGCTCTTGTTCTTCTTGCACTTCCTGATCGGCATTGCGAGCGCGGGCATCAACCTGGCATCGACCACGATTCGAATGAAGATGGCGCCGCAAGCGCAGGCGACAGCGTTCCTGACCGTATCATCGCTCGCTGCCAATTTGGGTGCTGCGATCAGCCCGCTTCTGGGCGGGGCATTCGTTGATTTTTTCAGTGTGCGACACCTGGAGGTGGGGGTGGAATGGGTCGACCCGGAGCGGGTTGTGAGCTTTCCCGCTGTGTTTTTGACCGGATACGATTTCCTGTTCACCGTTGCCTTCGTACTTGGCCTACTCACGTTGGGGACTCTTGCCAGAATCAAGGAGGAAGGTGAGGCGGAGAGCGAGGTCGTGCTTGAGGAGCTGATGTCGCAGACGCGGGAGAACCTGCGCGCGCTCAACTTTGTGCCGGGACTGAGTTTCGTTACCCGGTTGCCGCTGGCTGGCCTGCGCTATCTGCCGCCGATTCCCGGGCTGAATGTGGCGGCCAACGTAACCGCCTACCAGATCGCCTCTTCTATCCGGTACACGGTTGAGGGGATCGCGTTTGGCGCCGGAACGGCAAGGCAGGCCCAGGCCCGCGTCAACCAGGCGGTCGCGCGCGCGAGCCGGGAGTCGCGAGACATTTCGCGGCAGGGCGCCGCGATCGCGTTCGGCGCGACGCAAGGGTCGATGCGGGCGATCGCCAGGAGCGGTCTCGGCGCGGGACGCTTGGTCAAGGGCTCGGTGAGAGGCACCCTGACGGCTGTGAGCAGAGCGGGGGCGCATCCAGAAGATGCAGTCCGGGGCGCTGTTCACGGCGCGATTCACGGGGCAAGTGATGTCGACCTGGAGATAGGGACGGTTGTCGCCCAGTCGATAGACGCGGTGCGGGATTCTGCTGCTGAGCTGGGACTTTCCGAGCAGGAGGTCGTGCAGTATGCAGCAGAGGCCGCGATCGAAGCGGCAGAGGAGCTGGCCCAGGAGCCGCAGGAGCAGGTGAAGGAAGTCATTTTGGACGAACTGATGGACAAGGTGGACGACCCCGACGAATAACGGGGAGCGCTGTCCCGGTTACCCGGCGGGGCCGACAGCGATAGACCAAGAAACCGCCTATCTCCCTCACAGAATTTGCGGTGTGCACCCTACCCCAGGCCGCGACAGTCGAAACCTGGGGTCCTCATTGCACGCCGGCGCCGCCCCAAAAGAAGATAGAAGGTAACTACGAAGCCATGTTCTGTGTACGGTTTGCCTGGGGGGAATGTACCGTCAGCATTTCTGTAGCGGGCTCTCGATGGTCATGG
>JAPPKG010000191.1:0-23775 GCA_026914085.1 Caldilineaceae bacterium | reverse complement strand
CGGCCCTGTGCCTGCCCTCGCACCCGCCCCAACTGACGGACTCCACCGTACGGCCGGGCCTGGCGCCTGCACTGCGTCTCGCCCAAAGACGGTAAACAGCGCCAGCCACCGCTGGCACAGATTCCCGTCAGACTGTTCCCACCCCAAATCTGGACCGCGTCCCTTTGGATGCACCTCTTCCATCCGCCCGTCCAAATGTGCTAGAATGTATACTCTGAAGTTTCATGGCCGATACGATTAGTACGCACCTTGATCCCATGACTGCGCCAACGCGCGACGCCTCATTTGAACAGGGGTACATGCAACCAACTCTCCTGGCCGCAGACGGCGAACGGGCCGAACCGGCCGCCGCACTGTCGAAACTCCAGATCCGCGACTTCGCGATCATCGACCGGCTGCACCTTCGTTTCCACACGGGATTGAACATTCTGACCGGAGAAACCGGTGCGGGCAAGTCGATCATTATCGACGCCATCGGCCTGCTGTTAGGAGACCGGGCAACCGCGGAGATGGTGCGGGCAGGCGCAGACCGGGCGGAGGTCGAAGCGGTCTTCCAGTTGGAAGCAATGATGCCGCCGAGCGACCCCGATAGACCACAGAACGCTCCCGACGGCGCGCTCGCAGCGAACGACATTCCCAGTCTGTTGGAAGCCGAAGGGTTGGACGATCCCGACGCGCCGGAGAGGCTGATCCTCAGCCGGGAGGTGCGCCGTAGTGGACGCAATTTCTGCCGCATCAACGGGCGCACGGTTTCCCGGAAGCGATTGAGCGAACTGGCCTCCCTGCTGGTCGACATCCACGGACAGGGGGAGCATCTGAATCTGCTCCGTCCCCGCACACATGTGGATATTCTCGACCGGTACGGCGACTTGCTGCCGCTGCGCCGCAAGGTGGCCGCGAATGCGCACCAGGTGCAGTGGGCCCGTAGAGAGTTGGAACGGATGCGCAGTGACGCGCGCACCATCGCGCAACGGCTCGACCTGCTAAGCTTTCAGGCAAAGGAGATTTCTGAGGCGGCGTTGGAAGCCGGTGAAGAGAGAGAGCTTGAGGTGGAGCGCAAACGGCTGAGTAACGCCGAAACGCTCTTGCAGCTGGCGAACGGAGCGGCAAACCTGTTGAACGAAGGCGAAGGCGGGATGCCAGGGGTCACCGACGTCCTCAGCGAAGCCGTCGGCCGCGTCGAGAGTCTGGCCCGCATCGACGATGGCATGGCCGACGCGGCCGCGACCGGTCAGGGGTTGCTGGAGGAGCTGTCCGATCTGGCGCGCGATCTGCAGGGCTACGCCGACGGGCTGGAGTTCAATCCGCAGCGGCTGGTCGAGGTCGAAGAACGGCTGGCACTGATCGAGAATCTCAAACGCAAGTACGGCGACACGACCGAGGAGATCCTGGCCTTCGCCGCCGCAGCCCAGGCGGAGCTGGAAGAGCTCGACAACTGGGAGGCGCAGACGGCCGCGCTGGAGGAGGAGGAAGAGAGGCTTCTGCGCGAGATCGGAACACTGGGTGCAGAGTTGAGCCAGGCGCGGGTCGCGGCCGGCGAGAAGATTGCCCGACAGGTAGAAGCCGAACTGGAGCAATTGAGTATGCAACGCGCTCGTTTCGCCGTCGCCGTGGAGGCGGAGGAGCAGGAGGATGGTGCATACCTTCCGGATGGGCGGCGCGTCGCCTTCGGCAGCCACGGCGTCGATCAGGTTGAATTTCTGATCAGCGCAAACCCCGGCGAGCCGGTCAAACCGCTGGCCAGGGTCGCTTCCGGGGGCGAGACCGCGCGCCTGATGCTGGCGCTGAAGGGCGCGCTTACCCAGGCCGATCAGACCCCGATTCTGATTTTCGATGAGATCGACCAGGGCATCGGCGGCCGTGTGGGCGGTGTCGTCGGCGAAAAGCTTTGGAACCTGACCGGCCAGGGGCCGCAGCCTGTTACCGTCTCCAATGACGCTGCCGCGGACGAGCCGAACAGTAAACCGTTGCGCCATCAGGTGCTGTGCATCACCCATCTGCCCCAACTGGCTGCGTTTGCCGACTTCCACCTGACCGTGCGCAAACGGACTTTCGAGAGCGACGGCGAACTGCGCACCGGCACCGACGTGCTTCCTGTCGAGGGATCGGCACGCATCGAGGAGCTGACGCAGATGTTGGGTGCCGTCAGCGACGCCGGGCGGCAGTCGGTTGTGGAGATGCTGGCTGCCGTCAATCGACGGCACAGCGGCGGTCCATGACCGGCAGCCTCGGCATTCGGTCGGGGGCGGTAGACAGGAAGGCTAAAGATGTTTAGACACGGCGGGAAAAACACGCATCAGCGAAACGGTACAGTGCTGACAACGCTCTATCGCACCTTTTATCTCTCCTGTCTGCTGTTGGGGATGCTTCTGACCGTGATAGACGGTGTGCAGGCGGCCAGCCTTCCCGATCCGCGCCGCGCCGACTCGTCTGCCCGGGAGAAGGCGATCTCTTCGCAGACGGACTCACAAGTCGTTCTGGTTTTGACCTTCCGCGGGGCGGTGACGCCGGTGCTGCGTCAATATCTCAGCGGGGCGATCGAAGACGCGCAGTTGGAGGGGGCTGAGGCGGTAATCCTGCGCCTGGACACCCCTGGAGGCAGCGTCGATGTGACCAAGCAGATCGTGCAGGATATGCTGGCCTCGCCTGTGCCGGTGGTGGTATATGTCGCGCCGGCCGCGGCGCAGGCCGGCAGCGCCGGCACCTTTATCACCCTGGCCGGGCACGTAGCGGCGATGGCGCCCGGCAGCAGCATCGGCGCGGCCAGCCCCGTCGGCGGCCAGGGTGAGGATATTGGCGAGACGATGGAGGCAAAGGTTGTAAACATCCTCAGCGCCGATATCGAGAACCTGGCCTCGCGTCGCGGCGAGGAGGCGGTGGAATGGGCTGTCTCGGCGGTGCAGGAGGCAGCCGCGGCGACCGACACGCGTGCGCTGGAACTGGGCGTCATCGACTTCATCGCGGCCGACGTGGCCGATCTGCTGGATCAGATGGACGGTTTCGTCGTCACGGTGCAGGGACAGGAACGGACGCTGCGCACCGCCAATGCCCGGATTATGCCGCAGGCGCTTTCGCCGTTGCAGGAGTTTCTCAACTTCATCAGCAACCCCACCGTCGCCACGATTCTGCTGACCCTCGGCTCCATCGGGCTCATCGCCGAAATATACAATCCCGGCACATTCATTCCGGGCATGATCGGCCTGATAAGCCTGCTGTTGGGGCTGTATTCGCTGGGCCAGTTGGAGGCGAATTTTACCGGGCTGGCTCTGATCGGGCTGGCGCTGATTCTACTGGTGGCCGAAGCCTTTACGCCGGCCTTTGGCGCGCTCGCATTGGGGGGTACGATCGCGTTCATCTTTGGCAGCGCGCTGCTTTTCGACGCGCCAGGTCTGGCTGTGCCGTGGGTGACGATCATCTCGCTGGGCGTGGCCATGGGCGCCTTCGCCCTCTTTGTGGGTGGTAAAGTAGTGGAGGCCCAGCGGCGGGGCACGGCCACCGGCAGCGAAGGCGTGATCGGCTCGCTGGCGACCGTACGCGTTCCCTTTGCTGAGAACGGTCTCGGCAAGGTCCTGCTCGCCGGCGAGCTATGGAACGCGAAGCTGCGCGGCGTATCTTCCGGCGAAGCGGAGCCGGCCGAAGTCGGCGATCAGGTCAAGGTCGAGGCCAGAGAGGGCTACATACTGGTCGTCAGCCCCCGCGAGGGAAATGGCGAGAACTGAGTTGCGGCGGATCAAACTCGGGCGGTCGAACTCCTCCAATACAGATCATGCTTCCCAATGCGCGTTCATCTCGGTCGACAAAGGCCAACTTCTTGAACACATTCCGAAATATTTGACAACCACACAAGCGGGAGCGGTGGCGAGGTGAGGCGTGCTCGCTAAACCTCAGCCGACGGGCACAGGTCAGCCAGCGTGCAGTTGGCGCAGTCCGGCTTGCGGGCGTCGCACACCCGCCGCCCGTGGAAGATCAACAGATGGGCGATGTCGATCCAGTCTTCGGCGGGGATGAGCGCCATCAGGTCCTTTTCGATCTTCTCCGGGGTCTTCTGCTGGGTCAGGCCTAGCCGCTGGGAGAGCCGCTTGACGTGGGTGTCCACCACGACGCCGTCGGCCAGACCGTAACAGACGCCGCGCACGACGTTAGCGGTCTTGCGGGCCACGCCGGGCAGCCTGATCAGCTCATCCATCTCCCGCGGCACTTCCCCGCCGAACTCCTGGCAGATCAGAGCGCTTGCGCCCTGGAGGCTCTTGGCCTTGTTGCGAAAGAAACCGGTCGAGCGGATCATCTCCTCCAGCTCTTCACGGTCGGCCGCGGCCATCGCCTCGGGCGTCGGATAACGTTCGAACAGCGCCGGCGTCACCTGGTTGACCCGCTCGTCGGTGCATTGGGCCGAGAGGATCGTCGCCACCAGCAGCTGAAACGGGTTCTGGTGGTTCAACGCGCAGTGCGCATCCGGATGCGCGGCCCGCAGGCGGCGTATCAGTTCCGACATCAGGAAAGCTCCGGCGCGGTTGGACGGAGCGACACCAGATCGTCTGAATCGTCGATACGCTGCCAGGGGTAGTAGATCCAGTCTTCGGTCAGTTCCGCGTAGTAGTCTGGTTTCTCGTTCTCGAAAAGATTCTGCCGCTGCTTCCAATGGAGCACCGCGGTTTCGGCGGTGGCGCCGCTTCCTTCCACACGGCTCTTGACGGTGACGATCGTGCGCCCCCGGTCCCAGATGTTATCGACGATCAGGACCTTTTTACCTTGCAGGAGCGCATCTGCGGGGAACTGCTGGAAGCGGGGCCAGCTCATTTCCACGCGCACGCCGGGTCCGCTCTGAAATACGACCGCCGCGGTCAGCACATCCTTCATCTTCAGCGCCTCAGCAATCATGCCGCCCGGCACGATTCCCCCGCGCGTGATCAGGAGGAGCGCATCATACGGGGTATTCAACTGCATCACGACTTTGGTGATCAACTCCTCCACGTCGTGCCAATTCAAGTAAACTCTTTCCATCTATGCCTCCACCGTTCGCCCGCGGCCAAGTGATCAGGTTGCCGCCAACGGGCTGGAATACTGGAGGCGGCGGCAGCCTCCGCACTGCTTGCAGGCGGGTACGCCCACTACAGTTTTCCATCAGGGATCCGAAGCGCCTGCGTGTCCTGCGGATTCAGATCCATATAATATGCTGAAAAGCGCGCTGGCGGCGCCGGCTTCGGCGCGCCGATCGCGTGCGGAAATTTCTACGATGGTCGCCCGGCCTTTCTCGACTTCTACTTGAAGGACCGCCATCGAAGATCCATCGGAAACATCGGCCGGCGGCAGCAGCATGACCTGCTCTAGCTGCGCAAAATGGAGACTGTACGCGCCGGGGCGCAGGTCGAAAAAGCGGAACTCGCCGAGCGCATCGCTCTCTGTCCGGGCGATCACTGTGCCGCCGCTGTCGGCGAGTTCAACCGGCGTGTTGGGAATCTGCGCGTTGCCGGCGATCCAGGCGCCGCCCCCGGGCCGCACCGTCAACACCAGGGGATCGTGATCGCTGGAGCCGTACTCAGGGGAGAGGCCGGGAATGCCCTCTGTGCCGCCGGGCTGCGCAATGGGAAAGTCGGCATTGATATGCGTGATATCCATCCCGGCGAAATCGGGCACCATGCCCGGGGTCAGCAGCAGATGATCCAGCGTCTGACTGCCCCCGTTGAAGACGTAAGTGTAGCGGTCCTGGAGCGGCAGCGCGTCAAAGGCATGCCAGAGCAAAACGTGTCCCGGCTCGCGCGCGCCGTCGGCGTCTTCCGGGCCATATCGCAGGGTCTCCACCGGCTTGCTCATCTCGAAATCATTCAAGTCGCCCAGCACGACGACGTGCGCGTCGGGGTCTGTATCCAGACGGACCTGCACGATCGAGGCCACGTGCTCCGCCTGCAATGTCCGGTGCACAACGTTCACCGTTTCATCGCCGCGCTTGCTTCGCCAGTGATTGACCACCACCGTCAACGGATAGTCCTCTCCCCAGGGGCCGCGCACGAGCAGATCCGCGACCAGCGGCGGCCGGCTGAAGAGCGGTAGCAGCCGCGCCGGGCACTGCCCGGGAACCAACCGCACACTGAAACTGAAGCGGGTGCATGCCTGAACGTTCTCAGCGTTGAGAACCGTCACCCGGTCATCGCGTACAAGAAGGCTGTTCGTCAGCGGGAAATCGCGACTGGCGGTTCCGGGGCCGGCAAACGCAACTGCGCTGTAGTCCAGCCCGCTGATCTCAGTCAGAACTCTGGCCAGGTTTTCGGCGTCTTCCGGCTTGCCGGTCTCCTGCAGACCGACGATTTCACAGTTCTGCAGGCCGCTGGCGATGGCCTGCGCACGCTGGCGCAGCGCAGCCTCGTAATCGGTCGCCTTTCGCAGCTGGTCCAGACCCCGACCCAGCCCTAATACGTTGAAAGAGCAGACCCGGAAGGCGCCCGCGTCAGACTGGGCCGTCTCGTCATTCGAACCATGCCGGGAGAGAACCTCGATCTCCTGTCCTGGCAGTAGTAACAGAAGATATTTTCCGAAACTGTAATCGATTACCGCCCGAACCGGCGTCCCCGGCTCGGGCGTGCGTACCCGCACGAGGTCCCCCCAGGCTGCCGCCGGCAGCTCCGCGCCCAGCCCGTTGCCCAGGAAGATCAGCCCGGCGGCATCGTCAGGATTGGATTGGAAGACCCGCCCGCCTCGCACGAAGGGCAGGGCCCGTTCGGCGATGAGCGCGATCTCAACGTTGCCGTTGCTGAACCGCTTGGTCGGCCCCTGCACGACGCCCTGCAACTCTTCGAAAGCGACGAGCATGCCTTCGAACCGCTCCAGCAAGGACTCCGGGTCGACGTTGGGCACCGGCAGGGGCGCCAGAGGCGCCGGCAAGGAGCCATCGCCGCACAGATCGATGGATAGCTTCTTAAGCAAACGGGGCGTTGTCAGCTCTGTCTTTTCATAGTATTCGGTCGCTTCGGCGCCGCCCACGAGGATGCATTCGCCCACATTCACCCTGGGCGCGGAAGAGGTGTAGACAAAGATGCCGTCGCTGCTTCGCGGGTCGCCGTCTCCGGTCGGATCCTGCAGGTAAAATCCGTTCGACTGCACACCGCTCACCAGGCCGAACGTTGTGACGCGTTTCTGAGGCAAGGGCGTACTTGGTCCGTCGCCCTGTATGAGGTAGATCGGTATCAAATCATCCGGCAATTCAGAGGGCGCGGGCGCAGCCGCCGCCGGACTAGCAGCCAGCCACAGCGCGCTCACCAACACTATTCGGATGACCAGTGGACGCGGCGCAGGCAATCGGGAAATCATACCATTTCTTCTGTGGGGACAAGTCGGATCGCCGGAGGAACCTTTTGTTGAATATTGAACACATATTATAGCACACAGCAGGGACATCGGGCGCCGATCTGTATGTTTTGTAAAAGCAATTCGGCACTGTCCAATGTGGTTATCAGTTGCCAGCTGCTTTACAGGAGGCGTATAATGGTGCCTTATGTGCCACCGCTGCGCGAATCGCGGTGACTGACCAAAAGTATGTCCAGAACGCGAGACCCGGATGAACGCTGAATTTGAACTGCTGGCTGACGGTCTCGGCGTTGGCCGCCCGCCAGCCGGCTGGGTCGCCATCGTCGACATGCCGGTGCTGATTCTCGTCGGCGTGACCGGTGTCGGCAAAAGCACAACCGTCGATGCCCTCCGTACACGCATCAGCGGGATCTCGCTCCTGCCCAACAGACGCAAGCTGGCCGACCTGCTGGTCATCCCCACGGTTCAGGGTTGGGACGGAGATCCGCCCGCCGCTGTGACGGACCGGCGGCGGCGCTTCGACTACACGGGGCGCTACCGCAAGCGGCATCCCGGTGGGCTTGCGCACGCCTTCAGCCGGCTGGTGCTGCAAAAGCAGGGGGCAGCCCCCGGCAGCGGCGCCTTGAACGTTTTCGACGGACTGCGGGGCGCGGACGAAGTCACCTTTGCCGCGCAGAGCCTCCCGCTGGCCCGCTTTGCCGTCCTCAAAGCGCCGGATGTAGTGCGGGTGGAGAGGCTGGTGCAGCGCCAGGATGCCTTCGATCAGGTGGGCGGAGACACCGCCGGCCGTTTCTGCTGGGAGGAGATGGCCGAGGGGCGCGACCTCTTTACACGTGAGGAGCAGCACCACCTGTCTGCGCTGGTAAGCCGGGGCGAAGTGGACGCCGCCGAACTCGCGGCCAAGGTCGCCATCGTCGCCGCTGAACGCCGCAACTACGACCCACACGCCGCCGTTGAAATCCTACGCGCCGCCGCCCCCAAGCGCATCGTCGTCGTCGATACCACCACCCACACCCCCGCCGAGGTGGCCGCCAAACTGGAGCGGCTCGCGGCCAGCTGACCGCCGGACTATCCATGCCTACCACCATCGAAGACATCGAACCGATCCCATTCCGCCTTCCGCTGCGGGAACCGCTGCGCTGGGGCGCGGCCAGCGAAATGCAGGAGGCCCGTCACGTCCTGATCCAGGTGCGGCTGAGTGACGGGGCCGTCGGCTGGGGCGAAGCGCCGCCGCGGCCCACGATCTACGGGGAGACCGTATCCAGCATCTGCAGCGTTGTTCGCCAGGAGATGGCACCCCGCCTCGAGGGCGAGATGCTCGACGACTCCACTCTCGCTAAACTTTACGCAAGCCTGCAGGTGGTCAAGAACAACCAGGCCGCCCGCGGCGCCCTCGATATGGCCCTCCACCATGCCCTTGCCAATAGCCGCAACCGTACTCTCTACGACCACCTGGGCGCCAGCAACTCCCGGGTGCGCGTGAGCTATATTTTGGGCTTGGGCGAAATCGATGACAGCCTCGCCGAGGCCGAGCGAATTGTGGCGCAGGGCGTGCGCGTGTTGAAGGTAAAGGTCGGCCAGGATTGGAGCACGGATCTACAACGACTGCGCCTCCTGCGGGAGCAGTTCGGGGAGCAGGTCGATCTGTACGTTGACGCCAATGAGTGCTTTCAGCCGCAAAACGTGCGCCAGCGTCTGGAAAAGATGGCCGAGTTCAACGTCCTTTACTGCGAGGAACCGTTGCCGGTGGAGTTGATTCTGGCCCGCGCCGCGATGCGCAAGGCCTGCGCCCGCGCCGGCGACTCTGCCCTCCCCCAACTCATCGCCGACGACAGCGTGTTCAGCGCCCGCGACCTGCGCCGGGAGCTGAGCATGGACACCTTTCACATTCTCAACATCAAGACGGCGCGCACGGGGTTCACCGAATCGGCGCAGATGCTGAACCAGGCCCTGGTTGGCGGCAAGGCGGTGATGGTCGGTTCCCAGGCCAGCACCGGCTGGGGGACGGTACTGGCCGCGCTCTTTGCCGCCAGGCCCGGGATCGACCTGCCGTGCGAGTTGAGCTTTTTCCTCAAGCTGCAGGAGGACCTGCTGACCCGGCCGCTCACGCTTCGCGACGGCTACCTGGACGTGAGTGGGCTGGCCCAGGTAGAGATTGACGGCGACCGGCTGCGGGACGTGCGGCTAAAGGAAAAGCCATAAGCGCCAGCAGGTCAACGTTTTCCCCGCCGCAGCGCCCCCTTCCTCCGCCCCGCCGCCAATCACCCCCGGGCACATTTCTGCGCTATCGACACCGGCACCTATCCGTGAGATAATGACGGCTCCAAGACGCCGTCACAGCCACAAGAGAGTGTCACATGAAAAGCTTCAATGGGATTTTTCCGGCCATCATCACGCCGATGTCCGCTGATGGGCGCCTCAACGAGGACGCCTTTCGCCAAGTAATGGAGTTCAACATCCAGACCGGCGTACACGGTTTCTGGGTGGCCGGCGGCACGGGGGAAAGCGTCCTCCTGGACGACGCCGAAAACTGTCGCATCGCCGAGATTGCCTCCGACCAAAACCAGGGGCGCATTGCCAACATCATGCATGTCGGCGCCCCCACCACCGCCCGCTCTGCCCGCCTCGCCGAACACGCGGCCAAAGCCGGCTGCGAAGCCATCTGCTGTGTCCCGCCCTTCTTCTATGGCCAGAGCGACAGGGGCATCGTGGAACACTATCGCATCGTCGCGGCCGCCGCCGATCTTCCCTTCTTTGTCTATAATCTCCCCAGCGCCACCGGAGTCGAAATCACGCCGGATCTCATGGCCAAGATCCAGGAGCGCGTCCCCCAACTGGCCGGGCTCAAACATTCCGCGCCCTACATCCCCTACGTCAAGACCTTCGCCGAAATGGGACTCTCCTGCCTGATCGGGAACTCTCGCCTCTTCCTGCCTGCCCTTCTGATTGGCGCCACCGGCTGCGTCGACGGCCCGCCCAACATGGCCCCCGAACTCTGGGTTGCCATCTGGCGTGCCTACGAGGCCGGCGACATCCCGGCAGCCAGCAAAGCGCAGGAGAAGGCATCCTCCGCCGCCGAAGCGCTGAGCGTGCCCTTCAAGTTCCACGGCGCCATCAAGGCCGTACTCGGTCAACGCCTCGGCATAGACTGCGGCGCCCCGCGCCCGCCCGGCGAGCCCCTCACCGCCGAGGAGCATGCCAAACTGGCCGACAAGGTTGTAGCCCTCGGCCTGGATTGCAGTGGGCAATAGTTGCGGTGGTCAATAACTGGGGTAGTCAGTAACTGCTTTGAGGGAGTGATTGATGGCTAGTTGCCCGCGGCCGTAGCCGCCGGCAACCAGCCATTGAAACTACTCATCAGAGGCTTCTACCACCTGGCGTCGCCAGGTGTTTTCAAATTCCTCATCGGTCAACTGTCCTTGGAGCCACACCTCAGCCGCCCTCGTCGCCACCAGGGTCGCGGAAGTTGTCCTGTTGAAGGTGCCGGCGACGACCACAAGGCCGTCCGGTTGGGAGGTCATGCGGGGCAGGATGCGGGACAGCTCGAAGATCAGTTGGCGCTCCAGGTCGGCGTACTCCTCCCCGTCAACCGCCAAATCGACGGCATAGGCCACGACCAGCGTCCGCTGCCCCTCCTCATTCTCCTCCACGTCCAGATAGCGGATCTCTACGTCCGCCTCCTGCAGGATCGCCACCGCGGTGGAAATGGCCTCATCGTTTTCAAGCTGCATCGATGGGTCCGGCGTAGGCTGCGCCGCTCTATCCCGGCAACGCTCCAGCACGCCCGCCAGGTCTTCCTTCTCTTCCTCATCATCGGCCTCGCCGATCAGCCAGTTCAGGTGTGGTTCCGCCTCCTGGCATCGCACCTGCGCAAGGAACAGCAGCGCCAGCGCCTGACGCGCCACGATGTGGTCGCTGTTCAGTTCAATCGCCTCTTCCAACAGCGGCTGCGCTTTATCGAATTCACCCATGCGCGTGTAGGTCTCACCCAGCACTGCCAGCACCGTCGACGTGCGTGCGCCGCGTTCCAACGCGTCCAGGGCAATACTCTGCGCCGCCTCTACATTGCCCTCGTACAGCTGCACAAAGGCCAGACTTTCGCGCGCATCCAGGCTCTCCGGCCGCAGTACGTCCCACCGCTGGGCCGCGACCACCGCCTCTTCCACCTCGCCCAGCATCAGATGTGTCTCATACAAGGCCTGGTAATAGAGTGGATCATCGATGGAGATGGCGCGGACCTCGTTCAATGCGCTCCGCGCTTCCAGCGCCTTTCCGTCGCGGGCATAGGCGATTGCCAGCAGCCGCGCATCGCTCACCGATTGCGGCAGCGCGTCCAGCGTCTTTCGGAAATAGGTGGCCGCCGTTGTGAAATCTCTCTCGCAAAGATAGCTCACGCCCACCATCCGCATCGCCGAAATGCTGTAGGGCCGCGCTTCCAGCCAGTTCTCGGCCAGCGCTCGTGACTCGGAGCACAGATCCTGATCATTAAGCAGCCGCATTCGGATCAGCGTCACATCCCGCCGGTGCACCGTAGCCCGCTCCTCCGCCAGCGCCTGATAGGCTGCCGTCTCCGCATTCCGTTCCTGCTGCAGCAACATCAGCGCCATGCAGCTGTACGCATCCGGGAACGGCGTATGCGGCTGGTCCAGCGCGATCGTCTGCATACACTTCGCCTCACTCGTCTCCCAGTCGCCTTCTTCTGCCGCCATGTCGGCCTCAAAGAAGAGAGTCGAGGCATGGTTCGCCACAAGCTCAATCGCGCGTTTCGCAACTGACCGCGCCGCATAGATATCGCCATACACATTAAACTCATGGCGGGCGTTGATGATATGCCACGCAAAGAAATCCGGCTCCAGTTCCAGTGCCCGTTCGTAGGCCTCTCCCGCCCGGTCCCAATCGTGCATCTGGAACGCGATCG
The DNA here is from genome assembly GCA_026914085.1 of Caldilineaceae bacterium. Classification (GTDB taxonomy): domain Bacteria; phylum Chloroflexota; class Anaerolineae; order Caldilineales; family Caldilineaceae; genus Bin5. The sequence goes on along the minus strand of JAPPKG010000191.1, from coordinate 11,558 downwards.
ATCCCAGCGTCGCCCATCCCGCCGCCGAATCCGGATCCAGACGCACCGCGGTCTGAGCGTGTTCATAGGCCCTGTCGACCTCATACATGCTGACAAGAATGTCGGCCAGAGCCGTGTGCGCGGTCGGGTTTTCGTCGTCCAACTCCACCGCTCGCAGTCCCAGCTCCTTTGCCTCGTCAAAATGGTGGGCCCCCTGCTTTGCCCACGCCATGTATGCGATGGCGGTGCTGTCCTCCGGCGCCAGCGCCTTTGCGTTCTCGGCCGATTGCAGCGCCTGCTGCCAGTACTGCGACTGGTAGAGGTAGACATCGGTCAGGCCCAGATGCGCGGGCAGATAACTGGGGTCGGCGGCAATCGCATCGATATAGGCCGCTTCGGCGCCGGTCAGGTCGCTGGTACCAAACAACGACTTCCCCTTGGCGCTCAGTGATTCCGCCAGGTTTCGATCAGGTTCGGCCAGCGGCTCGGGCGTGGCAGTAGGTGTCGGCCCCGGCGATTGTGTGGGAATGACGATAGGTGTCGGCGTATGTGTGGGCGTCGAAGCCGCGGGTGCTGTTCGCGTCGCCGCCCTGGGTCGACTGGGCGTCGGTTGGCAGGCTGCCAGAATGAGAGCAAGCACGGCCAACAACAAGAGAACCACAGTGTATCGCGGCATTCGATCATGGTCATTCATCGGGGATCCTCCCATCTGAGGAGGGGATACGAAAACGTGAGCAATGAGAACCTGTTCTCGCTCCCTACTCCTCTTCACTCACTCATCGACTTTCGACAGGGCAAGGCGGCTTGCAGGCCGGATGCTGCCCGTATCTTTGCGCACTTGACAGCGGATGAGTATACTCAAGGACATGTCGCATTATGGCGAATATTTCTGTTGAATATGGCAATGGAAAACCGTCCCCAAAGGCCTTCGTCCCAGCCGCTGGTTCAACTCCACGATGTCAAAGTACATTTCAGTATTCGCAAAGGTCTCTTTGGCAGCGAGTCGGTCCATGCTGTAGACGGCGTGACCCTGGACATCGGGGCAGGCGAGGTCGTCGCAGTCGTCGGTGAGTCCGGCAGCGGCAAGACCACCTTGGGACGGGCGGCGTTGGGCCTGGTCAGGGTTACGGATGGCCATGTCCGCTTTGACAATACAGTAGTAACCGCCTTATCACAGAAGGAACAAAAAGCGTTCCGCCGCCGGGCTTCCGCCATCTTCCAGGATCCGTTCGCCAGCATCAATCCCTTTATGACGGCTTACGAGAGCGTAGCCGAACCCCTGGTGATCCACGGTATCGGCAGCGACAGCGAGCGGCGAGAGCGAGTGTTTCAAGCCCTGCACGATGTGCGTCTTCGCCCGGCGGACGAGATTGCAGGCAAGTACCCCGACCTGCTGTCCGGTGGTCAACGACAGCGGCTGAGCATTGCACGCGCACTCGTCCTGCAGCCGCAGTTCATCGTGGCCGACGAGCCGGTATCCATGGTTGACGCGTCCAGCCGGGCAGAGTTACTGGCACTGCTGCGCGAGTTGCAGGAGCGGTTCAACATCGCCTTTCTGTACATCACCCACGACATCGCCACGGCTCGCCATTTTGCCCAGCGAATTGTCGTGATGTATCTGGGCTGCGTCGTCGAGATGGGAGAGGCGGCAGATGTGGTGCGCAATCCCATGCACCCGTATACCCAGGCTCTCATCGCGGCCGTGCCCGAGCCGGATCCGGCCAACCGGTTGCACCAACGGCCCAGCCTGCCGGGCGAGCCGCCCAGTCCCGTCAATGCGCCAAGCGGATGTTCCTTTCATCCCCGCTGTGCTTCCTTCATGGCCGGCCGGTGTGAACTGACGACGCCGCGACTTCGTGAAGTCGGGCCGAATCACTTTGTAGCCTGTTTCCTGCATGAAGGGAGTGAGGCTTACCAAAACTGAGAACGCAATTTTGCTATTATAATATCATTTGATGTCCTACCGTTGAAATCCAAATTCAGGCTGACCGTTACCAAAACGGCCAATCCTGCGTCCACCTGTACCGCCTCCGCAACGTGTCCAAAGGTGGTGGCGACAACGGCGGAAAGGTGTTCCGGAGAAAGGATCGCCGGCGGCTGAGTCGCTGGCGTTTAACGTAATAATAAGGAGATCTGTATCCCATGGTTAGACTGCCCAAGTTCAGACGACCCGGCAACCGCCTCCGCCTGGGCCTTCGAGTCCCCCTACTTCTATTGATCGTCCTCCTACTGGCTATGCCGCTGCCGGCAGCGGCCCAGATGCCGGTGCCCCAACTGCCGACGCGCGGCAAGATCAGCAAGAATCCGGCCGATATTCAGGATGCTATGAATCCGATCCAGGATGTGCTCTCCGGTCCTGCATGGCTCATAGCCCACGGTGTGGACAATCGGATCTTCCTCGACCGGCCGGGATGGAACACGCTCGATCGCCAGAATCTGTCCAGTCTGCCCGGCGGCGAAGGTGATTCGCCGCTGCTGCAATCGGTAGGGCCCGGCATCCTCGTTCCCTACCGTGATCCAGCTCCCGCGTTCAGCCGCGATCTGCTGGTGACCCGCGACTTCAGCAATAGCCCTTTGCAGACAGAGCCGGACATCGCCGTCAATCCGCATGATCCCGATCACCTCGTCTTGGGTGTGATCGACTACAATTTTCCTAACAATTCGGCCTACGTCAGCATTGACGGAGGGGTGAATTGGGAGGGGCCGCAGCAGATCAAATACCTGCGCAAAGACCGCATCTCCGGCGGTGACCCGGTGGTGGAGTTTGATAGCGACGGCAATGTCTACATGGCCTCGATCTCTATCGGTATCAAAGAATATTCTGTCGGCAACGCCACCGGCTTCGCCCTCGTCTCCTCGATCGCAGTCTCGGCATCGAAAGACGGTGGCTTCGTCTGGGAAGAGCCGGTTGACAGCGCCCGCAGCGATGTTGAGAGCGATGCCGTCCTTGACCCCACCGGCCGCATTCGCGGCACAGTGAGCATGAGCTTCCTCGACAAACCGTGGATGACCACCGGCCCCCATCCCACGATCGAAGACCAGACCGTGGTCTATGTCACTTTTGTCGAATTCAATACCATCTACGACATCCTCTACATCGGCGAACTCCCAACCCTGGGCGCGCCTGAAGTACAGACCACGCCGATGCTGGCCTACTCCCTCGACCAGGGTCTGACCTGGTCCGATCCTGTCCCGGTCGGCCCGACCGTAAAGCGCACCTATGGCGAGATCGACGACACTGAAGGCCAGTCGAACGCCATCGGCACCAAGCGAGTCGTGCAGGGCCCCTTCCCCGTCGTCGATTCCAAGGGTACTCTCTATGTAACCTGGATCGACAGCACTGACGACGAAAGCATGAAGGGCCTCGCCGAATTCTATATGTCCAAGTCTGATGATGGCGGCGAAACCTTCGGCGAGCCCAAGCGTATCGCCCGTTTCCTGGAGCCGGGGTTCCGACCCCGTAACGCCTACTTCCGCTACTGGGCGTCCGCCTTCCCCAAGGTATCGGTAGGGCCTGAAGATGAACTCTATGTAACCTATGTCGCGCTGCCGGCGGAAAATCCGCTCGATGAGGGCGACGTATACTTTATCCGCTCACTCAACGGCGGGGACCGCTGGTCGCGGCCCGTACGCATCAACACCGACGAGACCGACGCCGTTCAGTTCTTCCCGGCCATGGACGTCGGGCCGGATGGCGTCATCCATCTCATGTGGGGTGATATGCGCGACGACCCCGTCCGGACCCGCTACCATATCTACTATACCCGTTCCGAAGATCAGGGCGAGACCTGGGGATTTGAACTGGAAGAGCTCGACCTCAAAGTGGGCGACACGCGCGTGACTGACTTCCCCTCCAATCCCAACAAAGGCTTTCCCAACGGGCTCTTCCTGGGCGACTACTTCGCTATCGCCGCCAGCGAGAATGACGCCTACTTGGTGTGGGCCGATACTCGCCTCGGCGAGTTTGGCCCCATTAATCAGAAGATCGGTTTCAGCCGCCAGCGCGCCATCGCCCGCCCCGAAATATTCATCAGCCCCGACACCGGAGCTGCCGGCGAGACCATCACCGTCCAAGGGCACGGTTTCCAATCGGATATGGATATCTTCCTGCTTGTCGGGGGCGCCAACGCCGCATCCGGCCGCACCGACAAGCTCGGGCGCTATACACAGCAGATCTTCGTTCCCATCTCCGGTGAAGGCGCCCACCGGGTGACGTTGGTCGACGAATCGGGCAACTTCGCCTCCACATCATTCTATATGGAGTTCGGCTTCGACAATGTCCAGGACCTGGAAAAGAAGCTGGATGCCCTGGATGAGAAGTTGGAACAGTTAAACGGAACGGCATCGCAAGCCGGTCTGTCGCCTGCTTCGCACCAGGTCGCGGTGGAGAGTGTACCGGCAACGACGGCATTCGCCACATCGGCCGTACCCGGCGGGAGCGCGACCTGGCCGGTGGTCGGTGGCGTCGGTATCGGCATTGCGCTCGGCCTGCTGTGGGTTTCGTTCCGTAGGCGAACTGGATGAGCCGTCAGTGGCAAACAGGTCGCGGCTGTACCGGTTGCCAAACGCCCCAAAGAGGTCGGTGGCGGGAGGGAACCGGGCGGCCGCTGGCCGCGGGTGTAGGCGAAAGGATTTGTAATATGAATACGACCAGGTCGACCAAAATCCCCGCATGGCTGCTCAAGGTGCTTCCGATCAGCCTGGCGATCATAATCGGTCTCTCCTCCTCGGCCCTGGCCCAATACAGTCCCCCGCATGAGGAACCCGGACCGGCGGTTGAGCGGCTCTATTTCAAAGCGTTCAACGTGGACCGCGCACCGCTCGATTTGGAAGCCGGCGAGATGGACCTCTACTACTTCAATCTGAAAATCGCCGCGGCCCGCGAGCTGCGCGACAGCGAGGGCATCCAACTCTATGAGGCCCCAGCCAGTACTATTTCGCTGATCCTCAATCCGGCGCCGGCGCCTGAAGGGAGATTGAACCCCTTTTCAATCAAGGAAGTGCGGCAGGCGATGCAACGCCTGATCGACCGGGAATTTGTAACCCGGGAGATCTACCAGGGCCAGGCAGCGCCGATGTACACCAACGTGGCCTCCACCGATTACGACTATCTGACCGTCTTCGACGTCATCCAGCAGGCGGAATTGGGCTATGATCCCGAATATGCTCGCCAGCTGATCGCCGATGCCATGACCGAGGCCGGCGCGGAGCTGGTGGACGGTGTGTGGCACTTCAACGAGCAGCCGATCCGCCTGAAGTTCATTATGCGCGTGGAGGACGAGCGGCGCGAAGTGGGCGATCTGATTCGAGCGGCTCTGCAAGACGCAGGGTTTGCGATCGCGGCCAATCGCCAGTCCTTCGCGCCCGCCATCCAGACCGTCTATGCCACTGACCCGGCCCAGTTTGAATGGCACCTCTATACCGAAGGCTGGGGCCGCGGCGCGCCCAACCGCTATGATTTCGGCGGCATCAACTCCTTCTATGCCCCCTGGCTGGGGAATATGCCCGGCTGGAAAGAGGTCGGCTTCTGGCACTACGAAAATGAAGAGCTGGACGATCTGGGTGAGCGCCTCTTCAAGGGCGAATTCGCCGACCAGGCCGAGCGTGACGACATGTATCGCGAAATGACCCGCATCGGCCTCGACGAGTCGGTCCGCATCTGGATCGCCACCGTCATGAACGCTTTCCCAGTACAGGCCGGCGTCGAGGGCATAACCCAGGACCTGGCCGCGGGGCCGCGCGGCCTGTGGAGCCTGCGTTCGGCCTATAAGGCGGGCAGCGACGAACTGACCGTGGGCCACCTATGGGTGTGGACCGAACGTACAACCTGGAACCCGGTCGGCGGGTTTGGCGATGTTTACAGCAGCGATATCTGGCGGCATCTGCAGGACCCGGCCGTTTGGAACGATCCTTTCACCGGGATCCCAGCGCCATTTCGCATCAGCTATGAGGTGGAGACGGCCGGACCGGAAGGCACGTTGGATGTACCGGCGGACGCCATCATGTGGGACGCACAGCGGGGCCGGTGGGCGAATGTGGGTGAAGAGTTAACCGCTACCAGCAAGGTGGTCTACGACTACAGCAAGTACTTCCAGGCGCCGTGGCATCATGGCCAGCAGATCAGCATGGCCGACGTGCTCTATTCGATCTACCAGGGCTTCGACCTGTCCTATAATCCTGACAAAGCCAGGATCGAAACGGTCATCGCCACAACCTCGCGCCCCTTCCTGGAGACGATCAAGGGCTACCGCGTGCTGGACGAAAATCGCATCGAAGCTTATGTGGACTTCTGGCATTTTGAACAGAACTATATCGCGTCCTACGGCATCCCCGCGGGGTTGAGCACCCCCTGGGAGATGCTCTATGCGATGGATGAGTTGGTATTCGGCCAGCGGCGGGCTGCGTATAGCGACACGGCTGCCGCCCGCTACAACGTGCCATGGATCAGCCTTGTGCTGGACCGTGATGCCCGGCTCGTGCGCAAGGCCATGTTGGACCTGCGCCGGTTAGAGACCATCCCCACAGACGTGTTCACCCTGCCTACAGCGGACGGTGAAACGGTCCTTATCAGCAGCGAAGAGGGTGTGGAACGTTACACGGCTGTGCTCGACTGGTTCGACGAGAAAGGTCACATGGTGATCAGCAACGGTCCCTTCACGTTGGAGCGCTATGATCCACCGGCCCAATTCGCCGAACTGGTCGCCTTCCGTGATGAGAACTATCCCTTCACGGCCAGCGATCTCTACCGCGGGCTGCCGGACTTGATCGAATATACTGCAATCGAGGCGCCGCCGATCGAGTTGGGCGCCGACTATGAAGTTACCTTGACGCTGGATGGGCCTGGCAATCTGTCCCTGCGCTATCTGCTGATCGACACCGCCACCGGGGAGATCATCCAGCAGGGCGACGCCGACACCCTGGACCCCAACTGGTTTGCAATCAGAATGACTGCTGAGACCACGGACGAGTTGGATCTGGGGATCTACGAGTTGGTGCTGGTTGCCTACAGCGATGAGCTGGCCCGCATGGCGGAGCGGCGCATCGAGCTGGAAGCGGATATCGCCATCATCGAAGAGGAGCCGGCAGCGGAGGAATCAGAGTCCTCCGAAACAGAGGAAGCTTCATCTTCCGACTCGGATGAGGCGTCTTCCGAGTCGGAAGATGACGAGGAAGAGAGCGAATCGGAAACCGCGGCTGAAACCGAAGCAGAGACCGATACGGAATCCGATACAGAGACCGCCTCAGAATCGGATACGGAAGCCGAATCGGAGAGCACTGCGTCTGAGTCTGCAGAGGCCGAATCTGCAGGAGCTGAAACCGAACCCGCCGCCGGTCTGCCTGTGAACGTAGTTGTCGGCGCCGTGGTCGCTATTATCATCTTTGGCGGCATCCTTCTCATGCGCCGCAGACGTTAACAGCAGTGGCTAGTGAATCGTGGACAGTGTATAGTGAATAGTAACTTCACGTGAGTCCCTGACTACTGACCACTGATCACTAGCCACTGACCACTGCTGTAATGTCACTTTTTCGTCCCCTCCTCGTTCGTTCCCTCACCATGGTCGGGGTCTTCTTCGTCGTCTTGCTCATGCTGGTGTTGACGCTGGGCCTGACCGGCTTTTCCGACCGCATTCTTGCTGCAACGATAGGAGAGCAGCTGCGCGCCGAGCGAACCGCACTGGCCGAGACCATCCGTGACCCCGACGAGATGGAAAAGGTGCTGGAGAAGCGCCGCGAGGAGTTGGAGATCTTCTATGGGTTGCGCACGCCCTGGTACTATCGCCTCCCGAGCACTGCGTTGCGGGTGTTGACCCTCGATCTGGGCGAAGCCCGCTCGCTGCGCAGCTTCGATGGCAGCAATCGCGTCTTCGATATCGTGACCGAGCGCGTGCCCAACTCAATGCTCCTGCTCACCACATCGTTTATCATCACCGCCATCATCGGCATCGTCGGCGGCTCCTATCTTGCCACCCGCCAGGGTTCCTGGCTGGATCGCTTTGTCTCCGGCTTCGCGGCCGTTTCCTTTGCCATTCCCACCTGGTGGATCGGCATCCTGTTTATACTGATTCTCTCCATCCAGCTGCGAATCCTTCCTTCCGGCGGTATGTACAGCACGCCGCCGCCTACAGAGCCCCTGCCTCGCTTCTTCGACCTTGTCTCACATGCTCTGCTGCCGGTGATTACCCTGGTTCTTGTCAGCTTTGGGCCGTCGATCTACTCGATTCGCACCATCACACTCAATATCGCCCAGGAAGACCACGTTAAGATCGCCCGCGCCAAGGGTCTGCCCGAGAGCCGGGTTCGACTCCGCCACATTCTGCGCGTGGCCGCCCCGCCGATCGTCACCGGCCTCCTGTTCGGCCTGGCTGGCTCGCTGTCAGGCTCGATTCTGGTGGAAACCGTCTTTAACTGGCAGGGTATGGGCCGGCTCTACTACGATGCCCTCGCCGGCACGCCCGATGAAAACGTCATCGTTGCCCTCACCTTCATCTTCACTCTGATGTATGTCGTGATCCGCATCGTGCTGGAAGTGCTCTACGTCTTTCTCGATCCTCGTGTGAGGTACACAGACTGATGCCGATCAGCAGCTTTGCGGCCGGACCGTCCTCCAGGTCCCAAACGAAGACCGGCGCGAGGAGGGAAACGCCGTGACCAGGGCCAACGCCTTGCGTGAGCTCTTGCGCAGCGGGCCGGGTTTCGGCGGCGTCAGCCTGTTGGGCCTGCTGATCGTGGTGGCTCTCTATGTGTTACTCGTATTTCCACTGGATTTCGGCGAGAGCCAGTGGAGTAACCCCATCGTCTGGGTGGATAACCCTAAAGCGGTGCCGCCGGTCTGGACCAACTCTTTTCGCCGGGAGACCCGGCCTCCCCACCGTATCTTCGAAGGCAGGGAGCCGCATACCGAACAGATGGCCCGCAGCGGGCCGGTCCATAGCTGGCGTTTCCCCCTGGCCTACGCCTCTTCCCACCCGCCGACCTTTTTGGCCGTCACCCTCGCCGACGTCAGATACGAAGAGAGGCCGCCACTGGTGTTGATCTCACTTAAACGGCCAGATGGCAAACAGCTACGCATCTACCGCCATACGGTACGCGGCCCCCGTGAAGGTGAGAGCGGACCATTCCTGCGTTATGGCCAAACGCCGTTGCGAGTGCAGCTGAGCACCGACGAAGCAACCGTGACTGCGGTGCAGAATTTCCTTGCCGACGAGTTTGATCTGCGGCTGGACGGCGCGCAGATCGGCGGACGCGTAGATCGTTTCCTCTTTGGCGTCCCCTCCGGCGTCTCTGAGGAAGCTTTCGTGCCCCTGACCGGCGACTATGAGATCATCGTCCAGGCTGCAATGCGGGAGGAGGGCGACAGCGTGGGGAGAGTACGCTTCGTCGTGGGCGGCGCGGTATTCGGCCTGATGGGTACCGACACCCTGGGCAGAGATCTGGCCCGGGGCCTGCTGTTCGGGGTGCCCGTCGCGCTCTTCATCGGCATAATCTCGGCCCTGATGTCCACCGCGATCGGCACGTCGCTGGGCATTGCCAGCGGTTACCTGGGCGGACGGGCCGACATCACGATCCAGCGTATCTCCGATATTGTAGCCAACGTGCCGGTGTTGCCGCTCCTCATCTTCATGCTTTTCATCGTCGGCCCCAGCCTGTGGATGATCATCTTCATCCTCGTCATCTTCGGTTGGCCGGGCCTGACCATCCAGATTCGCAGCATGGTCCTCCACGTGCGCACCAACCAGTTGGTCGAAGCCATTCAGAGTCTGGGCGCGTCGCGGCGCCGGGTGATGTTCCGCCACATCCTGCCCCAGATCACTCCTTACGTCTTTGCCCAACTCATCTTCGGCGCCCCCGCCGCGATTCTGTCCGAAGCGGGCCTCAGCTTTCTCGGCCTCGGCGATCCCTCCATCCCCACCTGGGGTCAGATACTCGAGGCCGGCTTCCGCACCGGCGGCATCTATCTCGGTTACTGGTGGTGGATCGTGCCTCCCGGCCTTTGCATCGTCATTACCGCCCTCACCTTCATGCTGCTTGGGTTGGGAATCGAACCGGTGGTGAACCCGCGGCTGAGACGGTCGCCGCCATGACATCGCTCCTCGACGTCCGCGATCTCACCTTTCACTACGCCGACCGGGCCGGCGCTGTGCGGGCGGTGGACAACGTCTCCTTTTCCCTCGCGCGCGGCGGCTCTGCCCTCGGTCTGGTGGGTGAATCGGGCAGCGGCAAATCCTCGCTCGCCCTCGCCATCATGCGCATGCTGCCCACAAACGTGGCCCGCTATGAAGGCGAAGTCTGGTTGAACGGGCAGGAACTTCTCGGCTTGACGGACGACCGTTTTCGGCGGGAGATTCGCTGGCAAAAGCTCTCCCTGGTTCCCCAAGGCGCGCAGAACGGCCTTAACCCTGTCCTGCGCGTAGGGGAGCAGATCATCGAACCGCTGATGGTGGGCGGAACTGCACGTAAGCAGGAGGCGAGCGACCGCGCCCTCGAGCTGCTGGCATATGTGGGGCTGCCCGCCGATGTGTATGACCGCTATCCGCATGAACTCAGCGGCGGCATGAAGCAGCGCGCCATGATCGCGGCCGCCCTGATCCTGGAGCCGCCCGTGGTCATCATGGATGAGCCGACTTCGGCTCTGGACGCCAGCGTTCAGACCCAGATCACCAACCTGCTCAAACGGCTGAAGCAGGATATGAACCTGGCCATCATCTTTATCACCCACGACATCGCCCTGGCGAGCGACGTTTGCGACGATCTGGCCGTGGTCTATGCGGGCGAGATCGTCGAGATCGGCAGCGCCGACCAGGTGTTGCTACACCCCAGCCACCCCTATACGCAACGGCTTCTGGCCAGCATTCCCCGGCTTCACGGTGACACGTTGCCACAGTTCATCCCTGGTGCGCCGCCGGACCTGCGCGAGCCGCCTGCGGGTTGCCGTTTCCACCCGCGCTGCCCCCTGGTTTTTGAACCGTGCGCACAGGCAAGCCCGCCAGCCTTTGAAACGTCCGAAGGTCAAATGGCAAGATGCTGGCTGTTTGAGGATGAGCAAGGGTAGAGGTCGATGCACGAATCTGGTCGGAGGAAAAAGATCCCGAAGTCGCGTAGCGTCCGGAATCCGACCCTGACACTCCAGACATCGGCGCCCGGACGTTGCGCCCTCAGCCGCTCCGAGGCGATCAGGACTGTGTCTCCAATGGCGTGGTCGCCGCTACCGATGTCAATAGCGACTATCTTTCCCTGGCAGGTCGCTTCGACCTGCGTCCGTATGTCTCTTTCGTATATCTCGTCGCCGAGGCGGCCCACCTCCTCAACAGACCGTTGAACTGGCATTGCCGCCTTTTCACTTCTTTATAAGGCATCTTTCCTGAAACCGAAACAGACCACCTGCTGGCGGCTTTCGGTAGCAGATGAGGAATGCTGTTACCGAACTGTCTCAATCAAGCGAGACATCCACACTCCCGCAGTTCCTCCTGGGCGCGTCCCTGAGAAAACGAAAAACTCCCGTTAAGGGAGTCTCCGATCTACCGGTATATAAGAAAGAGGAGGTTGGCAGCGGTCTACTCTCACACGGGGTCGCCCCCGCA
>JAPPKG010000679.1:0-2600 GCA_026914085.1 Caldilineaceae bacterium | reverse complement strand
CGCGGTCAAACCGGCGGGACCGGAACCTATGATGACAACGCGTTCCTTTTTCATACTTCTTCCTCGTGCAACTTGCTATAAGACGAATACGAAGAGCAATCTTGTTCAAAGCGGCGCTTTTGTTTGGCAATCTTGGCTCGTACCAGAGATGCCTCGGGCTGGCGGATTAGTCGCGCCAGGCGGGCGGGACGGAAAAGTCGAAGTCGTCGAGCGCATTTTCGCGTTGAATGACCGCCACCAGCGCCTCAAATTCTTCGCGGCAATCGCCCCAGTAGTGCATGAACTTTTTCATTTCTGGCAAGATCTCGTTGAGATCGGCGCCGTTCGCGACTTGTTCCGCCAACTGCGTGATCTTTTCGCAGCAGTCATTGCAGTCCATTTTGATCAATGTGTCGTCGGCCGGGGCGTTGACGATGAAATCGACGAGTTTGCCCAGTTGGTCGCCATCAGGTGCTTGGGACATGGCGCTGTCTCCGCGTAATGAATGTATAGTGTTTTGACGAGCGGCGGTCGGGGATTCTTACACGGGGGTCATTTCTCCTAGGATTTCGCGTTGTACGTATTGTTGAAGCTGCTCAACAGTCGTGAAGCATCTCAATCCTTCTGCACTGGCAATCTTGATCGTTTCGTCGTCCTCATCGATGAGCAGCGCGACTTTCGGGCTACTACCTTCCTTAATGCCATCCTGCCATGCCAGGTCGAGCGTGGCGAGCAATTCGCCATTAGCCGCGACCAATTCAAAGCCGTATTCGCCTCTCGGAAGTCCGTTCTCTTCCATCCAGTCCATCGCTTCTTTTAGCTCGGTCTCTTCCTCGTCGCTGGCGATGCTGACAGGCCTAACTGTACGATCTCGCTGGTCAAATGGGGATTCGACAGCCGGCGTCTCGGCCAGTTCACCATGATAGAGTTGGTCGAGAAAGTCGTTGGCGGCTTTCGCCAGCAATTTACGCCGCTCGGCCAGGAATTCGCGGTAGTTTTCGATTTTCCACAAATGCTCATCCATGGGAATCCAATGGGATTTCAAGACGCCTGGGTGCTTGGACTCGTAGTATGGGAAATATTCTTCGGGCGGTTTTGCGCCGATTCTTACGTTGGTTTTCCTGAACAAAATTGTGAAGTTGGCGAGGGCGTTCACCTCATTGCGCGCATATCCGAATTTGTACAGCCGCGCTTTGGGGAAGATATGATGTAACTGAAGTTGGTAATCCTCGCCTTTTAGGCCTTTTTTCAATCCGATTCCTACGCAGAGGTCGCGAGTATCGGACATTCGTGTCAGCATATACAGCAGAGGATAGAATCGGCTGCCACGAGACCAATCCGCAAAGTTTTGCGGATCTACGCGTAAATGACCGCGATCTTGCCGCAACCGTTCAATAAGAGTGTCAACGGCATCTTCATTTTCATCAACTGTAATAAGGTCTTGGCGTATCACTGATTCTACAGTTCCAGTATAGCGTCCCCAAAGCATGGCATGAACGTACCAATAAAGTAACTTGTCACGTTCTTTGCCACCTAGACCTGAATTCTCCTTGTCAAATAACCGCAATACTGTTGGCAGGGAATTTGGACTTCCCATAACTTGCCGATGATCTAAGCCAAGCCGCCATTCGATAAGATTGAGTACGCTGTTAATGTGCTTTCTCGCTCGATTCAAGCCATCCTGTATATCGGTGGCTACAAATTGATGATTAGAGAGTTCAGCGAAGTCGGAATGACCCGTCAAGATGACGTTGATGCAGCGCAGCAACCAATCAAACTTGTATTGATAGTCATTGATACTATAGCCATGGATATGCCATTCATCGAAATGCGCCTGCATTGATTCGCGTGCTTCGGGCCAATACGCGGAAATCTTAGCCAATGCCAAATCGCCTTTTGAGAGGTTTCGGCCCCCGCTATTCACTTTATTGAAAATCTGAACCACATCATCTAAGGTTTTGTCTTCGCTGTTTACAACCTCAACGTAAAAGGTTCTGTTTTTGAGATGAGTGATCTCCGCTAGTCTAGAACCATATGTATGCTGTTTATCGATTTCAAAGCGATGTGTGAAGTCAAACGCTCCTTTGTCCGCCTGCATCAGTTCAGTTACGGAAATCCAAAGCGGGTCATTTTTCATCTTTGATGAATAGAATTCAAACACTTCTTCTTCAACATTGAAATAAAGATCGAGAAATGCTTTGGGGTCTGCGTCAGAGAATTCGGGCTTTTTTCCACGGATAATGCCGTATAGCGACGTCACCCGCTGTTGTCCATCAAGTAATAGTTTGTGCAGCCCACCTGCTAGTGGATGTTTGCCCTTTACATCTTTCGGATTGGCTGAAGTAGTCCAAACGAGCAGGTTGCCAACAGGATAACCCTTATACAGCGAGACCATCAATTCGCTTACATCCGCCCTTTTCCATACATAGGGCCGCTGGAACTTGGGAAGTGCCAAAGTGCCATTGTCGATCTGAAACAGGATATTGCTAAGGTTTTGCATTTCCATCATGTTTCCCTCTTATCCGTCGCGCTAATTCTACCACTGATCACAATTTACCCTTCACCGCCCGCGCAGCGGCCAGAAGCTCCCGCGCGCCATCTACCCCGGCCGCTCCAGCCCC
>JAPPKG010000659.1:0-2613 GCA_026914085.1 Caldilineaceae bacterium | reverse complement strand
GTTGGGTGAGATTCGCACTCACTAGGAAAACGCGCCTTTCCACGGCGCACTGAGAATCTCGGGTTCCGGCACGTTCTCTACTAGCACACGAGCAGTGTGCCAACGCCCCAACCTGCACTGCAGTGAGAGCATTGCCATCTACGCATCGAAGGCACCTCTCTTCAAATCTGGCACGGCCGTTCGCGACGCCATGAACCAGACGAAGGCTCGGTTTCTCGAAGACTTGGGAGCTCGCAGGATGACGTGCCCGTCTCGTACACAGTCGCACCATTCCGCAACGCGCAAGCGCGAGAGCTGGACTGGGCGAACCCATGTTCGGGGGCGAAAGGAGCGATAGCAGTGGGCTACGAGGTCGATGTACTTGGCGTCGGAAAAGAGTCGAAGAGCGGAGACGCCATTGCCTTGCGGTGGGGTAATCTCCATGGAAGCAGAAGTGAACAAAGGGTGGTGCTCATCGATGGCGGCTTTCAGGAGAGTGGGGACGATGTCGTAACCCACATCAAGAGCTACTACGGGACCGCGTTAATCGACGCAGTAGTGTCCACCCATCCAGACCAGGACCACGTGAACGGTCTACATGTCGTTCTCGATGAATTGATAGTAAAGGAACTGTGGATCCACAAGCCGTGGGAGCACAATCGGGGATTGGCCAGAAAGTTCGTGGATGGACGGGTAACGGACGAGAGCATCGGGCGGCGCCTGAAGGAGAGTCTCAACAGCGCGGCTGACCTCGTCGCTAAGGCACAGAGCAAGAATATCCACATCGTTGAGCCATTCTCAGGTATTGCTCTACATAACGAAGGACAGTTTCGTGTGTTGGGCCCATCGTGGCAGTATTACGAGAGTCTCATTCCTGAGTTCGATGGTATGCCGCGAGCGAAAGCTACCGTCGCCGGAATGCTCGCCGAGATAATGGGATCCGCTGCGCGCGCAATGAAGCGCTTTATTTGCACGTGGGGTGTTGACGAGTTGGATGACGAAGACACAACTTCGGCCAAGAATAATTCGAGCGCCATTACTCTCCTGACAGTTGAGGGACGGTATCTATTGTTCACCGGAGATGCGGGCATTACCGCCCTAAGTCACGCAGCCGACGAGCTTGACGAGATAAGGAATGATGCAGAGTTCCGGCTAATCCAGATTCCGCATCACGGAAGTCGACGAAATGTTGGCCCCACTATTCTCGATCGGCTGGTCGGAACGCCCCTGCCGCAGGGGAAGCAACGAAGCATAAGCGCAATCGCCTCAACCGCGACGAAGGGAGAGCCCAAGCATCCGAGGAAAGCCGTTATGAATGCGTTTACACATCGTGGAGTCAGTGCTGTCGCTACACGAGGCAGGACCATTTGCTATTCGCATGAAGCTCCCCGCCGGGAAGGATGGTCGTCGGTGAAGCCGGATGCCTACTACTGGGATTACGAAGACGAGGAGTAGCCTTGCATGGAAAAGGAATTGAAGGCTCAGAACGCTTGGCCTCTAACGGCAATGTATGTCTGTACGCTTCTCCTAGTGGCGGTTGTTCATTGGGGCGTGGACGAGGTCTTTGAGTTTTCCCTTAAGCTCGGTGAACAGGTATTGGTCGTTGCAGCAATCACAGCCTTTGGTGGAGTGCTATCGAATCTCCTGCCGAACCGTTTGAAGCATCCACTCGTATATTGGCGCGTTCGGAATGTCATGTCCGGCCACCGGTGTCGACGCATTTGCGGAAAGGACCCTCGGCTGCTCTCCGATGATCTTGAACGCAAGTGGCCCAAGCTGTTTCTTGACGAGATGAAGGAGTATGAGCAAAACGCCTATTGGTACAAGGAAATCTATCGCCCCGTGAGGAACGCGCCTGAAGTATTGCAGGCTCATCGGAGCTTCCTCTTGTTCAGGGATGCGGCGGCCGGGCTGTTCTTGCTTCTCGTCGGCATCGTGTTGTGGAACGTCGTTGGGGAAGCCGCTCCAGTACAGCCGGTATCCATTGGGGCGGCAGTAATCGTCGCCGGAATGTTTGTTTTCGTATCTCAGGCGGCGCGACAGAGCGGTGATCGAATGGTTGCAAATGCCGTGGTGGTTGCATTGGGGGGCTTGCGCCGGTACTGAGGGAACTCTTGTCGGCCGCAATGGGCATTGGCCAAGATCCGATCCGATGGATGCCCACAGCAGCGAGAGAAGTAGCTACGTCCGTCGGCAACGTAGTGATGCCATCGACAATCGTCTCAGTCCCTTTGTTCTGCACAGGCGTCGTCGATCTCACGCTCCAGTTCCTCGACCCAGTTCTTCGCCCAAAGCCATCGGTCCTTGTTGCGCAGCATGAGGTGGCCCGGACTGTTCTCCCGAACCGCCTCTCGAAATTCCTTATATCCTTCCCAGATTCTCGCCGGAGCTGAGCGGTTCCCGAGCTTCGAGAAGTCACCCAAAGCATCGCAGACCCGCTGGTCGTAGACTGTAAAGTCTTCTGGATACAGCACGGTCAGAATCGCTGTGGCCAAGGCGAGACCAACGCCCGGACCCATGAGGATGCCGAGGCGCTCCTCGTGATTGGAGGCTCGGTGGACTTGGCGAGTCAAGCAGCGTGCACCTTTGTGGAGATCCCCGTCCCCGCTCTCACAAAGGCGCGCAATGATACGA
>JAPPKG010000194.1:0-2615 GCA_026914085.1 Caldilineaceae bacterium | reverse complement strand
GGGCTCCTGGACCTACAGCGTCCTCGCCAACCAGTTCCCGCTCAACCTCGAAGCCGTACCCATGCCCAGCCACCCCGACGCCGTCGAACGCATCCTCTGCCCCAGCCACATCGGCTCCTGGGCCCTCTCCCGCCGCCTCCGCGACGACGACGACAAACTCAACGCCTCCATCGCCTTCATCGACATGATCATGAGCACCGAAGGCCAGTTGCAGGCCATGGAGTTCTACTCCGGCAGCCTCATGTCGCCCGCCGTCTACGCCGACCCGCGCATCGAAGAAACAACCTACGGCGCCGTCTCCAAGAAGTGCGCCCTCGGCGTCTGGCCCCACGCCCGCTACGCCGGCCACCACGTCGCCAACCCGGCCCCCGCCTGGCGCGAAGCCGAAAGAGCGCTTACCGGCGAAATCTCCATCCAGGAGGCCGTCGAAAACATCGACGCTGAAATGCAGGGCCTCGAAGACACCGCCCTCGAACGACTCAACGCCTGATTCTGCGCGGCCGGAAGGGGCGGTCCGACCGGGCCGTCCCGCCCCGCCCCCACACCCGCTACCGCAACGCCGACGAGGATGACAGCCATGGCAGTCACAGCAGGGCCCAGTCCAACTGACGCCGTACCAGTCCGGTCATGGCGCGCCTGGCTGAACCAATACAGCTGGCTCGGTATGGGCTTCGCCTTTACCCTCTCCGTCTTCTACCTGGTGATGTTCGTCATCCCCTTCGGCACCGCCATCTGGCTCTCCTTCCACAACTGGGACTACATCCAGAGACCGGTCTTCGTCAACACCCGCAACTTCGACAAGCTGCTCGGCGACCCCGGCTTCTGGAACGCGCTCTGGACCACCGTCCGCTTCTCGGCCGTCGAAATCTTCGTCGCCCTCAGCCTCGCCCTCCTGCTCGCGCTCGCCCTCAGCCACCTGCGCCCCGTCTACCAGTACACGCTCCTCGCCGTCTACAACCTGCCCGTCATCATGCCCGGCGTCGTCAGCGTCCTGCTCTGGAAATGGCTCTACCGCACCAACGGCGGTGCCTTTAACGCCATCCTCGAAACGGTCGGCCTGCCGGCCCAGCCCTTTTCCAAGAGCCCCGACCAGGCCCTCTGGTGCATAACGCTCATGGTCGTCTGGATCTTTCTCGGCAACTCATCCATCGTCCTGCTCGCCGCCATCAACGAGGTGCCCGACAGCCTTCTCGAGGCCGCCCAGCTCGACGGCGCAAGCGCCTGGAAACGCTTCACCGCGGTCACTTTGCCCCTTATCCAGCCCGCCATGGCCTACCAGGTCGTCACCAGCATCATCGGCACCATGCAGATGTTCGAGCCCTTCCAGCTCATGCCCGGGCCCGGCCACAGCACCCGCACTCTCTCGCTCTACACTTACCAGCTCGGCTTCGAGGTGCTGAACCTCGGCTACGGCGCTGCCGTCTCCATCGCCATGTTCGTCATCCTGCTCAGCGCCACCCTTTTCGAGCTCCAGCGCCGCCGCCGGTCCTGGGACTATTGACGGAGAAGCACCATGACCGCCACCACCACCGACCTTGCCCGCCTCTCGACCCCCTACTGGCAGCGCACCCGCTGGCAGACCTGGCTGCTCATTGCCGTCCTCATCGGCGGCGGCGTCCTCATGCTCTACCCCTTCGCCTGGCTCGTGCTCTCCGCCTTCAAGCTGCCTGCCGACATCATCCGCATCCCCCCCACGCTCTGGCCCGAAGAGTGGTCGCTCGAAGCCTTCCAGGTCGTCCTCTCGCACAAGATAGGCGGCGGCAGCCTCACCCGCTCCTACGTCAACAGCATCTTCGTCACCGTCACCACCGTCATCGCCGTTCTCATCACCTCCACCCTCGGCGGCTACTGCTTCGCCCGCCTGCGCTTCCCCCTGCGCGAGCCCCTCTTCTACTTCGTGCTCTCGACCACCATGGTGCCCTTCCTCACCCTCCTCATCCCCCTCTACGTCGTCATGGACCGGCTCGAGCTCCTCAACACGCTCTGGGTCCTCATCGTGCCCTCCGTCTTCTCATCCTTCGGCATCTTCCTCTGCCGCCAGTTCGTCTACGGCATCCCCGTCGAGCTCTACGACGCCGCCAAGATCGACGGCGCCGGCGACTTCACCATCTACACCCGCATCATCGTCGGCATGATGAAACCGGTCATCTCCGTGCTCGCAATCTTCAGCTTCCGCGCCACCTTCAACGACTACCTCTGGCCCCTCGTCACCATCACCGACGGCGGCAACTACACCCTCCCCCTCGCCCTCCGCGGCATCGGCAACTCATTCGGCTGGTTCGACTACTCCAAGGTCATGGCCAGCTCCCTGCTCACCCTCATCCCCCCGCTCATCGTCTTCTTCATCTTCCAGCGCAACCTCGTAAAAGGCATCGCCCTCACCGGAATAAAAGGCTGACACACAAGAAACGCGACGACTGTATTCTTCACAAATGCCGATCATGATTCAGCAAAACGCAATGTGCTTCTCTATCCCTTTCACGCACATCGCCCATCAATCGCAGCCTTCACTGACCACTGACCACTGGCCACTGACCACTGCATTTTTGGGCGGTCGGGCCTATTCGGCCCTCCCTTGTGGGGGGGGGGGGGGCCCCCCCCCCCCCCCCCCCCCC
>JAPPKG010000056.1:0-2624 GCA_026914085.1 Caldilineaceae bacterium | reverse complement strand
ACTGGGACGCGCAACATCTCTCGAGCGGCGTGTATTTCTATCGCTTCGAGGCTACGGCGGACGGGCGGACCGCCCACGTCTTCAACCGGAAGATGACCCTGCTGAAGTAATCAGGATGCTCACGTAAAACAAAAACACCTCACAGACACGGGCCGTGTTGGAGGCGATGCCGAAATACACACCGTAACCCGGTCCGCGCTGGAGCATACCCAGCCTCTCCAGCTCGTTTCCCCTCATTTTCCACGAGAGATTGCCCGAAGCGTACCTGTCCGGCCTCCGGCCTGCGACGATTCCATTGACTCTGTTCACGATATTGTTACACTGAGGAACCGTTCAGGACATCGGACCTGACCAATCCACTGAACAGCGCGGTACCCCCGAATGACTGATCTCGTATCTTCGATCAAGCGTCAGTGGCGGCAGGCGACGTTTGCCAGCCTGGTCATGACTTTGATCCTCATTCCTTATAGCTTCGGTCTCGCGGCCCTTATATTCAGCGGCCCGCTTCAATCGTACACGCTGGCCGGAACCGGCATGTTGATTTTCGGCTCTTTGATTTCCTGTGTAATGTTTGCCCTGGCAGGCAGCCTCCGCGGCGTGCTCGCCGGGCCTCACGAAATCGCCGCCGCGGCGCTCGGATCGATGAGCGCCACGGTCGTAGCGAGCATGGCGGCCGCGCCGGTCGAAGCGACTTTCATGACCATGACCACGCTGGTGATCCTGACCAGCGTGATTTCAGCCGTGGTTTTCTTTGGAATCGGGATCAGCCGGTTGTCCTACATGCTTCGTTTCATCCCCTATCCGGTCGCCGCCGGATGTTTCGCCGGCTTCGGATGGATTCTCTGCGTGGCCGCCCTGTCGATGATGAGTTCGATGTCGCTGGAGTGGCAGGCACTTCCCCGGCTTTTCGATGTCCAGGTCATCTGGAAATGGGTTCCCGGAATCGCGTTCGGAGTCATCCTGACGCTGGTCATGCGACGGGGAGCCGGCATTTCCGTGCTGATCTGGAGCTTCCTTATCCTTACCGGTGTATTTCATCTGATATTACTCGTTTTCGGTATTTCCATCGAAACCGCCCAGTCGGCCGGTCTGCTCTGGTCGGGAGCCGGCGTTACCGGCGGTTTGTGGCCCGCGTTCGGTCTGGATGACTTCGGCCTGGTGGACTGGAACGTGATCGAGGGACAGATGCCGGCGGTCCTGGTCGTTGTGTTGCTCATGGTGCTCTGCCTGCTTTTGAATTCAAGCATCCTGGAAGTGGCGTCCGGCGAGGAAATCGATCTTGACCGGGAATTCCGTGTAGCGGGTGCGGCGGGCGTCATGGCCGGTGCGGGAGGCAGTCCTCCGGGCATACACTTTCCGGTATTGTCAACGACCTCCGGGAAGTTGGGCGCCGACACGTCCTGGACTGGAATCCTGACCGCCCTGTGGTTAGGCCTGACCCTGATCTTTGGCAGTGCGATCCTGGAAATGATACCGGTATCGCTGACCGGTGGGTTGCTCTTCTTCATCGGCGTCGATCTGCTGCACACCTGGGTGCTCAAGGTTCGCCGGAGGGTCGGTGGGATGGAATACGGCGTCATCATCCTCATGGCCGTGATCATCGCCGTCTTCGGTTTTGTTGAAGGCGTTCTCACCGGGATGGTCGCCAGTCTGTTTCCTCTGGCCGTTTATCTTGTGCGCCTGGAACCGGTCGTGTCGGAGGATAGCGGGACGGACCATCGCAGCGCCAGGATCCGGTCCGTACCCGACCGGGGCATCCTTTTTGTGCATGCGGAGCGGATAAAGATCGTCCGGCTCAGCGGCTATATGTACTTCGTGATCAATTACCGATTGATGAACCACCTGAAGAAACTCATGGATCAGCCGCCCATCCCGAAGTTCATCGTGCTCGACTGCAGGGAGGTCCGGTGGTTCGACGCGTCGGCGATCAACGTCCTGTGCATGTTGCTCCATACCACCAGGACCAGCGGCGTTCAGGTCGTATTCGCCGCGTCTCCCGAACAGCTTCAGTCGAGTCTCTCCCATGAACTTCCAGGCGAGCTGCGAGACAGGGTGTGGTTCGAAAAGAACCTGGACCACGCGCTGGAGCGGTGCGAAGACGCGATCATAGCGTCAGGGGCCCGGACGACGGACGTTAATCCGGACGACGATCGGTATGATCTTTTGAAACGCGTGGGCGACGAGTTGGAAGACCACCTGAATCGGCAGATTCGTTTTGAAAACCTGGTCGAGCAACTTACACCCTGGCTTGAAAAGTGTGCATTCGAGGCTGGAGAAGTGCTGTCCGGTCCGGATAATCTCCATGATGGGATGCAACTCGTCGTCAGCGGCCGGGTCTCGGTGTATGACGCATTGGACGTGCGTTTACATCAATACGGTCCCGGCAATGTCGTGGAGCCCAGAGCCGCGTTCGAAGCGCGTCGGCCCTCTTCGAAAGCCGTTGCGGAAGTGCCTTGCGTGACGATGAAGCTCACGCCGGGAAAGAGACGTGACCTGGATGCCGCAATGCCCGATCTCAGTCGCACACTTTACCAGTATATGTTGACCGACCATGCTTAGATCGCACCTTTCCAGGACCTCCGGATGACCGATCGCCCCCAAGGACGCCGGCTTGACCGGCGCCG
>JAPPKG010000276.1:0-2626 GCA_026914085.1 Caldilineaceae bacterium | reverse complement strand
TGCTGGATATGCCTGAATTGGATATTGCCAGCAGCGATTTGCGGGAACGGGTTCGAGCAGGCAAACCAATTCGATACCAGGTGCCCCGCGAGGTTGAACGCTACATAGGTGAACAGGGTCTCTACCGGTACTAGAGGCAGAGTTGAGGTACGAACTGCAGGAGCCTATCCTTTCTGAAGCGCTTTCCCTATTTGTCAGTCGTGGGTCACGAAGTCATGCGGCGCGGCGTTGAGAATTGGCGCCGCGTGGAGTTCGACGCCCAGATGCTGCAGCGCCATCAAAAACTGATCGTCTTCGATCGTGCCGAACTGTTCAGCTGTCAGACTTCTGAGCATTTCGGTACTGACCTTCTTGGAGCTAGCCGGCTGCGTGACCTCCAAATCGGGGGTCACTCCCTGCCCCTTGATCAGATTGCCATCGGGGGTGAGCCAGTTGGTCACGCCCAGGAGGATGGCTGAACCGTCGCTGAGGCCAAACTGGTTGAGTACGGTTCCCGTACCAAAGGTTGTTTCACCGATCAGCAGGGCGCGTTCGTTTTCTTTGAGGGCGCCTGCGGTGATCTCGCCTGCACTGGCCGTGCCTTCGTTGATCAGGACGACCAGCGGCATTTCCCTGGCATAGCCCAGGCCGCGTGAGCGATGGACGGTCTGATTCTGGTTGGCGTCCGTTTCAATCAATATCAGATCGCCCTTGGGCAGAAACTGGCTGTTGGCCTGAATGGCCTGTTGCAGAAACCCACCGGGATTATTGCGCAAGTCCAAGATGATGCCTTGGTTGGTTTGAGCTTCTGAAATCTCGCGGAGAGCGACTTCCAATTCCCTGTCCACACTAGCGGTAAACTGCGAGATTTTGATATAGGAAATGTCTGTGTTGGGGATTGGGCTCCAACTCACGCTCGGCACCTCTATGCGGGCGCGAGTGATCAATACCTGTAGGGGTTCCCGGACTTCAGGGCGACGGACGGTCAGGACGACCTCGGAATTCGCCGGGCCGCGAACGAGAAAGATAACCTGATCCAACGATTTACCCTCGACCGGATTACCATCCACTTCCAGAATAACATCGCCGGCCAGAATGCCCGCCTGTTCGGCGGGCGAACCGTCAATTGGGGCTACAATCAGAACCTCGCCTTCTTCCATGGAAACGTAGGCGCCGATTCCTTCGAATGAGCCTTCAAGGCTAGTTTGATGCAACCGTACGGCATCCGGGGAAAGAAAAGTCGTGTGACCCTCATCACCCAAAGAGGCAAGCATTCCTTCGATAGCGCCGTAAGTCATGGCGGCGAAGTCGACCCGCTCGCGGTCGACAAAGTGGGCAACGACGTAATCCCAAGCCTCCCAAAAGATGATGAATTGAGAGGGACGCTCCTCAGCGGCCATCGCTGAGCGGATTGAAAAGCCGGAAATATTGCCGCCGACAAATGCCAACGCCATCAGCCAAAAGATCACTGCAGACAGGGCAACCCGCCTGGCAAATTTGGTTCGGGCTGGTCGTATCATTCCATAGGTTCCATTGATGCGCTCTGCGAGACTTGCCCTTGAAGATCGTAAGTGAAAGTCGCGGATTGACTATGTTCTTTTGAAAGCAACATTAAAAAGTATCGGTTAAGCACGTGGTTTTGGCAAGCAAAGGAAGGGGATTCCGGCCTACGTTGGGACTACGGTGTGCCTATGATTTTGGTCCATCATTTGACCAGCAGTTTACAGCTTGATTTGGGGCGAAGTCAGGGAGCGAAAATGAGGTTAGGAGAGCGGGTGGCTATCGGGTGGCTCACTGCTTTGGGGAGGGGTACAGTCCATGATGTCTGGGTCGGAGTCCCAGAAGCCCTGAAATGGCCTACTGCAAACCAATGGAGACAGAAACTGTCCCTTGATCATGGCGGCGAACCCGGCAGCCCGATCAAGGGACAGTTTTCATTGCGTATTAGGCTGCGTAGCGCATTTCCTGTTCCGAATCCGGCAGCCGTTTAGAAATAGCGTGTCACATGGCGCCACACTATGCCGTCAAGAGTCAGGAGTTGGAGCAGGGCAGCAGCCCACGCGCCTCGAAAATTGGGGCAAACCGCCGACGGTTGCGCTCCCCTTGCAGTGAGCTTGGCAAGAAGGCCGACGGTTACGAACCCCTTGCTTCGCTTAGTTCATGCTGATCGAAATCGAGCCAGAATCCTGAGCAACACTGACGCTGGCCGGGAGCATGATGTTCTGGGCCAAGACAGCGTTGATCTGCGCATTGACCGGAGCGAGCAGAGCGCCACCCACAGCCAAGCCGCCGGCGCCGGCCGACTGGAGATCAACCATCAGATGACCGTCGCTCACCATAAGGTTCCCGACGAGGTCGAGGGTGTTGCCCATCATGCTGACGCCGTCCTTCAGAGTGACGCGGAAGTGCATGGAATCGGGCTCAATCCAGACCAATACGGAATCGACCGGCTGATTCGGGCCACTGTTGGCTTCGAGAGCCTTGGTCACGTAGCTGCTGAACTCAGACTCGCTCAGCATGACCTCGCCCATTGTCAGTGCGCCAATCAGGGCATCCTGGGCCGACAGGGCCGCCTCGTGAGAGATTTCGACATCTCGGTCGGGCGGAGCGGCCGGCGCGGTGCACGCACTAAGGACTACCAGCAGCA
>JAPPKG010000595.1:0-2631 GCA_026914085.1 Caldilineaceae bacterium | reverse complement strand
TGTTCTGGTAAGAGTCGTCCTGCTTGTACTCGACCCGGACCGAAACACCGGAACGAGCCACATTCGCACCGTCGCTGTCCTTCAACTGGGCGGAGAACGTCACACTGCTCACCGCACGCAGATCCACCTTCGCACCCAAAGCGTCTGCATCATCGCCAGGGGTAGTGTTTTCGTCCGGACCGTCGTAGGTGGTGTCGGCATTCTTATTGATGGTGGAAGAGACCTTCAACGAGCCCTGCGCTGCCTTGGCAGAAACAGAAACTGTTGCTTCGTCAACCTTGTCGGCATCGAACTTGTCGCCGTTCTTACTGCCTATCCACGCATAGAACACCCTGGTGGTACCTGTATCAACGTCGCCGGAGGTGAAAAGGTTACCGTCAGCGTCGGTGGCGTCGTCGTTGTCGTTCCACACACAATCACCGTCGATGCTGCCGCGAAGGACATCATCACCGGCTTCGAAGTTACAGGTGCCGTCGTTGCGGAGGCCGTTGTTCTCAGCAGCGCTGCTGAAGACGTCAACCGCCTGGTCCTCGACAGCCATGAACATGTCATCACGGACCGAAACAACCACAGTGGGCGAACCGGCACCCCAGCTAGTAGTGGGACTGGCCTGGATGCTCAGACCCGCGGGACGCAGGTTGGAGTGATCCATCACCGCAGCCATGAACTCAGCCATCGCCGCCCGGGTCATATCCGAAGCCGGTGAATACTGAGTAAGAGCAACACCAGAAACCACATCCAACTCGTACAAGCGGGTGATAGCGTCGTACTCGTCCTTAGTGACTCGACCCAGATCGGTGAACGGAGACAGGATAGATGCTTCCTTGGCGTTCTTCTTTACATTGGCAGGCGTGTACCCATACTGAGTAGTGGAACTCAGACCAACCTGACCATCCGCCGCCGGAGTCATCTTGTCCATCAAGCGGGCGATGAACAAGGCCATATGAGCACGGGACACATTATCCGCAGGCGAATAAGTGCTAGTCGACGTACCCTGAGTGATCCCGAGATCAGCCAACTGCGCGATAGCAGTTTGTGACTCCTCCGACAGGTCGCCGGTATCGGTAAAACCCGGGTCGCTGGGATCGGAAGCCACCTCGATACCTACCCGATTGGCCAGGCGGACGAGGAAGAGGGCCATATGCTCACGATTGACCGACATCAACGGCGAGTACGTGGTCTCCGAAGTGCCCCTGGTGATCCCGTAATAGGCGATACAGTCGATATCACCCGCGTTGGTGTGACGAGATGGAACATCCTCGAAATCCGCAGAGCCCACACCCACACAGGCATCAAAAGTAGCCGTGTAATCCGCTTTCGGATCAGCAGCAACAGCAGGCACCGCCACCAGCACACTAGCCACCATGGCCAGAACTGTGAGCACCGCTATCCGCCGCCGAAAACGGCTCAAAGAAGCAAACATAAGTTTACATACTGTGGCACACCACAATAGTATTAGACATCGTATAACAACCTGGAGGTTTCTGCTAGCGAGGGCCAATCCAACCCATAAGGTGGCGGGATTCCATTGAACGCCAAGGTCGCTAAGTAGAACTCCGAAAGAGTCCGGCGCACATCGGAAGGTGGTAACCGGCAAGACCTGTGACCAGTCTCAACCCTACGGCACTGGTGGGCAAGTCTTGATAGGTTAGCTATCTCCTAATGCAGGGGCGATCTTCAACCTCCAAACCATGTGAGCATTGACGACGAGCACGCGTTCTCCGCGGTTGGGTCTGCGGGGGTTTGTTGATCTGGCGAAGAGTTGGGAGCACGAGTGGTGTTGTCAAAGATGCGGAAAGTTGGGGTTGTTACCCACAAGGCGATCGGAGCAAGTGGCCCGGCTCGTAGGCAGGCCTAGTAGTTCTAGATCTGGGCGGAGGAGGCCAAGGAGGATGTTCAATGTCGTCCAGCACTTTGGCGAAAGGCGAGGTTCGTTCTCCTTAGAAGCCGACGAATGTCGAATCGTTGCAAGAGTGGAAGACAACGGCGTAGGGAGGGGTGGTGATGGCAGTGGACATGATGGCCGATGGGCGTATCATCTTCGGCTACACCGTGGGGATGTGGTCGACAGTGACGATGACACCTTTGCCACCTACAGAGAGGCATCACTCCCAGTTGGAAAGCCTGGGAGGACAGCCGGATCGGGCGAACCCCAGCCGCCATAGCTCCGCTGGAGTAGGCAACGGGGAGATCGATACTGCGCCGGAATCGGTCTACATGCGGGTTACCGGTGCCGAATTAGATGAGATTTCGCCTATCAGTTCATGGATGTCCCCTGAACTGATAGCCCGCGAGTCGCGTGAAAACCGGTAGGGCGTCGGCCTCCAGAGCTGAGGTGTCCAAGTGTCTCGACGCATTGTCAATGTCAATTCCGACTATTCCGCCGCTGGAATCGAAGTCCACATTCACTCCGCTGGCAATCTCACGGGTGGTGGCTCCCGGTCCAGGGTTAAGTTCTATAGCGGGACTGAGCGTCGAGCAGTTCAACCCACTGTAGCTTGCCAGTCGGTTGGACGGGCGGTCACCTATTGAGGAGGGGCTGGTCTTGGATCAGAGGGTGCGAACGTGGGCCCGTTCATGTGTTGGGACTGGTTGTTGTCTTTTGGGTTGGGTTGTGTGGTAGCGGTGCTG
>JAPPKG010000633.1:0-2634 GCA_026914085.1 Caldilineaceae bacterium | reverse complement strand
CGCCCCCGGCCATGTTCGCGCCGTAGCAATGTGTGGCTAATATGAAGTTGTCGTCTCGCGGCGGCCGGGCTTCACCCCTCCTCCCCCCCGCCTCTTGGCGCATTCCGAGTATGTGCCAGCGCCGGCAAAACAGGCGAGGAAACTCCCATATATGCCCAACGTTCACCGCTACGACCATCGCCAGCCCGCTACAGAAGCACTTACGGTATATTCCGCCCAGACAGACCGCACACAGTACACACACAGAACATGGCTTACGACTCATTGACGTCTCAACCAGCCATCCCAACCGTAGGGGCACCTCTTGTGGGTGCCCTCGTACGCGCCACGCCCTCCGCACCTCACGACACCCCCCGTAGGGGCACCCCTTGTGGGTGCCCTCGTCCATACGCGACACGCGTCCGCACTTCGCCGCGCCCCTCCATGGCTGTCCAGGTTCACCCAGGCGTCAACGCTTCCTGCCCCAGGCAGACAAGGACCTCCTTGCCGGTGGCCTGGCTTTGTACTGTGGTTCCGGTCACGCGCAGAGCAACCAGTATGTCGTTTCACACCCAACCATATATAATGCCCCAATCGTTACAAACGCGGGCACTTTCCAGTAGGTTTCTGCACGGCCGCGCAAACAGTTCATTTCGGAGGCAAAGAAAATGCGGCCAAATTCTATGACTATCCCGGGAATGCTCACCGTCGATGACCTGCGCACCGCCGCAGAAAACGGCGCCGTCGATACCGTCATCCTCGCCTTCCCCGACCCCTACGGCAAGCCCGTGGGCAAACGCCTCGACGCCTCCTTCTTCCTCACCGACGTCGCCCGCGGCACACACGCCTGCGACTATCTCTTCACCGTCGACATGGAGATGGAACCCGTTCCCGGTTACCGCTTCTCAAACTGGGAATCGGGCTACGGCGACGTCCACCTGGCCCCCGATCTCGCCACCCTCCGCAAACTCTCCTGGCTCGACCGCACCGCCCTCGTACTCTGCGACGCCCAACTCGATCCATCCCACGAGCCCGTCGCCGTTGCCCCCCGTTCCATCCTGCGCAAACAGCTCGACCGCCTGTACGACCATGGCTATGCGGCCATGGCCGGCTCAGAACTGGAGTACTTTCTCTATCGCACCTCATACCTCGACGCGGCCCGCAACGGCTACCGCAATCTGGCCGAAGTCGGATGGTACCGCGAAGACTACCACCTCCTCCAGGCCGCCCGCACCGAAGACCTCAACGGCGCATTCCGCCGCCACCTCGCCGACTCCGGCGTCCCCGTCGAGTCCACCAAGGGCGAATTCGGCAAAAACCAGCACGAGCTCAACATCCGCTACGCGCCAATCCTCGAAATGGCCGACCGCCACCTCCTGCTCAAGCAGGCAGTCAAGGAAATATCAGACCAACTCGGCTGCAGCGCCACCTTCATGGCCAAGCCCGACGCCGCAGAAGCCGGCTCCAGCGCCCACCTCCACGTCAGCCTTTGGTCGACCGCAGGCGCAGAGCGCACCAACGCCTTCCCCGGCACCGGTGACCTCTCCGGCATCGCCTGCTCCGACCTCTTCCGCTGGTTCCTCGGCGGCTGGATGCACTACGTGCCCGAGCTCATGGTCTGCTACGCCCCAACCGTCAATTCCTACAAGCGCTTTGAAGCCGGCAGCTGGGCCCCGACCGCACTCGCCTGGTCGCCCGACAACCGCACCGCCGGCTTCCGCATCGTCGGCACAGGACCCAGCCTCCGCATCGAATGCCGCATTCCCGGCGCCGACGTCAACCCCTACCTCGCCTACGCAGCCGTCATCGCCTCCGGCCTCGCCGGCATAGACCAACAGATCGAGCCCCCGCCCCCACACATCGGCGACGTCTACGCCGCCGCCGGCATCCAGATGCTCCCCGCCACCCTCGAAGCAGCCGTCACCAACTTCGCAACCAGCGACCTCGCCCGCTCCGCCTTCGGCGCCGAAGTAGTCGAACACTACACCCACTTCTTCACCACCGAAGCCCAGGCCTTCCGCAACGCCGTCACCGACTGGGAACGCACCCGCTACTTCGAACGCATCTAGTTGAATCGAGCAGCTTGCAGGCTATAAACAGCGCCTACGAAAGAGAGGAAAATGAACGACCGTAACACATACCCCCCAGGCTGGGACCTGGACCGAGTCCGCCGCCTTATCCAACATTACGAATCCCAATCCGACGAAGAGGCTATCGCCGAAGACGAAGCCGCCTTCGAGGACCCCACAATAACAACAATGGACATACCCACCGAGTTAGTCCCTACCGTAAGATCACTCTTGGCCGAGCTGCCCGATTAGGTAGTGCGCATCCTGGACGACAGCCCGCCGCACACTGCCCTGTCAGCCTGCGATCAGGAGGATCCCCTGAACAAACCCCGCCTCTCCCTCCTTCCATCCCGAAAATCCATCAATCTTCCGCAAATCCTGGTTTTGAAATAGACAAAACCAACTGATCCGCGAATTTACGCGAAGGATCGCGAAGAACACCAATGGCGTAACGGAATATCTTTGCGTAACTGCGCCGCGCCTTCGGTGACCAACCCCAAACTGCACTGTCAAGTCGTTGTTCAGACAAAAGTCAACGAGTCCTGTAAGACAGACAGCCTATTCTATCCTCAGACCCTCTACAGTT
>JAPPKG010000313.1:0-2635 GCA_026914085.1 Caldilineaceae bacterium | reverse complement strand
TGACGCGATACGGTTTGCCAGGAAAGGCCGGGGCCGCAGTGGCTGAGGCGGAAAAAGCGATATGTTGACCGTCGGGAGACCAGGCCGGACCTCTGCGCACGCCCTGGGCCAGATCAGTGCGTTGGCGCGGGGCGGCGCCGGAAACTGCCATGACGTAGAGTTGACGGATTCCGCTGCGGGTCGAAAAAAAGGCCAGCTGCGCGCCGTCGGGAGACCAGGCAGGATGACTGTCCTGCGCTAGCCCGTCCGTCAGTTTACGCGCCTCGCCGGTCTCGAGAGCGAGCAGCCAGATGGCGGCGCATTCCTCGTCGCTTTCGGCATCAACGTGCGTGATGCAGTAGGCGGCATGGCGGCCGTCGGGCGAGAGTTTGGCGTCCTGCAGGAACTGGAATCGAAACAGGTCTGCGGGTTGGATAGTGCGCTCAGTCATGGTACGCGAGATGGTGTTATTGTGCTGCTCTTCAAAGGGCCGACAGGGTACGGGCTCATGTGGAGCCCGCGATGGCTGGCTCTCCTGCGCCTCAGGAACAGGCCTGATGGACCGCCTCAAACATCTCCTTCCACCAGTAATAGGGCACCCCGGTTCGCTGGTTCACCGTGCCGGAGAAATAGATGCCGCTCTCCGGCTCGAAGTACATCTTGGCGCCGTACGCGCCCGAATGGCCGAGAGCCACTCTTCCCTGCCCGCTTTCTTCGGCAAAGATCCCCAGTCCCACTCCGGCTCGGGGTGAGTTGATCCCGGGAAATGCGCGCCATTGCAACATCGTTGCCAGTGTTTCGGAATTTCTGAACAGCTGTCCATCGATCAGGGCGCGCAGGAAGCGAACCACGTCGGCCGCGATGGAAACCACGCCGCCGCCACCGCGGTCAAACGAAACGTTGATGCGGCTGGTCACATAGGGGACATCTCCGAGATAGAAGTCGGACACCTCATACGTCCAGGAGTCAGGCTCAGGATCCCTGGCGTAGGCCAGATAGCTTTTGTCCATGCCCAGCGGGTCGAAGATGCGTTCCCGCCACTGCCGGTGCAGGCTCTTGCCGGAGAGTTTTTCAGACAGCAGCCCAAGGATTACATAGCCGGTATCGCTGTAGTGAAACGCCTCGCCGGGCGGGGAGAGAGAGGCCGCCGCAGTGCCGCTGGCCAGGAACCAGTTTATGACCCCGGCTTCCTTGTCTTCAGGACAGGCGGGATCCCACATGGCCCACTCTTTGCTCGTGACCAGGGTGGAGATATCGCAGGCCGGGTCGGCCAGGCAGGCCAGATGTGCAGGGATAGCCTTCCTGAGCCGCGCGCCGTATGAACCGGGGGCCGGCTCGCCGTAGTCGTGCGCGGTGCCGGTGGCGTCGTCCACGACCGCGTCCTTGATGCCGGAGGTATGTGTCAGCAGGTGGCGGACGGTGATTTTCTTGCCGTAGCTGACGCCGTCGATCATGTTCAGCCGCGCCGCGATCTCCTCATCGAAGAGAGCGAGCCCGGCCAGGGTGGCGTCCAACCCACACGGGCCCAGGGCGCCTTCTTCCCACAGTTGCAGGAGGAGTGCGGCGGTCATCGTTTTGGCCACGCTGGCCAGATGAAACTGGTGATCAGGCGTCATCGGCGCATCCGAACCGGCGTTGGCCTTGCCCACTGCTGCCGTATGGACAAAGCCCTGGTCCGGCATCTCCACACGCAGGACGGCGTTCTTGACGCCAGGCCCTGCGCTGATGCCCTCGCCGGCGAACAGCCGCGCCAGCGCCTGATCCAGGTTTGCCCGCGCCTGATCCACCCGGAATGATCTCATTGGAAGCTCCCAGCGCGGCGAACGCGCCGGTGCGAACAGCTGGCTGAATGTCTATCCGGCGACAGGTACATAGCGGTTCATCCAGTCGAGCAGGGCCTCGTTCTGGGCACGGCGGATCTCCAGCGGGCCGCCGACTGAGGCGCTGTGGGGGCTTTCCGGCAGGCGCAGCATCTCCACTGTACAGCCGTTAGCCCTCAGCACCGTGTAAAACTGTTCTGATTGCTCCGTTGGCACGCGCAGATCCTTCTCCCCCTGGATCAGTAAGGTCGGCGTGGTGCAGCGATGGGCGTAGGTGATGGATGAAACACGCCGGTAAGCTTCCGGGACTTCAAACAGGTGGCCGCCGATGGATTCAGGGTGGGTGGGGCCCATGTCGCTGACGCCGTACCAGGTGGCCCGGTTGGTGACGGGGTTTTCGGGTACGGCGGCCTTGAAACGATTGGTGTGCGTAATGATCCAGCAGGACAGGCAACCCCCATAGGAGAGGCCGCAGACGCCCATTCGATCGGGGTCGGCGAGACCTTCTTCAATCGCATGGTCGACCGCTGCCATCAGGTCGGCATACTCCAGCTCCATGAGATGGGGGCCGTTGATGGCGTTGCTGAAACTGTCGCCGTATCCGGTAGAGCCGCGATAGTTGACGAGCAGAACGGCATAGCCCGCGCCGGCCAGCATTTGGAAGTCGAAGGAGAAGATGTGGCCCCAGCCATGGTGGGGGCCACCGTGAATGTAGAGGATGGTGGGATAAGGGGGCGAGCCGCCGGGCGGTTTCATCAGCCATCCCTCCACCGGAACGCCGTCGCTGCTGGTGCAGGACAGGCGTACGGTTTCCGGCTGCGCCACACTCGCCAGCA
>JAPPKG010000677.1:0-2646 GCA_026914085.1 Caldilineaceae bacterium | reverse complement strand
CCGCGCCATTCAGGCGCATCTCCCCGTCCACCACTTCGCCGAACAGACACAACCTGCCCTGCGCCACAGTCGAAACAAAATACGCTCCGGCGCTCGCGTAATCATACCCACTGAGCCGGATAGACCTCCGGCGAGGAATGTCTGAATCACGAGTCATGTGGTTTTCCAATCAAAAAGGGCACCCCATTGGGGTGCCCTGGTGGTTGCTAATTTATGGAGGATCACAGAGACGCCGCCTACATCGTTCGTTCGAAACCTCCCACGCCCCCCATCCCCTACCCGGCGACCCCAAGAATCCGGACCGCGAGCCAAAGCGCACGTCTCACCAGCTCACCGGGCGCCTGCCTACCCGGCCCTGCCCTCTAGACCGTTCCCATTACCCCAACGCTACCAGCCTTCGCGCGCTCTGCTACAAACCCCCAAAATAGTGGACAAAGTACATCAGGCCCACAAACAGCACATACAACACCGCGGCCGTATACGTGACGCAATCATACAGAATCCATTTGCGGTCGCCAGGCTCTTTTTCATTGGATGCAATCATGGGATATATCTCCTTACTGTGCTGGACCCACCCAAAGATTACCCCACCTTGACCACCGCATCAGTGAGCCTGGCCCCAATGACAGGACCGCGAGCCAAGATACCCAGTTTAGCCACCTACCAGCATCCAGCCGCTAGGACCCCGCCTCGGGCGGTCCGCCGGCGTCTCCCACTTCACCGCCTTTGCGCCGGCTCGAACCCCTGGGCCACCTTTCCTCCTCCGTCACCTTTTTCTTCCGGTAAAAGTAGGTGCGCTCTTTCGGACCTGGGGGTTGCTTCCACCGCCTGGAAGGGAGTACGTGGACGCGCATAAACCAATAAAACGCAAGCGCAAAGGAAATCAAGGCTATAATGATGTACTCAATGTCGCCCTCAAGGATGCCCTCAGCAAGTGCCATCCCAGTACCCATAGATCCTTTCCGTAACCCGACCGCTCTGGGCTAGGTCGCCGGGCGCCTCAGCCCAATCGACCCGACTTCACCAAAACACCGGCCCAATCCAACTCGTGATACATCTGGTGCACCATACCGACGCCACCCGCAACCATGTCCTACTTCCCGGGACGCCTCGACTACGCACCCTCAAACAGTTCCCGACGAAAAACCACCCCGTAATTTGAGTCTGACCCCAAAAAACTGGGACCTCCCCACCAAATCGCACAAAAAAAGCTGCGTCATATACAGACGCAACTCTATATCGGCCTGCCCTGGAATATAACCTTCGACCGCGTACGACTCTCTACGATATATCGGCCCGCATGGACGCCAAAATCTGGGAAAGCTTGACATAGAGGGTAGCATATATGAACTTGCAGTCGAGCCAAAGCTGTTTCAACACAGAAACTTCACCCTTGCTGTACCTGTACCGTATCCTGATCATGTCCCCTTACCCAACAGCCTGAAAATGGGATCGACGAACCACTTCTTCATCGACCTTCCCAATGAAGCAAAGAACGCAACCGACGTCAACAGCAGAATCAGCTCCATAGGTATCAGGTCGAGCGCCAGGAACCACTTCGACTCCTCCGACCCAGGCCCCCACACAGCCAAAACCATGACCGCAAAAACTGCCGCAAGGCTCACCGCACCCTGAATTAAGACTCTTCTCTCCCCCACAGGACTGTCCTCCCTCTCCCGGCCGAATCCTGTTTTCGCGGCACTGTCGTATATTATTCCCCTATCTGTCTCAGCTGCGGCTGCCGGGGAGTTCAATAGCGGTGTCCGCTTGTATCCCCCGCACCTAAACCTGCAACATTGCCTTCTGTGCGTATCGATCCTCAATGGGCTGTACTGCCGCGGGGTAGCTGCCTAAAATCTTCACAAACGCCGCCTGGTTGACCAGACCAAGAATGGCAGCGCCGCAGTCAGGCTCCCGCCAGTGGCCCTCGACGTCTATATAAAATACATACTGCCACGGATAATCGCGGCGCGGGCGGCTCACCAACCTCAGAAGCCTGATCTGGCGGTCCGCAAATTCCCGGATGCAGGCTGACAATCCGTCCGGGTTGTGTGGCGTGGCAAAAACGATGGATGTCTTGGCATTATCTGTCTGCCCCGCTTCGCCTTTTCCGATGACAACGAAACGCGTATAGTTGTAGCTCATGTCCTCAATGTTTCGCCGGACGATCTCCAGGCCATATATCTCTGCGGCCAGAGAGCTGGCGATTACGCCCACATATGGCTCCGGGCACTCCGCCAGATCTTTGGCGCTGCCGGCCGTGTTATACCAGGGAACTGCCTCGAAACTGTTGCGGTTGAGAAAACCTTCGCACTGCAACAAAGCCTGTGTATGGCTGCGTACCTGCTTGATCTTGTCGCCATTGCCAGGCAACGTCAGTAAGTTGAGTTGCACGCGCATTATAATCTCACCCTGAATCCGAAAGTCATGATTCAGCAACAGATCACTGGCCTTGTTGATGCTGCCGGCGACAGAGTTCTCCACCGGTATGACGCCCGCTGTGGCGCGATCGTCGTCCAGAGATGAAAAGAGTTCTTCAAACGTCTTGCAGGACAAGGTTTTCGCCCCGGCTCCGAACTCTTGATGGCTCGCTTCTTCGGCAAATGAGCCATGCTCCCCCTGAAATGCGATCACTGTCATCGGACT
>JAPPKG010000147.1:0-2653 GCA_026914085.1 Caldilineaceae bacterium | reverse complement strand
CCGACTAGGCCCGACCGCCCAAAAGAGCGAGGAGAGAGGGAAGAGGAGTGAGGAGTGAGAACTGCCGTTTCCTCTGACTCAGAGTTGATCGCGGAATGGCTATGGCTGAGTAGTCATAGTCGCTACTTGAGGTATTCGGAAGGTCGTCCCTGATTGTGGGCGGCATTTGCTGCGGTTGGAGCGGCGGGCGGTTGTCAGTCGTACGGCTGGCTGCGGGAGGAAAGGAATAGAGCATTTGGTGTGTGGAGTTTGGTAGATTGGGGATGGACGTTTATACTTCTCCTTTAGCTGACGTAATGATGTCTTTTGCCATTACAGTGCACCGTTGCCCGTCTTTCGTTCTCGTCGCCGTCGAATCGCAATCTTTTGCGGGACGGGGGAAAGATCCTTCGCCAGGCACTGGAGTTTCTCTGTGCCTTGTGCATCCCCATTTCTGCGTTTGGAACAAATCCTGTGCATCAGAGAAGAAAAATTGGTCCAATGAACTGTCTGCCTTCTCTTCGAATGGAATCGAGGCATGGACGCGTGCGGGCAGTCACTGATGCTGCCTGTCCGCCTTTTGCCAGGCGCCTGAACCGCGGGTTGTGGGCCGCTCTGGCCCCTTGTGCGGGGATAGGGCGCGCAATCTTCCCAATCGCGCTCAGCTTTGTGCTGGCCGGCTGCGCCCTCTTACCGGCGGGCCGCAGCGCAGAGATCGCGGCCAATGAGCCTACGCCGACGCCGATCCCGACCTCGGTGGTGCCGGTCAAGCCGACCTATTCGGTTAAGGTGGGCGAGATCATGCGTGAACGGACCTTCAGCGGTCGCGTGGCGCCGGTGATAGAGGAGGCGTTGTTCTTCCGCACAGGCGGCCGCATCCGCAACGTCTACGCCAAGCGCAACGACCTCGTCACCGAAGGCCAGATCATCGCGGACCTGGAAATCGATGACCTGGAGCGCGAGTTGACCTCTACGCAGTTGAGCCTGGAGCGGGCGCAGTCGCGGCTGTACACAGCGGAGAGGAGTCTTGAGTTTCAGATCCGCAGGGCGCAGATCAACCTGGACATTGCCTCGCTGCAGCTGATCAATCTGCGAACCGAACGTCCGGATGACAATTTTGCGATATCGGTCCAGGGCAAGCAGGTTGAGCTGGCCGAACTGGCGCTGGAGCAGTTGACCGAAGGCGTGGATCCGCTCCTGATCAATGACGTCGCGAGGGCGCAACTTCAGGTCGAGAAGCTGCAGAGCGCCATCGCCGACGCCACGATCACGGCTCCCTTCGACGGCAAGTTGCTTTCCGTTTCGCTGACTGCGGGCCGCCCGGTGAACGCTTTTGATTCAGTTGTTTCAATCGCGGACATCAATGACCTGGAGGTCAAAGCCGATCTGATCAGCGATCAGATGAATGAGCTGGCTGAAGAGATGACTGTGGAGATTTCTCTTGTCGGCCGGCCTGGGGAGATTCTGACCGGATTCGTGCGGCGGCTGCCCTACCCGTTCGGCAGCGGCGGCAGCGGTGAAGTGATCGACCCGGACAAGTCCACCCGCATCACGATCGATCAGTTGGCGGAAGACGCAGGCTTTGAACTGGGCGATCTGGTCCAGGTGCGGGTCCAACTCGAACACAAAGATTCTGTCCTCTGGTTGCCGCCCCAAGCGATCCGGGTCTTTGACGGCAGGCGGTTTGTCGTCGTTCAGGACGGCGATATCCAGCGGCGGGTCGATGTGAAAGTAGGCATCCAGACCCCCGATCGGGTGGAGATCGAAGAAGGGCTGGAAGAGGGCCAGGTTGTGGTCGGACAATAAAAGCGGAGAGCAGAGCGTGGAGAGTGGAGGGCAGGACGCCACAGACCGCTCTTCACCGCGGACATGAAACTCTTTTTGCGTATCGCGGCGATTATCGTTGTCGCCATTAAACGTATCTTCGCCCAGCAGTGGCTGGCACTTGCCCTGGTCCTGGGTCTGATCTCCTCGATCGTGCTCGTGATGAGCATTCCTCTCTATGCAGATGCGGTCTACTACCGGCTGTTGCAGGAGGAGTTGACGGAAACGGGCATCAACGAGACCTACTCGCGCCCCCCGTTCGCGTACATGTTCCGCTACCTGGGCTCCACGTACGGTCCGCAGGAGTGGGAAGATATCGCGCCGCTGGACATCTACCTCAGCGAGCAGGCAGCGGGCGAACTGGGCATTCCGCATAAGAAGACGATCCGCTATTTCAAGACGGACAATTTCCGCCTTTTCCCCACGGAACAGATCGCGTATGCAGACACAACCGATCCGTTGGAATGGGTGAACCTGGGTTTCATTTCCGGCTTTGAAGAGGCGATTAATATCATCGAGGGTTCATTCCCGGCGGTCTCACCGTCCGACTCGGAAGAGGCGATCGAGGTACTGGTGAACCGGGAGCTGGCGGACGAGATCGGGTTGCAGGTGGGCGAGGAGTACATGCTTTTCCGCCGCATCCGCGCCGAGAATGGGGACAGCCAGCGCTACCAGACGCCGGTGAAGGTTGCGGGCGTGTGGGAGCCTGCCGATCTGAGCAGCGACGTCTGGTTCTACAACCCGTCGACGCTGGAGACGCTGTTTGTCATCCCGGAGCAGAGCTATCACAACCGCGTTGCGCCCGTCTACCCGCAGGACGTGAACCTGGGCCTGTGGTACCTGGTGATGG
>JAPPKG010000577.1:0-24256 GCA_026914085.1 Caldilineaceae bacterium | reverse complement strand
CCCCCCCCAACAACATGCCTCATCGACCTGGTGTCGATATTCGTAACAGGTGCCTGATCGAACGTGTCCGGCCCGACCACGTCCCGCCAGTCCCATCAGATCCCCGTAGGTGCCTGCCCTCGCACCCCCGACTGACGAACTCCACCGTACGGCCGGGCACACGCACTGCGTCTCGCTAGAAGACGGCAAACTGTTTAATCCACTGCTGGCACCGGCTCCCCGCCTGACTGTTCCCACCCCAAATCAGCGATGCACCCCCAAAAGCAATCTGTCCCCAATCCCCCCGACCTCTATCCGATGCAGGCCCAATGAGATGGCTGTTTGCCCTCCAATTCTGGCGAAAAGTCAATAGCTGACTTGGAAGCGAATGCGAGGGGCGCAACCTACATCCGCACTTGGATCGCGCTGCCGCTCTCGTAACGGCGCAAGCCGCGGTAGAAGACGAAGACGGACAGCAGCAGAAATACCGCGCCGCCGGCGCAGATCTGTGCCAGCTGCAACGGATCAAAACTGCGCACAAACTCTGCCGGCAGTGCCCCGATGAAGGCCGCCGGAATCAGAGTGAACAGCAGCAGCTTGGCCGTACCGTCGAAGAGAGTGATCGGATAAAGAGAAAAGGTGACAATCGCATTGAACGCGTGCCTCGTCAGCAGGCTTGTATTGCCAATCCAGAAGGTTAGGCTCTGTACCAGGACAAGAAAGGAGATGAGTACAACTATGGACGCCAGGCAGCCCAGCGTGAAGCGCAGTAACATCAGGCCGCCGAACGAACCGGAGAAGTAGATTGCGGCGCCAAAGCTGAACAGACCGTACGTGAAGTCTCCCGCAGATGACGCGTTGCTGCTGCTGGCCAGTGCATGCAGGAGTACGGGACGCGGCAGCGACAGATAGTAGTCCATCTGACCGTTGGCGATCAGTGACGACAGTTGCACCGCATTCCCGAACAGGTATGTACCGGCCCCGAAACCGGTCGCGACGACGCCGAACAGGAACAGCATGTCGACCAGATCCCAACCGTTTATCTCTTCAAAGCGGGTAAAAAATATTATCCAGAAGACGAAATAAATGGCGTTGTTGAGCATCATTCCAAACACCTGTGTCAGGAATGAGACTCGGTACTCCATCGCGCTCAGAAGATTCGTCTTCCACAAAGCCAGAACAAATGCGAGCTGCCGGCCCATGGCTCAACCCCCGTTAATCACCAGCCGCGCCACCACCCGACGGTAGATCACCCACACTATGCCGCCCACAACAGCCAGCCAGATGCACTGCTGCAGGAAGACGTGCCCCAGTCGCGCCAGGCTGGGGTCGACGAACAGACGGGCCGGCCCGTATATGATCCAGGCGAACGGCAAATTGAGCGAGATCGTCTGCAACCAGGCCGGGAAGAAATCAAGCGGAATCAGCACCCCGCCCAGCAGCAGCAGGAACTTCTGGTAGATCCAGCGGAAGGCATTTGTCTCCTCGACAACAAACGCACTCAGGCCGATCAGCGCCGAAAAGCAGAAGTCCAGCAGCCAGGAAAGGACCACAGCCGCCCCCGCGAATATCCAGCCCGTCAAGCCCGGCGGCGGGCCTACCATCAGCCAGACCACTGCGCTCCCAACCAGGAGGTTGCCGCCAAAGGCCAGTAGGCTGTCGCCCAGCCCGGCAGCGAAGTGATAGAGGATGAAATTGAACGGCTTGTTCAGCAGATAGGCGACGCTGCCATCCTTCACCTGCTCAGAGAATGTCTCCGACAGGTCATGCTTGCTCAGCATGACCGCCTCCGCCATCATCAGGTACCACATCGTGTCCGCCAACGTTAGCCCGGCAATTGAGTTCGCGCCCATCGCGCCGTATGTGACTCGCCACAGATTCATGAATATCCACATGAAGAGGACGATCAGCAGGCTTCGCCCCAGCAAGTCGATCGGGTAGGCAAGGCTGTTCAGCAACTGCGTGCGAAACACGGCCCAGTATTTGCCCGCGACAGCCGCTGCCGAAGGATCGCGCACGCAACCCTCTGGAGAGAGGATGCCCACCTCTCTGTTATGCATTTTCAGGCCTCCGTACGCGCGTAAATTGCGCTGATCACATCCTCAAGTGACGGCTCTGAAACCGTTACGTCAGCCAGGCTGCCCGCGGCCGCCAGGCCGCTGATCACCGGCTCCACCGGCGTGACCCGCGTATCAAAGCGCATCTTGGCCCCGTACCGCCCCACCTTGACCATCTCCACGCCCGGCAGGCTGAAATCCGGTGCCAGCTGCTCGTTATAGCGCACGTCGACAGTCTTTACCGTCAGATAGCGCCGTTTCAGCGACGACACCTTGTCGCGATAAACGATCTCGCCGTGATTGACGATGATCACGCGCCTGCACAGTGTCTCGATGTCACCGGCATCGTGGCTCGTCAGCAATACCCCCACGCCTTCAAGTTCATTCATGCGCTGAATCGTCAAGCGCAGCCGCTGCTTGGCCACCACGTCAAGACCGATCGACGGCTCATCCAACAGCAGAACGCGCGGCTTATGCAGTAATGAGGCCGCAACTTCGCAGCGCATTCGTTGGCCCAGCGACAGTTTTCGCACCGGCGTCTCCAGCAGCTCCTCGATCTCAAAGGCCTCCGCCAGAAACGAGATCCGCTGCTTTAACGAATTGTCGTCGAGTTCATAAATCTTGCCGAATAGGTAAAACGTATCCACCGCCGGCAGGTGATACCACAGCTGAGGACGTTGACCGAAGACCGAGCCGATCTGAAAGGCAAGGGCCTGGCGTTCCTGCCAGGGCACATGGCCCAGTACCGCCGCCTCGCCGCCGCTTGGATGCAATATGCCGGTCAGAATCTTGATGGTGGTCGACTTGCCCGCGCCGTTGGGGCCGATGAAGCCCAGCAGCTCCCCATCATCCATCTCGAACGACAGCCCGCGCACCGCCTCGATCGACTCGTATGTTGGCCGCCACAGCGCGCGCAGACTCCCCCGCAGACCGGCCGCCTTGCGCTTCAATTGAAAGGTTTTGCGTAGATTGCGTACTGTTATGGCAGGCATGCTTCCCTGTCCGGTCCAAACGAAAACTGTTCAACTTCCATCCAGGCACAGTGTTGAAAATGTTATCTGATGCCGACTTCGGCGCCACCTGTGGCCATTATTAGCGCGGATCGGCGTCATCACCAAGATAAGGGAGCAATGAACTGAAAGCCGACCCCTGCGCGGTTTCCCTTATCGGCCTTGAATTTGCTAAAATCGGCAGCAGTCCGTACGTTCGGAGTCATGGAAATGACTCCTGCTCCCGGAACTGCGTTTTTTGTCTGTCCGAACCAAGCGAGGCGTCCGATGAAAAGTCTTTCAACTTTCGAAATTCGCAAACGGTTCCTCGAGTACTTCCAGGAACGGAACCACCAGATCGTCGACAGCAGCAGTATCGTGCCTGCAGACGATCCGACGCTGCTTTTCGTCAACGCCGGCATGGTGCAGTTCAAGGATCTCTTACTCGGCCTGGAGAAGCGGGGCTACAATCGCGCCACGACCTCCCAGAAGTGCCTGCGCGTAAGCGGCAAGCACAACGATCTGGAAAACGTCGGCCCCAGCCCCCGCCACCACACATTCTTCGAAATGCTGGGCAACTTCTCCTTCGGCGACTACTTCAAGCGTGACGCCATTCGATTCGCCTGGGATCTGCTCGTCAACAACCTGGGTCTCTCCCTCGACAGGCTCTGGTTCTCCGTCTACACCGATGACGACGAGGCCGTTGCGCTGTGGGAAGAGGTCGGTGCGCCCCCCGAACGCATCCTGCGATTCGGAAAAAAGGACAACTGGTGGGAGATGGGCGATATCGGCCCCTGCGGACCTTGCACCGAAATCCACTACTACTGGGGCGATCTCGAAGACCAGGTCGCCGACGGTGTCAACGTCGACGACGAATACCTGGAAATCTGGAATCTCGTCTTCATGCAATACGAGCAGCGCGAACCCGGCGGCGAGCTCATCCCTCTCCCCAAGCCCAGCGTAGACACCGGTGCCGGCCTCGAGCGATTGGCTTCAATTTTGCAAGGCAAGGACAACAACTACGATACCGATGCCTTCACACCCATCATGGACCGCATCCAGGAACTCCTGGGTCACTCCGACGCCCAGCGCCAGGAGCATCTCGTCGGCTACCGCGTCATCGCCGACCACGGGCGCGCCATCTCCTTCCTGATCAGCGACGGTGTGATGCCCGGCAACGAAGGCCGCGACTATGTTGTACGCATGATCCTGCGTCGCGCCGCCCGCTTCGGCAAACTGATCGGTTTCGAGGAGCCTTTCCTTGCCGAGATCTGCCGCGTCGTCATTGCCGAGTTCGGTGCCCACTACAGGGTGTTACAGGCCAACGAGGACTTCATTGTGCAGACCGTAACCGCCGAGGAGGAGCGCTTCCAGCGCGCCTTGACCACCGGGCTTTCCCTCCTCGACGGGCTGATGGCTCGTCTGCTAGCCGGAAATATCCGCGTAATCCCCGGCGAGGACGCCTTCCGACTCTGGGATACCTACGGCTTCCCCCTGGACATTACCCGCGACATCGCCCAGGAAAACGGCTTCGACGTTGACGAGGCCGGCTACCAGGCCGCGCTCGAGCAGCAGCGCCGCCAGTCCGGCAGCGACCAGCAGGCCGCCGCCGCCGATGTTTCCGTCTACGTTTCTACGTTGGAGAAGCTGCGAAGCCGCGACCTTCTCGGCGAAGATGGCGTGCGCCAGCTGATCTACGAAGACGCCGAGGATGCCGGGACAACCGTCATCGGCCTCGTGAAGGACGGCCACGCGGTCGAACAGGCTCACGCCGGCGACGAGGTCGAACTCATCCTCCCCGAGACGCCCTTCTACGTCGAAAGCGGTGGCCAGGTCAGCGACACCGGGGAAATCGAATACTTCCCCGAGGACATGCAGAGGCCCGTC
Source organism: Caldilineaceae bacterium (assembly GCA_026914085.1). Lineage (GTDB taxonomy): Bacteria > Chloroflexota > Anaerolineae > Caldilineales > Caldilineaceae > Bin5. The sequence goes on along the minus strand of JAPPKG010000577.1, from coordinate 19,344 downwards.
TGGTCGCTACGAGTCCATTCCATGCGGCGCCCGATTCCCGGCCTGATCGTCCATGTAGGCAAAGTCACGAGCGGCACAATCAAGGTCAATGATCCAGCCTACGCCCTCATCGACACCGAACGCCGCTGGGACATCATGCGCAACCACACCGCCACCCATCTGCTGCACGCCGAGCTACGCGGCCAGCTGGGTGAGCATGTCCGCCAGAGAGGCTCCCTGGTGGCCCCGGACCGGCTGCGCTTCGACTTTTCCCACCCGCAGCCGGTCAGCACAGACCAGCTGCGCGCCATCGAGCAAGCCGCCAATCAGGCCGTGCTCGCCAACCACCCTGTCAGAGATCGCTGGACCGGATTCGATCGTGCTGTGGCCGAAGGCGCGCTGGCCTTCTTTGAAGAGAAATACGACGACACCGTTCGCGTGATTTCAATCGGCGACGGCGGCGAAGCCGTCTCACAGGAACTGTGCGGCGGCACCCACGTGGGAACCACCGGCGAGATCGGTCCGTTTCTCATTACAAGTGAAGGCAGCAGCGCCGCCGGCGTGCGCCGCATCGAAGCGTTAACCGGCCGCGCCGCCCAGGCCGTCCTCTCCGATCGCCTGGCCGCGCTCGACACGGTCGCCGCCGGGTTGCGCGTCCAGCCCGAACAGACGGTGGAGGCAGTGCACCGGCTGCAGGAACACAACCGCCAGCTCGAACGTGAACTGGAGCAGACGCGCGCCAAGCTCAGTCGCCAGCAGAGCGAGACCCTGCTAGACCATGCCGTGCGCCTGAACGGCCTTGCCGTCCTCGCCGAGCAGGTGGAGGCGAATGACGTCGATGCCCTTCGCCAGATGACCGACTGGTTCCGCGACAGGCTGGGCAGCAGCGTCGTCGTACTCGGCTCAGTCATTAACGAAAAACCGATGCTGGTGGCCGCAGCCACCGACGACGCCATTGAAAAGGGCATCCACGCCGGAAATCTCGTGCGCGACGCGGCCAAAATCGTTGGCGGCGGCGGCGGCGGGCGGCCGAACATGGCCCAGGCCGGTGGGCGCCACGCCGACAAACTGCCTGAGGCCCTTGGTCAGGTAGCCGGATGGGTTGAGGCCAATCTTGGCTAGCAGGAGCGCAGGCAGCGCCTGCCAACTTCGTATAGCCTGATTCCAGGGCCGGGTCATTCTTGTGGCAGAGATCCTGACCGTAGAACACGATATTCGAATCGAAGTCCTCCGCCAGCAGCTGGCGCGCATAGGCCGCGGCGCGGTGGCCGTCGTCCTGCCCGACGGCTGCGCGCAGTTGGAAAGCCTGCCGCGGCTGCGTCTGCTGCAACGTCAGTCCCAACGCCTCGGCCAGGACCTGGCACTGGTAACCCGCGATCCGACCATTCGCCAGAATGCCAAACGGTTGGGCATCCCCATATTTGGCAGCGAAGCCGCCGCGCGCTGGCGCCGTTGGCGCACGGACGCCCCCGCGCCCCAAAGCCAGTCCAACCAGGCCGGCATATGGCTCCCGGAGCCCCCTAACTGGCGCAAGCCAAGCGGCTCGATCGATCCCAAGCTGCATGCGCGTCCCAGCCTTGACAAAATACGCAGTCGCCGAATTCGTGCGACGAGGCGCTATCACGCCGCCACCCCACTATGGCTGCAGCTCGTGGGATACCTGTTTGTGGGTCTCTTCCTGGTCACATTTCTGAGCGGATTCGTTTACTACGTGCTGCCCGCAGCCACGGTCACCCTTGTACCTGGGCAGCGTGCTCTCGAAACGACCGTTCTGCTGACAGCCGATCCGCAGCTTGAAGCCTCCGACCTTGAGCAAGGGCTGTTGTCGGCCCGCCTGATCGAGACGACGGTTGAAGCAACCGGCACTGTCTCCACGACCGGTGCTGGGTGGTCTGAAGTGGATCTGGCCACGGGAAAGGTGGTCTTTACTAACCAGACCAACGGGACGGTGCGCATCCCGGCCGGTACGATCGTCTCCACCAGCACAGGAGACGACGTCGACTTCCGCATACTTGAGGATCTTGAGATCGCTGGCCCGTTAGGCACGCAGGCCGAAGTCGAAATCGAAGCAACGGAACCGGGCATCCTCGGCAATGTACCCAGCAACAGGATCACCACAGTCGCCGGCGGTCTCCGCACCCGTGTCCGCGTAACAAATCCGGAGGCCACCGCAGGTGGTGCCAATGCCCGCGTGCGTCTCGTCACGCAAGAGGACAGGGACAGGCTTCTTGACCAGGTCTACGGCAGTATCCGCGAAGTCGCCCATGAGAGGCTGTCGGTGGAACTGGGCCCGGATGAGTGGATGCCCGAAGATACCGTCCTGACCTGGATTACTGCCCAATTCTTCGACCAGTTCAACGATGAGCCTGCAGACGAGCTCAACCTCACCCTGCGAGTGCTGATCCAGGGAAGCGTGATTAACCGGTCAGAATCCGAAGAGGCCGCCATGGTGGCCCTGCGCAGCGAAGTGCCCGAACGCGGCCAACTCGTGGCGGAATCCATAAGATTCACCGTCGAACCCAATACGGTCGTAACCGGCCGCACACTGCGTTACGCCGTGACCGCAAGCGGAAACTACGTCATCCCTATCGACGTGAGAGCCGTCAGCCAAGCCGTAACCGGTCTGAACACCGAAGAGGCAGCCAGCAGACTGCAGGAAGACTGGCTTCTGGCCAGAGCGCCGGAGTTCTACCAGGATCCCGCCTGGTTCGCCACGCTCCCCCAGATCGCCAGTCGCATCCAGGTACGCGTCGAACTGAGCGAGGCTGCGCGCAGCGGGCAGTAGTCTCCCTTTACCGATGACCCAACCCACCCCTCTTGGGAATTCAAAGCCCCCGGGCAAGATCATCGCCCTGGACGTGGGCGATGCCCGTATCGGCGTCGCCGCCTGCGATCCACTGCGCCTGACTGTGCGCCCACTCCATACGCTGCAACGCCGTAACCGCCGCGCCGACTTCGACGCCCTCGCCAAAATCTGCGCAGAAGAGGAGGCCGTCCTGATCGTCTGCGGGCTGCCCTGCAACATGGATGGCAGCGAAGGCCCGCAAGCGCGTAAGGTCCGCAACTGGGCAGCCCGCTTCACGCGCGCCCTGCGTAACATCCGTGGCGCCGAGGTACCCCTGGTATTCTGGGATGAACGCCTCAGCAGCTTTGCCGCCGACCAGTGGATCGCCGCAGAAGGGTCACACCCGGCCGGACAGGACGCTGTCGCCGCTGCGGTGATTCTGCGCAGCTATCTGGATGTTAAGAGGAGCGGTCAGTAAATCAATCGCACGTGTCAGGTGAAATCTCTTAGACTGATGTGGCTCTGTGCAAATGGTAATCCGCGGGAGTTCTTTGAGAAAATCTACCCCTCCGGCAAATTTCGCCCCTACTTCGCCAGTAATCGGCAGGCCGATCAACTCACTTTCAATGATATTTTTCGCCATGCCGCCAGGCACAGCCTGATCAGCGGCGACGCATGTGACCGCTGGCTCGAATATCGCGCAGTCCGCAACGACACGGCACACGATTGCAGGGAACATTTCGGTGAATGAACAATTGATCGGCAGCCCCGATTTTTCGCCGACGCAGAAGAGTTGATCGGCGTAATTGAGGAGGGCCGGGATGACTGACCGGCCTCCCCATACACCGCAGGTTACGGATAAATACCCCGATACTTCACCGCATCCACAATCCGCTGGATCGCGATTGTATAGGCCGCCGTCCTCAGGTCCTGGCCGGTCTGCAGAGTGATCGCCAGCACATCGTCCAGGTTGTCCAGTAACTTGCGTTTCATCTGAAGCCGAATTTCGCTCTCGTCCCAGGAAAAGGCCTGCAGGTCCTGCACCCATTCAAAGTAACTGACCACCACACCGCCGGCATTGCAGAGAATATCCGGAATGATCAGGACGCCCTTGTCCTCCAGAATGCGGTCGGCTTCCGGCGTAGTCGGCCCGTTGGCCCCTTCGGCGATCACGCGGGCGTTTATCTTGTCCGCATTCTCTCTTGTAATCTGCCCTTCCAGTGCCGCCGGAATCAGAACGTCCACTTTCAATTCCAGCAGCTCTTCGTTCGTCAGAGAATCCGCGCGCGGATAGCCGACGACCGACCCCGTCTCTTCAGCGAAGCTCTTTAGATGGCGCGGGTCAAGCCCCCGTTCGTCATACACTGCGCCGTTCACGTCGCTGACGGCTACGACCTTGGCGCCCCGTTCATGCATTGCCCTTGCAGCCCAACTACCGACATTACCGAACCCCTGTATCGCCACCGTTGCATCCTCTATGTGAAGACCCATGCGGCGCCGAAGCATGGCCCTGGTTACATATGTAATGCCAAGTCCGGTCGCGTACTCCCTGCCGGCAGAACCGCCCACGGCCAGCGGCTTACCGGTCGTCACCGCCGGCACCGAATAACCCCGATTCATCGAATACGTGTCCATCACCCACGCCATCACTCTCGCGTCAGTTCCCACGTCCGGCGCCGGAATGTCCATCTCCGGGCCAATGAAGAGACTGATCTCCGACGTGTAGCGCCGCGTCATCGCCTGCAGTTCCCTCTCCGACAGCTCCTTTGGATTGACGATGACACCACCCTTGGCGCCCCCATACGGCAGGTTCATCAACGCGCACTTCCACGTCATCCACATGGCCAGTGCACGTGATTCGTCCAGGGTCACGTCCGGATGGTAGCGGATACCCCCTTTTGTAGGCCCCAACGCCGTGTTGTGATGCACCCGGAATCCGGTGAAATTTCGCAACGAGCCATCATCCATCTCCACCGGAAAGTGCACGATCAGTTCCCGGCGCGGCATACTCAGATGCGCCCGCAAATCGTCGTCAAGATCCATGGCTTTGGCGACGCGATTCAACTGTTCCTGGGCCACGGAGAATGCGCTGGCGCGCTGAACTGGGTGGGGCGGCGCTGGCGCCGATTCGGTTTCAGTTGAGTGGGATTTCGGAGTAACGTGTTGCTTGGAGGCACCGCCTGCTGGGGTAGAAGGCGTATCTGAATCTCCAAGTGAAGGGGCAGAAGCGTTGTTCTCGTCGGCCTCGGAGCGGGATGCAGACTGGTCCTTCGAGCCGCTCGCTTCCCGCGCCGAGGAATTCGCGTTGTGCCGTCTTTTCGTCATTGAAAAACTCTCTTTGGTTGTAAACCCAGACACAGCCGTCTGAGTCGCATATAGCTGCTGCAAACAGAGTTCCTGCGCACGGCGGGCACGCTGCAGGTTGCGTGCCGCGCCTACTTCATCAGCCCTCCCAAAAAAGTTGCCGTGCGCCTCGTCGCCTCCGCCGGCGTCATGTCGCCGCCAAATGCCTGGTGCATCGTGACATAGCCGTCATAGCCTATCGTTCTCAGACCGTCGAAGATCACCGCGAACTCGATGCCGCCCGGCGCGTCCAGCGGACGCAAAGTGGAATTGACCATACCCCGCGTCCACGTCTCCATCGGTTGCAGGCCGTCCGGCTCGGGCGTATGGTTTTGCAGATATACATTGAACAGCCAGGGCTGGAACGCGCGCAGCGTCGACTCGCCGTACGCCTGGCCGCACAGGGCCAGATTGGCGGGTTCATAGATGATGCCGAAATTGGGCCGGCCGACCTCCCTGAGCACCGCCACTGACCCCTCCACCGTCTCAAACAGGCTGCGCGTGTGGCTCTGATGGGCCAGGCGGATGCCCCGCTCGCGGGCCTCGTCGGCCGCCCGCCGCGCATGCTGAATGTCCTCCTCCTTCTTCATGCAGATGCGGATCAAGTCCGCGCCCAGCGCCTCCGCCAGGTCAAGAGAAGGCGTGATGTTCCGCAGGCTGTTCGGCCCTTCGTCGCTGTTCTCCGGGACGGGAAAATCAGCCGTCACCATCGAGATGGTCAACCCGTGTTCTCTTACCGTGCCCTTAACGCGTTCCGCAGTGCCCGCAGGGCTTTGCACCCCCACAACCGACGCACGCATACACAGGGCCTTGTAACCGGCCTCCGCCGCGATGCGCGCCAGCTCCTCCAACGGTATAGCGCTTTCCCGCTTGTTGTTGAAGCTCTCCGCGACCCGTACTGAAAGTGACAGTTTCATAGGTTCGAGTATACCTGATCCCTGATTAATTGGTAAGAAAGTTTCTGTGTTATCCTGTCATCACCGTCAGCCAGTCGCTACACATGAAGGCAGCCGCTGGCAACCAGCCACAAGCAGCATACAATGCGTGTATTTCTCGACCAGCTGGGTTGCCGGCTCAACTTCAGCGAAAATAGCACACTTGCAGGCCGCCTCAGCGCTGCCGGTCATCGCATCGTCGGCCGGCCCGAAGACGCCCACGTGATCGTACTCAACACCTGCGCCGTTACAGCCCAGGCCGCACGCAAGAGCCGCCAGGCCGCCCGCCACCTCAACAAACGCAACCCCGATGCCCGCATCGCCCTGACCGGCTGTTACGCCACCCTCGCTCCCCGGGAGAGCGCCGCTCTCCCCGGCGTCGAGCTGGTCGCCGACAACCAGTCCAAGGAGATGCTGCATTCGCTCCTCGAGCCCTGGAGCGCAGAGTTTTCCGATCCCGAAGATCTCGCCCGCATTCAACCGTACGGTACCCCCTTCCACGCCGCGTCCCCTGATGAGGACGGCGGACGCACACGCGCCTTCGTCAAAGTCCAGGACGGCTGCCAGAACCGCTGCACGTTCTGCATCGTCACCACCCTGCGCGGCGACAGCCGCAGCCGCACCACTGCCGATGTAGTGCAGGAAGTCCAGGCACTGGTCCGCAACGGCTACCGCGAAGCCGTGCTCACCGGTGTCCACCTCGGTGCTTTCGGCAGGGATCTCCCCGGTAGCCAGCGCACCGATCTCAAGGAGTTGACCACGGCCATTCTCACCGACACCGACGTCGCCCGCCTGCGCCTCAGCAGCCTGGAACCCTGGGAGCTGGCCGAAGGCTTCTTCGACCTCTGGCAACGCTGGCCGGGACGTCTCTGCCCCCATCTGCATCTGCCGCTGCAGGCCGGAACGGACGCCCAATTGCGCCGTATGGCCCGCCGCTGCACTGTGGCGAGCTTCCGCAAGCTGGTCGCCGACGCCCGCGCAGCCATCCCTGACCTGATCATTACTACCGACGTGATAGTCGGTTTTCCCGGCGAATCCGAGGCCGACTTTGAAGAGGGCCTGCGCTTCGTCGAAGAGATGCGCTTTGCCCACGCCCACATCTTCCCCTTCAGCCCCCGCGTAGGAACGGCCGCTGCCCGATTCGACGGTCAGGTGCCAAAGTCGGGCAAGCGAGAACGTTCGCAGCGCATGCACCAGGTAATCGCACGCACAGGCCGCCTGGAACGGACCCGATTTATCGGATCGACCCGCCCCGTTCTCTGGGAGGGCGCAGGCCGGCAACTGACCGATCAGCCTGACTCCACTATCTGGAGCGGCCTGACCGACAACTACCTGCGCGTGACCGCCCGGGCTCCCTCGGGTCTTGACCTCGGCAACCGCATCACCCCCGTCCGCCTGGACGAACTCCACGGCGAAACCCTGTATGGTGTACCCCAGGTGCCAGAGCCTCGACCTGCGGACATTTAAGGACCCTGTACGCAGAAGTCCCATTTGCCGCGTCAGCCAGCAAGGAGCATCTGATGCCAACGGAATCGTCTGCTGACCTGAATCAGACTCCCGTGCCCGAAATTGAGCCGGGCAACCGCCGCGAGCAACTCGGCTGGTACTTCTATGACTGGGCCAATTCAGCATTTTCAACAACTGTCGGGTCCGTCTTCCTCGGCCCCTACGTCTCGAACCTGGCCGAACAGGCTGCCGGCGCCGATGGGCTGGTCCGCGTCCTGGGCATTCCCATGGCGCCCTACTCATTCGTCTCTTATTGCATCTCAATTTCCGTCATCCTCCAGGTCCTGTTCCTGCCGGTCCTGGGCGCCATCGCCGACTACTCCAGCCTGCGAAAGAGGCTGATGCAGATCTTCGCCGTCGCCGGCTCCTGGGCCACAATGTTCATGTTCTTTATAACCGACCAGACCTGGTGGCTGGGAGGCATCCTCTTTATCTTCGCCAATCTCTGCTTCGGCGCAGCCATCGTCTTCTACAATGCCTACCTGCCCGACATCGCCGACCCCGAGGACCGCGACCGCGTCTCCTCTGTGGGCTGGGCGCTCGGCTACCTCGGGGGCGGCCTGCTTCTGACGCTCAATCTTGCCTTCTTCCTGATGCGTGACACTTTGGGTATCGACAGCGGACTTGCCGTCCGCATAAATCTGTTCTCAGGCGGCCTGTGGTGGTTCGGTTGGTCGTTCGTAACCTGGAGGCTTCTGCGCTCGCGCGACACGGCCAAGGCGCTTCCTCCCGGCGAGACATACCTGTCAACCGGTCTCAAGCAACTCTGGGGAACATTCCAGGAGGCCGCCGACTATCCCCACACAGTCCGTTTTCTGATCGCCTATCTGCTGTACAACGACGGCATTCAAACCGTATTCGCTGTAGCCGCCGTCTTTGCCGCTGCCCCGCTGGTGCAGGGAGGGCTGGAGATCGAGCAGGACGTGCTGACCATGATAATCCTGATGATCCAGTTTGTGGCCTTTGGCGGCGCACTCCTCTTTGGCAGGTTGGCTATGCGCGTCGGGGCAAAAAAAGCGCTGATCATCGGTCTGATAGTGTGGACTATCGTTGTAATCTATGCCTACATCGGCCTCAGAGGGGAGAGCCGAATACTGGAATTCTGGATTCTGGGAGGTTTTATCGCTCTGGTGATGGGAGGCACACAGGCGGTCAGCCGTGGCCTCTTCGCCAACATGATTCCGCAAGGAAAAGAGGCTGAGTTCTTCTCCATCTACGAAGTCAGCGAACGCGGCACCTCCTGGCTGGGCCCGCTGGCCTTCGGCCTCGTCAACCAGTTCACAGGCAGCCTGCGCCCTGCGATCGTCTCGATTATTCTTTTCTTTGTGGTGGGGCTTGCACTGCTGCTCAGAGTGGATGTCCGCCGGGCCATCGCCGAATCGGGCAACAAACCCCCGGCAGTTGTCTAGACCTTCTCACTATTGGGCCAATCTACAGGTCCCACTCGTATACGTTCCCGGTTCGGGCATCGATAACGACTGTCTGGCCGTCCTCCAGTTCATCCCATTCTCCCTTCGCCTGCAGGATCGCTGGGATGCCCAACTCCACCGCCGCCAGCGCCGCTATACTGTCGGGCGCCGATTCCGCGGTGATTAACCCGCCTGCATGATAGACCAGGTCCATACTTACGTGGTTCAGCTCCTCCGCCACCAGAATGTCCTGCGTCGTCATCATCCGGTCCTGCAACGCCTGTTCAAGCGGGTCCTGTCCCGGCTTTAGCCGCACTACGCGCCCGCTCATGCGTCGGTTGCCCACACCCTGACCATGCATCAGCACCCTGGCGATGCGCCGCACCGTCATCAGGTTCGTTTCTCCCGGTACGCCCCCAACCACCCCGCCTGTCACCACCGTTACATCGCCCTGCTGGACAAATCCGGCTCGCAATGCAATGCGCACCGCGTCCTCCAGCATCTCGTCGATGGTGTTCATGCGCTGGCCCATCAACGGAAATACCCCCCAGTACAGGGCCAGCTGGCGGTAAACCAGGTGACTGGGCGTCACCGCGATAATGGGGACCGACGGGCGGAACCGCGCCAGCTTTTTGGCCGTCGCCCCCCTGGCCGTGGGCGCGATAATTGCCGCCGCGCCAACGTCCTCCGCAGTCGCTACCGTGGCCTGGCTGACAGCTTCGGCTACCGATGGCGCCACCCCTGAGTTCTTGTCTGTCCCCTGCTCCGAACTGTCCGCCACCGTGCCAAAGAAGCCGTCCACCGCCTGCTGCGACGGCCGGTAGTGCGGTTGGGTAACGCTTCGCACTCGCTCCGCCTCTTTGGCAATATTTGCCATCGTCTGGACCGTCTGAACCGGATAGTTGCCCGCGGCTGTCTCCCCGGAGAGCATAATGGCATCGCTCCCATCCAGCACGGCATTCGCAACGTCGCTGGCTTCGGCACGCGTCGGACGCGGGTTGCGAATCATCGATTCCAGCATCTGCGTTGCCGTGATCACCGGCTTATCAGTGCCGATACAACGGGCGATGATCATCTTCTGAATCATCGGCACTGCCTCCGGGCTGGTCTCGATGCCCAAATCCCCCCTTGCCACCATCAGGCCGTCCGATGCCTGGATGATCTCCTCGATGTTCTCCACCGCTTCAGGCTTTTCAATCTTGGAGATGATCGGCGTGGCCCGTCCCAGGGGCGCCCGGCTCTGCACCACCTTTCGCAGCGCCTGGACGTCGGCTGCCGTGCGCACAAAGCTGAGCGCGATCCAGTCGGCCTGATGTTCCAGAGCGAAATCGACGTCGATACGGTCCTTCTCGGTCATCGAAGGAACGGTCAGCTTGGTCTGAGGAAGGTTCATTCCCTTGCGATCCTGCAAAATGCCCCCAACGATCACCCGCGTTCGCACCGTTGTCTCGGTCGCTTCAATTACCTCCAGTTCAAGCAAACCGTCATCCAGCAGTATCCGTTCTTGCGTCCCTCCCGCTGACTGCATTGACGATTCGCGCCGGCCCTCCTCGATGCTGGCCGGGACCTCCTTATTCTGGATCGGTACGCGTCCAGGTTCGCCGACAATCTCTTCGGTGGTGAGTATCAACTCCTCACCGGCTGTCAGCGGGACACCCCCTGGCTGCATTTCGCCCACACGTAGTTTCGGTCCCTGCAGATCAACCAGAATCGCTACCGGCCTGTTGCGCTCCTGGGCAATCTCTCGAATCGTGTGAATATTGCGGGCGTGAAAATCGTGGTCCCCGTGACTCATGTTTATGCGCGCCACATTCATGCCCGCGTCGATCAGTTGCGCCAAAACTTCGGGATCCGTGCTGGTCGGCCCAATTGTGCAGACTATTTTGACCCGCAACATGCGCGAACTCCAGTCGCTGGTGGCCGGTTGCTGACGACCTACAAACCCAGGGGACTCTAGGCTGCTGTCTTCCGCCGCCCCCTCGACAGCCGGCGGCGGATCCGTTACAACTCTCTTCACTACTGGTAGCTGATTCTGTCGCTCGTGCGCACGACCTGTATCCACGTACGGCCCGGCTTCAGAGTTATCGGCTGCTCGCCTGGACCGAGCCAGCGCGGCGGGCTCTGGTCGTTAGCGCGCCAGGTACCTTCGTAGACCTTGCCGTCCCGAAATACGCGCAGATCCCCGAACCCGTAGAGATTGATCTTCACACTGAGCGTACCCAGACTGTCTTCAACGATGTTGGTCAGTTCGTGTTCCGCAAAGACGACGATCACATTGTCGCTGCTGATCTGCTGCCCCGTGGCCTGGTCCATGTGCACTGCACGGCTCTGGTAACGCAGGTACCGGCCGCTCGACGCATCGTAGCGCCACTCGACACCGTTATTCTCAGGGTAAGGAATACGAACGATCGTCGCCTCACCGGCCCAAAAATCCCGTGGCGTCCCACTGAAAGAGAAGCTCGCTCTCTCCACCGGCCGCGGACTGTTCTTCTGCCCTTCCAGCCACGGACTGAAAATCTCAAGGCAGTAGGGCAGCAGCGGCGACACGTCGCAAGTCCTCGCCATGTCGATCATCCACCGCCGCACCCTGTCGACGCTCGTCCGCAAGCGCGTGCGATAGTTGTTGCCCACGCTGTAGAAATAGGTAAGGCTCTCCGGGTCTTCCGAATCCGCGTCCAGATAAGGGAACCCGACCTCGTTCTTCAGGAGATAGCGGATACCGTCGCTGCCGCCGGAGCAAGCCAGAATGCCGTCGAACATGTACGTGGTATGGATATTGGGCCACCGTGCGCTGCGCACCGGCCCGATCTCCTTGGCTGGGATGCTCTGAAACATGCTGGTCAGCCGGGTCAGATGGAAACCGTCAACGATATACTCGTAGGTCACGTCCGCCTCGTTCAGCCCGTAATGGGCCGCACGGCTGTCAACGTCATTGTTGAGGCAGACGAGTATCGGTGTCTCCTGCAGCAAAGTCGGATCGGCCAGGGGCAGTCCTGTGTAGCGCGCCACGCCCCCCGGTACCGGCGTAGCGGTTGCCTGCACGCTCTCGGAACTGGCACTATCGCTCCCTGCCACACTTGTCGGTGGAGGCGTTGCAGTCTCAGCGGCCTGCTCCATTGCAGCCGGCTCCGGCGTCTTTGTCGGCGTTGGCGTCCCTCCCCCTTCGCCCCCGGCGCAGGCCGAAAGCGATAGCAGGAGAAGCAGGGCGATTGCCACGTCTTTCAGATTCATTCTTGTTCCAAAGGGGGATTGTGGGTGGATAGGGTCTTGTCTCTCGGCCGCAGCCGTTTCACCAGGGCGAAGGCCGCGCCGAGTCTTCAGAGGGAGAAATGACCTGAGTTTCAAAGGCTTCCTTCTGTTCTGGGCAGTGAGTTGGGGAAGGCGAATTCAACAATAAAAGGCGGCCGCTCCAATAGTCGATAGTATACTACACGCGCACAGAACCACTATTATCCGGCCACCATGTTCTTGCACGTCGATCCCCTCCGACTGTCGGAATCTGCCGCCCCACCATCGATTCTCCACTGACCCCGTTCAGCCCTCTTGCCGGCCAGCAGGCATCTGCCGCAGGTGAAAATGCGGCTGTTACGCGGCCCGCCCCTCGTCAAAGCAAGGCCGCCAGCAGCGATACCGGCGACCGCGACTGCACCCCCGAAAAGTGCTTGATCTGCTGGCGGCAAGAAAATCCAGGGCTGACCAGCGCCTCGTTCTCCCCCAGGTCGCGTGCGGCCGGCAGCAATCGGCGTTCCCCGATCAGTTTCGAGACATCATAGTGCTCATATCCAAACAGTCCCGCCAGTCCGCAGCAGCCGCTGTCCAGTACGGTTACGTCGCAATCGGGTATGGCCCCAAGCAGCCGCTGCAGGGGTTGCATGCCCACAAGGGCCTTCTGATGGCAGTGCCCGTGAACCAGTACCCGTGACGGGCCTGAATTGGTCGGCTTCATGCGCGGCCCGGCCCACTCCTCAACCAGTTGGCACGCAGCCGCCACCTTGCTTGCGTCCTCCTGCGCCGCGCCTCGCAGCAACCGCGGATGGTCGTCCTGCACCGCCGAATAGCAGCTCGGTTCACAAAAGAGAATCGGAACGCCGTCTTCGGCCAGCGGCAGCAGCGCTGAAGTTGTCGCCGCGGCCTGCCGCGCAGCCGCATTCAGAAAACCCTTCGATATCAGCGGCCGGCCGCAGCAGACCTGTGGCGCCACCGTGACCTCAGCCCCGCAGCGCTCCAGCACGGTAACCGCGTCAGCCAGCTGTTCCGGTTCATAGTAATTGTTGAACGTGTCCGCGAACAGCGCCACCTTCGCCTCGGCAGACGGGCCATCAGCCCTGCCGCCCCGCCAGCTCTGCGTGAACGGTCGACCGCTGAACGCAGGCAAAGGCCGCCGTCGGTCCAGCCCAAACAAGGCCTCGTTTACCCGTCGAACCGGGCCCGACCCGGCCAGCCAGTTCGAAAGCGGCGCCAGCCGGCTCCCCCAGCGCGCAATGCGATCAGCCCTCGACAGCACCCGGTCTTTGAACGGTGCCCCGTGGCGCGAGTGATACTGGTGCAGAAATTCACTCTTGAGGCGCGCCATGTCCACGCCGGTGGGGCACTCCCGTTTGCACGCCTTGCATTCCAGGCACAGCTCGAGGACCGGCAGCAGCTCCTCGTCGCCAAAACCGGTCGCCTCCAGGCCGCCGGAAAGGGCCAGACGCAGGGCGTTGGCACGGCCCCGCGTGCTGTCAATCTCATTGCGCGTAGCCATGTAGGACGGGCACATCGTGCCCGTGAGCGTCTTGCGGCAAGCGCCCACGCCCGTGCACTGTTCCGTCGCCCGCAACAGTCCGCCAAAGTCGGAAAAGTCGAACCCGGTGGCGTACGCCTGCCCGCCGTCCCGCTCTTCGGACCCGTCGCCATCTCCTTCATTGCTTTCCTGCTCCCACACGTCCGCCTGCTCGACAGCCGGTTCAAAGCGCAGGTTCGACGTTAAGGCAGGTGCGTGCACGATCTTGCCGGGATTGAGCAAGTTGATAGGGTCGAACGCAGACTTGACCTCGCAGAAAGCGTTGTACAGAACCGGGCCGAACATCTTCTCCTGAAACGGTGCCCGCACCAGCCCGTCGCCGTGCTCGCCCGAAAGCGCGCCCCCGTACTCCTGCACCAGGTCGGCCACCTCCCCCGCGATCGCCTCGAAGCGCTGCACACCCCGCGCGCTCTTCAGGTTGATGACCGGACGAATGTGCAGCAGCCCGACCGATGCATGCGCATAGAAGCCGGCCTGCGTATCGTATTTCGCCAGAATCCTCTGAAAATTCTCGATATAATCGTGCAGGCGTTCGGGCGGCACCGCCGTATCCTCGACGAACGAGATCGCCTTGGCGTCCCCGGTCTCCGACATCGTCAGCCCCAGCGCGGCGCGGCGCAATTCCCAGATACGCGCCTGCTCCTCAGCCTCTATTGCCCGGTAAATGGTGTCACCCAGCCCGTGCGCTTCCAGGTCTGCCTCCAGGCGCCCGACCTTGTCCTCCAGCTCTTCGCCCGACTCGCCGAAAAACTCAACCAGCAACACGGCCCCGGGGTCGCCCTGGATGAACCCGCGCAAGGGCGCGTACTCGATCCGGCCGCGCGTCTTGTCCAGCATGAAACGGTCTATCAACTCCACCGCCGACGGACCGTGTTCCAGGATTACCGGCGTAGCCCGCATCGCCTCCAGCAAATCGGCAAACTCCACGCTGCACAGGGCGCGGCGCGGTGGCAACGGTACCAGCCGCATCTTTGCCGACACCGTCAGGGCCAGCGTACCTTCGGAGCCGACCAGAATCCGCGCCAGATTGAACGCTTCTCGGGGCCTCCCATCCTCTTCCACAGGCGTGAACTCGTCCAGATTGTACCCGCCCACTCTGCGCAGTAAACGCGGATACCTCTGCCGGATCTCCGACTCCAGTTCGCTCCCCAGCCGCTGCACAGTCCTGTAGGCAGCGCCCTCCAGGTCCTGTTGCCCCAGCTTCGAACGCAGCTCCTCCTCCGAAACCCGGCCCAGGCTCGCCCTGCTGCCGTCACAGAAAACGACGTCGACCGCTTCAACGTAGTCAATCGTTTTGCCGTATATGATCGAGCGCGTACCCGCCGAGTTATTGGCGATCATCCCGCCTATCGTGGCCCGGTTTGAAGTCGAAAGGTCTAGGGGAAGGTGCAGTCCATGCGGCTTGAGCAGCGCATTCAGTTCATCCAGCACGATACCGGGCTCGACCGTGACCGTCGCGCCCGCCGTGTCCAGGTCAAGCACACGGTTCATGTAGCGCGAGAAATCCAGCGACAGGCCCGCCCCTATCGCCTGTCCGGCCTGCGAGGTCCCACCCCCGCGCGCCGTGATCGAGACGCCGTGCTGCCGGCAAATGCGCACCACCTCCGCGACGTCCTCTCGGCTTCGCGGAGTCACCACGCCCAGGGGGACGATCTGGTAGACGCTCGCGTCCGTCGCGTGCATCGCCCGGCTGGCGCCGTCAAAGTGGACCTCACCGGCAACCGCCGCGCGCAAACTGCCAGCAAGTCTCTGGACGTCAACTTGGCTCGTTACCTGACTGTCTTGTTGGGGCATCGTAAGAGGGAAGATGCGTTACGGGTCCTTCGCCAGGAATGCCAGCGCCTCTTTGACGCCGCCGCTGAGATGGGGTACATCGCAGGCCGCCAGCCCCATCTCGACTCCGCAGAGTGTGCCGGCCAATGTCAGCTCATTCAGATCACCCAGATGGCCGATGCGAAAGGCCTTTCCTTTCAGCTGTCCCAGGCCGGTGCCGAGAGACATGTCGAACCGTTCGAGGATCACCTGGCGAAGTAGGTCGGCGTTGAAGCCTGCCGGCATTGAAACGGCTGTGAGGGCGTTCGAATAGGCTTTGGGGTCCCGGCAGTAGATATCCAGCCCCCAACCGCGCACGGCCCGCCGCGTCGCTTCCGCCAGGCGGGCATGCCGGGCGAAAACGTCCGCCAGCCCTTCCTCAAGCAGCATCGACAAGGCCTCATCGAGGGCGAACAGTAGATTGGTGGCCGGGGTGTACGGGTAAAAGCCGTCGCGGTTGAACTCCAGGATTCGGCCCCAGTCCCAGTAGGAGCGGGCCTGCCCTGCAGAATTTGATGCCTCCAACGCCTTCTGGCTGGGCGCGTTGAAGCCGAGACCGGGCGGTATCATCAGCCCTTTCTGGGAACCGGCGATGGTCACGTCCACGCCCCATTCATCGTGCTTATAATCGATTGCACCCAACGAAGAGATTACGTCGACCAATAAAAGCGCGTCGTGACCAGTACGGTCCAGCGCGGCGCGTGCGCCCGCGACGTCGTTGACGACGCCGGTGGACGTCTCGTTGTGGACAAGTGCCAGCGCGCGGATTTCGCGCCCACGGTCTTCGGCGAGGCGGTTCTCGAGCGCCGCCAGATCGATTGGGCAGCGCCAATCGCCCTGCAGCTCCTCTACGGTCATTCCCACCCCAGCCGCCACATTCTGCCAGGTGGAGGAAAACTGACCGTTGGATCCGAACAGGACCCTGTCCCCGGGAGAGAGCGTATTCACCAGCGCAGCCTCCCACGCTCCGCTGCCGGATGAGGGATAGATGATCACCGGTCCATCCGTCTGGAAAACCTCTTTCAGCCGTTCCAGGATGCTGAGAGTCATCTTGGCGCAATCAGGCCCGCGATGGTCTATCGTAGGGCGCGAGAGCGCGCGCTTGACGCGCTCGGGCAGATTGGTCGGGCCTGGTATCTGAAGAAAATGGCGGCCAGGGCCGGAATCGGACATGGTTGATTTCCTGGAAATAAATGGCCTCAGGACAGCTCTTCCTGAAGGCGGCGCATCACGATTTCGGTCTCTCCCTCTTGCAAGGTATGGACCGCTAAGTGCAGGCTTCCCTCGTCCGATCGACAGAAGATCGACGGTGAGCCGTTTTGGAGCGCTTGCGATACCTCTTCAGCGGTTCGACCCTTTGCTTCCTCGTCCCAACTGACGTCGAGCCGCATCCACGGGCCCTCACCGTCCGCCTGCCACATGTTTTCCGCGCTCACGTCTGGGATTCCGGCCAGCCCAGCAGAAATCTGCGCTATGCGATCGGACTGGACCTGCAACCGCTGCTCGTGGTCGGCCTCCAACCAGTGGCGAAGCGCGATCGTCGTACCGATCACCTCCTGCCGGTCCACCTTGTAACCCCGACCGATACTGTTGTTGCCCGTCTCAAAGCCCGTAAACCCGTTGAGCCGCGCCTTGCTGACATACTCTCCGTCCCCGCACAGGATGCCGGTCGAATTGCCGGAACCGAGGTACTTGCCGCCAAAGCAGACCAGGTCGGCCCCGCTTGTCGCCACGCGCCGCATCCTCTCCAGCGGGTAAATCTCCGCCGCCGCGTCAACCAGAATGGGGATGCCCGCCGCATGCGCGATCTCTATCGCGTTCGGCAGTGAGACCGTATTCGGGAAGCGTTCCCCGGCCGCGAAATAAAGAATTCCAGCCGTCTGCGCACCGATCGCATCGCGCAACTGCTGCGGCGAGCAGCTGTCATCGTCACCCACCTCCACCAGTATTCCGCCCGGCACCGTGACGCTCCTGTCATACCGGTAGCGCGTCGGCTTCTGGATCAGAAACTCGTTCTTCATATCCGTCGTGTCCGGCAACCGGCGGATCTTCTCCGGATCCGTTCCCGCAAGAATGCCGGCCGCACCCTGCACCAGCGCCGCATAGCACCCCGACGTAACCAACCCGCCTCCCGTTCCCAGCATGTCGGCTATCGCCTTGCCCGCGCCGTCAAACACGTCATCCATCAACGTGTAGGCTGTGTTGGCGGACTCCATCGCCTCACGCACCTCAGGCGACAGCACCGAGCCCCCCAGGATCGTCATGTGGCCGCCGGCATTGATGATTGGCCGGATTCCCAGGCTCTCATAGATGTCAGGACTGGACATTGTTCAGCGCTCCTTAATTCAGTTGAAGAAATCCTTGTCTTCCGGCGCCAGATGCTTGCTGGCAGCGGTCTTGTTTACCGTGACGCCCAGGCCGGGCCGGTCCCACACCGTGATATAGCTGTTCTCAACGATCGGGTCCGGCAGCCCGTCAACAATATCATACCACCATTCCTGTCGCGCCACCGGATACTCGAACGCAATATAGTTACGCGGCAGCGTCGCCGCCACCTGCACCAGCGCAGCCAGCCCGATCAGCCCGTCCCCCGTCCCGTGGGGCGCCATCAGGATTCCGTGCAGATCTGCGTATTCCGTCACCCACTTCAGCTCCGCGATTCCGCCAATGTCGGCCGGGTCCGGCCCCACGATATTTACAGCCTGCATTTCAAATAGCGGCTTGAAGTGCTGGCGCAGGTAAATCTGCTCGCCCGTGTGAATCGGCGTCGACGTGCTCCGGGTCAGCTCGCGGTAGAGTTCGGCCAGCACATAAGGCGTGTAGTCGCCGGTTATCGTATCTTCCAGCCACATAATGTGCATCCCCTCCACCGCCTTGGCCAGCCGGATTATGTCTGGCACGGTCCAACCGGGCCCGCAGTCCAGCGCCAGCCCCACCCTGTCGCCCAGCACCTCCTTCATTGCCTCAATGCACGCCACAACATGGTTGAATCCCCTCTCCGTCAGCAGCCCGCGCTCAGTCTGATGGCTTACCCCCAGGCGCTCCCCGTAGGAGAACCCTTCCAATTCGTCCGGCATACGGCTGTGGTACCCTATCCCCTGTTTGATGATGGCAAAGCCTTCCGGCGACTCCGCCATGCGCGCCATGTTCTCGGCATAGTGCTCTGGCTCCTGCCCGGCCAAGGGGAAGCGGCGTGCACCATTATAAACGAGCACCTTGTCCCGCACCTTCCCGCCAAGCAGCTTGTATACTGGCAGATTCGCGGCCTTCCCTGCGATATCCCACAGCGCCATCTCAATCGCGCTGACCGCGCTCCCCCAAGGCTTGAAACTCCCCAGCCGTCGAATCCGCAGCATCACCCGCTCCACGTCCGTCGGGTCCTGACCCAAAATGTAGTCGCGGTAAAAGAGCACGTGCGGCTTCAGATAAGGCTTAAAATGCTCCGCCTGGCCGTACCCCTCAATGCCGGCATCCGTCGTAATCCGAACGACCGGACTCCCGCCCAGAACTGCGCACTTGAGATCGGTGATTTGCATGACAAATACTCCGCAAACGAGAATGTTGCTTCGAGGCTGGAAGAACGCCATCCAGCCGGCCCTCAAACCTGCCGCGCCGCCAGCAACTACGTCCTGTCCGGCGCGCACACACGCTAAGATTGTACTGCGTTTCACCAATCAATGCCAGCATCCCAATCGCAAAAATGCACACCTAATGGGAGGACTCGCAGTCTCTCTCCACTGACAACTGACCACTAACCACTGACCACTGCAGTTCTGGGCGGTCGGGCCTATT
>JAPPKG010000331.1:0-24330 GCA_026914085.1 Caldilineaceae bacterium | reverse complement strand
GGAACCACAGAGTCTGCCATTTAGCGAAGTGTGGGAAGATATCGAGTCAATTCTGAAAGACAAGAGTGAATATAAGACGGTAGCAAAGAAGAATCCATTTTCAGCTTATGTCTCTCACGAACCGCTTGGAATATGCGTCAAGACGGCGGCACAAAAGTACATGCTGCCATACGATACATTGTCTTCATTATGGCAGCAGTTGCGAACATACGGATTTTCCATGCGTCACATCGCCCCGGGAATCGATCGCCAAGTGTCGTATGTTCTCTCAATTTTCGCTGAACTCGAATACGTAACGCCAGTCTATGTAGCGGACGATTATAGCAAGTATGGCTCCGCGTCAATGATTGGTTTGCAGGTCTTGCCGTCAGCCTTCATTCAGAGTACTGATTATGCAAATGCTTTTCAACAGTTCTGAGATCGTTTCGTCAACCACTGCCGGAAACTGATCGACTTCTACTTAACCTCCACCGCCTCCCCCGTCTCCGCCGACCTGTACATCGCATCAGTGATCTGTTGCACCAGCAGCGCCTGCGTCAGCGTCGTCTGGGGTGGGCGGCCTGTGCGGACCGCGGTTGCGAAGTCCTCCAGCAGGCCGCGGTGGATGTCGCTGTAGGAATCGCTGCCCGACCACAACGTCCGGGAGACGGTTCCCTCGGCGCGGGTCGCTTCGAACTGCAGGATTTCCTTCTCCGGCGCCGGCGTCATCCGCAGGCGCAGCGAGCCGGTCTCTCCGATCACCTCCCAGGATGCCTCCGCCTGCGCGGCGGCGTACTCGCCGCGCTCATAGGTGAGCACGGTACCGCCAGCGCAGCGCACCAGCCCAGTGATGTGCGTCTCGCCGTCGGATTCCGGGGCAACCGTGTCGGCGAAGATGGATGGTACGCGCCAGCTCTGCGCCAGGACCGTCTGCGGGCGCAGCTGCCAGCCGCTGATGCCCAGCAGATAGTCCAGATCGTAGCAGCCCCAGTTGACGAGGATGCCGCCACCGTTCAGCTCGCGGCTGAGCCGCCAGGCCGGCGGGTGCGTCTCCGGCGCCGGTGTTGCCGGGTGGATGACGCGGCAGCGGAGAACACGCAGCGGGCCCAGCTTGCCCTGTGTGATCCAGTCGGTGACGATCCGGTTCGACTCCAGAAAGTGAAAGCGGGAGGAGCAGCAGGCCGCGACCCGGTCCCCTTGGATGGAGATGAGCTGGCGCACTTCGCCGGCGCTGCGGGCGACCGGCTTTTCCGTCAACAGATGCTTTCCGGCGCGCAGGGTCTGCAACCCCAGTTCGATGCGGAAAGAGGCTGGCAGCGCCAGGACAACGGCCTCCACCCGCGCATCAGTCAGCAGCTCTGCGCCGCTGCTGTAGACCGTCTCCACCGTGCGGGCGGCGGCAATCTTCTCCGCCAGCGCCCGCTGCACATCGGCGACGGCAACCAGCTCGATCTGGTCGGAGGCCGCGGCAGCCTCGGCGTGGGCGGCGCCGATCGTGCCGCAACCGATGATGCCGAGCTTCAGGGGTGGCATTCGCTCAGTTCCTTCATGCTACAATGACTGCTGACAGGATACATACCCTCACGCAAAGGTAGGCGCATATGGACGCCCCCTCCCCATCCTGGCAAAGACTTTATGCCGATGAAGAGTTCAGCTGGATCTGGCCGCCCGCCTATGAACCGAATTCGAATCCGCCCGAGCTGGAGCAGATTCTTTCCCTGCTGAAAGCGCAACCAGGAGCACGGGTTCTTGACCTGGCCTGCGGACTCGGGTGGCTGACGATCCCGATGGCGCTGCGCGGCTTCCATGTGACCGGTTACGACCTCAGCGACGCAATGCTGACACGGGCCCAGGAATCAGCTGAACAGGTAGGCGCGCATATCGAGTGGGTTCGCGGCGACATGCGCAGCCTGCCAGAGAACTGGACGGAAACCTTCGAGTTCGTCACCCTCACGCTCAGCGAGTTCGGATGCTTTCAGGACGAGGCGGACAATCAGCGGGTACTCGCTGAAGTGGCGCGTGTCCTCAAAAGCGGCGGCCGTTTTCTCCTTGACATTGTTGTGAACCGTGACGAGTTGATCCTGAATGGCGACCGCAACAATTCCTTTGATGGGGGTGGATTCCTTATCGCAGACAAGGGAAGCCTTGATCTCCTGAGCGGCATTTACACCAGGGCTTTTCAGTGGTATCAACAGGGCCGGCGCCACGAAACAACCTGGCAGATCCGGGCCTATACACCGCCGGAGGTGAAACGGATGTTGGAGCAGGCCGGCTTCCAGGAATCGGCGGGCTACCGTAACTATGCCGGAGACAGCCTGACGCGGGACAGCGCCGGAATGGTGTTCCTGGCACAGAAGTAGCTCGCCCCGCCAAACCCTATGTCGTTTCAGATGCCGTTGTCAGTTCAGCCCCTGTAACCTCTCTGCGCATTGGCGTCCTATCGGAGCCCAGAGCAGGACCAAGCACCGCCGTCGTCATGCCGGCGTGGTTCTCGCGCCCATGACCGCGTGCGATCGCGCTGACCGAGCGCGCCGAGCAGCCGTGGTCGCGACCGTCGGGGAAGGCCGCGCGCGCCAGGAGGAAATAGGTGCGGGCCAGGTCCACGGCGCGTGCGTGCAGCGCGCTGTCCCCTTCAATCTCCGCGGCCACCGCCAGTGTGATCGGATTGTGGCGCCGTTCGCGGCCGTCTTCGAGCCAGCTCGGCGCGTCGGAGCGCTTGCCCACGCCGGATGCGCGGCGGGCGGGGCGTTTGTACTCTGTGTCCAGGGCGACTTCGGTGATGTCGAAGGGGTCGAGCCGGGCCACAGCCTCCAGGACCGCCTTGTCGTAGCGAGTGTCCCCGGTCCAGCGGCGATAGGTCCGCACCGCAGCGGCGGCCGCGCCGGCGTCCGGGTCGGCCAGCTGCGCGGCCAGCGGTTCCAGCAGCCTCTCGGCCGCCTGGCGAAAGCGCGGCTCCCCGCTTTCCTGCCACAGGCGTAAGAATGTATTGACGGCGTCGGAGCCGAGCAGATTCTCCGCCCGGTCGACCTCCGCCTGCAGGTCGGGGGCCTCGCCCATGAAGGAGTAGTAGAGCGCTTTGTCTTCGGCGTTGAACTCATACAGGACGCCACCGGGCGTCAGGGCAATCGGCAGCGCATCCCCGGCCAGAATGGCGTCCGCCCACTCGCCCGCGTAGGCCGTTGCCAGCTCGATATAGCGCTTCCTGGCTGCTTCCGTTTCCGGTTGCGACGCCACCAGCAGGCAGATGTTGACGCAGCGCAGATGGTCCGGCGCATTGAGCGCCATGCCCGGTTCGGTGCGCAGCCCGTCGGCACCGAAGAAGAGCGAGTGGAAGCGGCGCCGGTCCCAATCGAACCAGTCCGGCGCCGCGTTCGACCAGTTGCCCATGTGCTCGGCGGCGTCGTCCAGCTGCCGGGCCGTCTCGCGGTCGTCCGGCAGGATCCGCTGCAGGGCGCCCAGGAAGAGCTCATAGTGCTCGGTGCCGTGGTGCGCCTCCTGCATGCGCCAGTAGCCGTGCCGCCACTGCTGCGTCTGGTTGAAATGATCGCGAATGCGATCGCGTTTCTGCTGCAGGAAGCGCAGGATGCGTTCGTCCGGACCGGCGTGCAACAGCGGCTCCCAGCCGGTGGTGTAGGTGCCCTGATCGTGGACATCGGTGGCCGGCGCGTCCGCGTAGCGGTCGATGGCCTCGTATGCCCAGCGGCGCAGATCATCGAGAAAGCGCTGGCAGGCGTGGGGCAGGTCGTGGGAGGGTTCGATCTGGCGCCTGTACATGGTTACCCCTGCAGCTCGATCTTGAATGTATAGGCGTGATCGCACGGGCGCTGGCCGGGCGTGCTGACCGTCAGGGCGTTCTCGTCCTGTTTCCAGGTGACGGGCTCGTCGCTGCCGAGCATCGAAACGCCGCGGATGCGCCCGCCGACCGACGAGCCGCTCCCCAGCGAGGTGATGGCGGCCTCGCTGCCGGGCCAGCCCAGCACGATGGCATAGAGGGCGTTGTCCTTCTGTGTGAAGCGCACGTCTTTGGCGGTGAAGGGCTGATTGCCGCGCTCCGTCAGGTGCCCAACCACCACCTCCGTATCGCCCTCGCCGAACCGCTCCCAGTGGCGCGTGCCGTAGATCGCCTCCCCGTTCACGTCCAGCCATGCGCCCAGGTCCAGCAGCAGCTGGGTCGCCTGCGCCGGGATGACGCCGTCGGCGCGCGGGCCGACGTTCAGGAGCAGGTTGCCGTTCTTGCTGACGATGTCGACCAGGTCGTGGATGATGGTTGCGGGGCTCTTGAACTCGTCGTTTTCGATGTAGCTCCAGGCCTTGTAGCTGACCGCGGTGTCGGTCTGCCAGTAGTGCGGGCGGATGTCGTCGAGCTTGCCGCGTTCGACATCGTAGACGGCGACGCCGTCGGGGAACTTGTCCTTGTACTGGAGGACCGGCTCGCTGCCCCATTCCAGGGCGCGGTTGTAGTAGTAGGCGGCGACCTGCGGGCGGTAGGGCTCGAATTCATCGAAGTGCCAGCCGAAGTCGAACCAGAGCACGTCCGGCCGGAAATAGTCGATCATCTCGAGCGTGCGCGCGTACCAGTTCTGCAGAAAGTCCCAACTGGCGGGCGCGTCCTCCGGGTGGGGCGGGCAGTAGAGATCTTCCAGGCCGGGATGCGTGGTGTCGAAGTCGTCGGCGTAGGTGTAGTAGCGCCAGTTGAAGGCGCGGTGGCTGGAGACGCCGAACTTAAGGCCGGCGGCGCGGGTCTCCCGTTCCAACTCCTTGCAGACATCCCGCTTGGGCCCCATTTGGGCCGCGTTCCAGCGGGTATGGGTGCTGGCGAACATGGGGAAGCCGTCGTGATGTTCGGCGACGGGCACGATGTAACGCGCACCGGCCTTTTGGAACAGATCGAGCCACTGGGCCGGATCCCAGTTTTCCGCTTTGAACAGGGGGATGAAGTCCTTGTATCCGAACTTGGAGGGATGGCCCCAGGTCTTTGTGTGGTGCTGGTGGTAGTTCGGCCCCTTGCGCGAGATCTCGTCCCTGTACATGAAGCGGGGGTACCATTCGTTATCGAAGGCGGGCACGGAGTAGGGGCCCCAGTGGATGAAGATGCCCAGCTTATCGTCCATAAACCATTGGGGCACATCATAGTTCTGCAGGGAGTCCCAGTTCGGTTCGTAGCGGAAATCCGTCGTCATTGCATGACTCCGTAGGGGTTGAATGCGCGCGCAGACCTGTTGTCTGCGGTTATGTTGATCAGAATGCAGTCGAGGGTTGGTTCAATGGGCTACGGCTTCACTGGGTGAGGCAGGGCAATCGCATCTTATCGGGATAGAACTCTGCAGAGACAGTCAGTTTCCAAACGGCACGGTAACATTCGGTAGAAATGCCGGTTTGGGCACTTTTCTGTCTGCGCAAGAGGTTGAGAGCCATGCGGCGCAAAATGGTCAAGTTATGTTGCGCATGAAAGCCTTGGGTGCCGATGCGCGCATTTCATTCATCGTGGACCGTTAGTCTTGATGGTGGGTCACTGGTTTTCTCGTCCGTGTGTTGGACGAGAGTTTATGAGCGTTTACGAGTGTTTGCGTGATGTCTTAACTACAGTACATGAGAATTGTTCGATGGGCTGTGATGAGGGATTCGCTGGCGCGCGTGGGCGCGTACGAGGTCAAACGAAAGATGTACAAGGGTTGAACGTCCGGTGATATGGCGGGTCGTGTTTTGGCGGGAATATGGCGGAAAAAGCGGAAATGGCGGAAAAGTCGGGCAAAAGCGGGTGATTTTTTTTCTATCTCTTGTTGTCGTTACGCTTATGCAACAGTTTTTCCGTGTTTTGGTCATTCGCGCTTGACTTCGCGCACGTTTCCTTGGTGTCTTTGTTGGGTACTGGGCAGCTTACATTCCTGCAAGGATCCTGCTTCGCCTTCAGATTCCCAGCTAGCGGGAATCGTGATGTCATGATGACACGCTCACAGCAGTGCATATTCGCATTCTGGCACAAGGCTATTATATCACTGTTTTTGATGCGATTGCCCTGGGCTGGTGAGGGCGGATGTTCCAGGGCAGTATAGAGTGGGACGCCCGTCGTGTCCAATCCATGCGGGCTATTCTTCGACTGTTCGGGTCACAGTTTATGAAACTGACCGGCCAGCAGGATGCCGAGCGCTGCGCAGAGGAGGCTGAGGCCGTTGTTGGCGAGGATATTGACCAGGCCGGCCCAGACGCGGCCGTTCTGCCAGAGGTCGATGCTCTCGACGGCGAAGGTGGAGAAGGTGGTGAAGGAGCCGAGGAAGCCGACAAACAGCAGCAGCCGCAGCTGGGGTGACAGGGAAAGATAGTGGGAGGCGGCCGCCACGAGGAAGCCGAGCAACAGGCTGCCGGCGGCATTGACGGTCAGCGTTCCATAGGGGAAGGCCGGCCCCAACTTCGCTGTCAGCCACAGGCTGACGAAGTAGCGGGCGTTGGCGCCCAACACCGCGCCCAGGCCGATCCAAAGAACGTTCGCCATTGCTCAGCTTGCCCGCGCGCCCGCTGCGGACTCCTGCGGCCGCACGGTGCTCACTCGGTCTGGCGCGCCGCGCTTTGCTGCGGCCGGCTCGCCAGCGGCCCGATCCATTCGTTGAACAGCACGTCGGCGACCTCTGGATCGACCCCGCGCAACGCCCTCAACATATCCGCGGGCGTTATGATTTTGTACTGATAGTCGGCCAGATAGTTTTGGAGAAACTGCTTGAAAGCCCGCTCTCCCAGTGTGCGGCGTATGGCGGAGAAAAAGAGTGCGCCCTTGCCGTAGACGATGCCCTCGTAAATCCTTCCGTCTGCAAAGGCGGTCACCGGCTGCGCGAGCGGCGCGTCCTGTTCGCGGCTGACCAGCCCGTCAACGACCGCCTGCCAGCGGCGGTATTCCAGAAGATCGGCCGCGTCCGGACCGTGCACCGCCTCGTAGTAGATGCGGCTGGAGTATTCGGCCAGCCCCTCATCGACCCAGGGCTGGTTGACCGGATCGTTGTGGACAAGCTGGTACCACCACTGGTGCGCGACCTCGTGGACCGCCCGGATCTCCAGTTGGTCCCGGTAGCGGTCATACAGTTGCACGCCCAATAGAAAGACCTGCGGGTATTCCATCCCCCGGAAGCTGATCGGCGCGGAGGCCACGCGCAGATCCGGGTAAGGATAGGCCCCAAACCAGTCACTGTACACCCGCAGCGCGGCCGCGGTGTGCTGCAACACGGCCCGCCCCGCCTCTTCATGCTCCGGCAGCCAGTAGCTGGTGACGCGCGTGCCGTATGCGTCGAGGCTGTCCGATTGGAAGCGGTTGCTCATGTGGACGAAGAATTCGCGCGAAAGCTCCGTCTCCCACCGGTGTTGGACATGCTGGTCGCCGACGACTGTGGAGGTGATCAACTGGCCGCTGGCCACGGGGATCTGATCGATGGGGAGGGTGCCGGTCACGACAAAGCTGGAGATGTAGTTGAAGGCCGCGTCCCCGCGGCTGGTGCCTCGCTCCAGCCACCAGCGTCCACTGGCCGCGGTCGGCCCCGGCATGTAGACGGCGAGTGAGGGGTAAAAGAGCGGCAGGCTCAGGAACTCCTGGCTGAGGCCGAAGAGACGGTAGGCCCCCGTCGTATCCGCGCCCCAGTGGGGGACGCGCAGCTGCCAGCTCAGGTAGACGTTCGTCGTCTGCCCGCGCAGCAGCGCCCGCGGCAGGTCCACCCGTATGGCCGTGTTCTGCTCCAGATAGACGAAGGGCGCGGTGCTGCCCTCGACCGTCACGTTCTGAATGCTGAACTCGCCGCCGTAGTGGGGCAACGCCGGGTAGAGGCGAAAGACCAGGTGCGTCCAGGGGTCGTCGCTGGTGTTGGGGACGCGCACACGGGCCGACCCTTGCAGGAAGATGAGATCGTCGCTGAGGGAGAACTCGATCTCATAATGCGGCATGGCGCCGAGCGCGGCCAGCGGGTCTTCCTCTTCCACGGTTGAGGAGCGGATCCCGCTGCAGGCGGCCAGCAGGATCATAAGCAGCAGAAGGCCGAGCCCCACTGCGATATACGCGGGGAGAACTCTTCTTCCCTGTCTTCTTTTCACGCTCTCCTCTGCGCTGGGGGACGTGAGAGGCAATGGTTGCGGCTGGTTCATGGTAACGGCAACGATTTAATGTAGGCTAGGCACCGGAATGTGAACTGCGCAGAATCCGGTCAAGAACTGAAACATAATTGAACAGGCGGTGGACGACTGGCTCCGGCACGATGTGCTTGCTCTCCAAAAGCGCTCAAATGATGAAGTCGCGGCGCATGGAGTCCTGCGCATCGAAGTCTCCCCTCAGGATGCGTTCCGATACAGGGAGATTCTCCGGCTCGTCACAGGAGGCGCTATCGATATCACGGCCCCACCCCAAAGGCCCCCAACTGGTGGCAAAGGGCTCGATGTGGGTGCGACGATCCAGGCGGTGTACCGCGTAAAGAGAGTCGTCGGCCAGCAGATCGGGAAGGAGCGGCGAGTGCGTTGTGATGATGTGCTGTGTCTGATTGAGGATTTCCTGTGTTTTCAGGAACTCCGCGATCAACCGGATCCGGCGCGGGTGGACGCCGTTTTCCGGTTCTTCGAACCCGACCAGCGCCGGGGCATTTTCAACTCCAGTCAGTGCCAACAGCCCAAGCAGCCGTAACGTGCCTTCAGAGAGGACGCGAGCCGGCATTGCTACACCACCTTCGTTGAGGCGAAGTTCGACCTCGCCCAGATCGCTTACATCGACTTCAATACCATCGAAATTGGGCAAAAGGGTATGCAGTGCCTTTTCGACCGCCTTGAACCGGCTGGCGTCAAGCGACTTCATGGTGTTCAGAAAGGAGGCGAGCTCCTCTCCCATCAGTCCCAGATGACGCACTTCCTTGACAGGATTGGCCGCGCGCATGCGTTCCCGCGGCTCGAAGTAGAACAACAGCCAGTTTTCCAGTTCGCGCCGTGCCGCCACCAGGTGCGGATAGTGCGGAGGATAATGCGGCATCGAGAGGATGCTGTGGTCCAGGTAACGATCATAGTAGGTGGGGTGCGCCTGCCCTTCCAATCGCAGGTGTATCTTCTCTCCCTGTCCTTCAATGAAAGGCTTGCGCTTGCCGGTCGGCTCGCCCTTGGCGTTCAATGCGGCCAAGTATTCGTCGGCCACGCGCAGGACACCCGATTGGGGAAGCATCTCTACTTCGATGCGGTAGCGCAGCTCCCGTTCGCGTACGGGCGCGGGGCCTCTGGTCCCTTCACGCAACCCGTTTTCGCCGCTGGGACGGCGCATCTCACGTATCTGCCGGTTGACCGCATCGATCACCCCGTCCGACAGTCTGAGATCAGCCTCGATGGAGAAGCGCAGACTCTCCTGTTCAAGTAACCCTTTGATTCCTCCGTCCCCGATGGTAAAGGACTCAAGCGGCTTGCCCCGGTAGGGAGGATCAAAGGCCTCCTTGAGCGTGCGGCTCGTCCCCAGTTTCGACAGCAGTTGCAGCGCGTCGAGGAAATTGCTCTTGCCGGCCGCATTCGGTCCGAACAGGACCACAAGCTGGGACAGATTCACCTCTACGTCTTCAAGAGACTTGTAGCCACGTATATGTATTCGCTTCAGCATGGTGGCGTCTCCACAAAATGTTCATATTCTGTCCAACGCGGCAAGAATCCAAATGACAACCGTGGCCAGTGTAACACTATAATAACATAGCCGGACTGCGTAAGGTAAAATGTGCACGGATGTGCTATACTGTCGATGTCTGAGTTGGAGCCGTCTGTAGCAGGAGTCCGTCTGCAGGCTACAAGCAATGCAGTAGAGCCGATGTCCATATCTTGTTGAGGTGACACTGAATGTTTGTACGAAGCGCGGCGGCCGCCGCGTTGGACCGGAAGAAGGGGCTGTTCTCTGCATACGACCACGAACGGCGGGCGGAGCAGAGGCGCATGAAGGGGTGGCTGGAGGAGTTGAAGGCCGACACAGCCGCTTCCCTGAACCGCAAACTCGACGACGCCATCGATAGTGCCTGGCCCGGCGCGCTGCCCACGGCAGAGTTCGACCGCGCCGACGGCATGCGCATCCCGCTGGGCGAGGCCTGGCAGAACCGTGAGCAGGCCCGTCACTGGGCACTGGAGACGCTCGAAGGCCGGCCGGCGCTGGCGGTGGACGGCAGCCAGATCGTCCCCACCACCGACTACGCTCCCCCGGTGGGCGCGGTGCAGATCGGCTGGTTCTTCAACGATCGCTGCACGGCAACGGATGGTGACGCGGCCGGACGCTATGAGAAGGACATCGCCTTTGAGGTGCTGGCGCCGGACGAGCTGCTCGATTCCGGCGGTGACGACGGCGTTTTTCCCAACTGGCGCGTGAACCAGGAGCGTTTCATTCGCGAATGCGCGAAGCTGTGTGAGTTCATGGAGCGCTGTGCGGAGCGGCCGTTTGAACGCAGGCCGGTCTGTTTTCTGGACGGCTCGCTGATCATCTCCTTTGCTGGGCAGCTGCGCGCCGGCCGTGAACACGGTTATATCCAGGCTGTGCAGGCGCTACTGGCCTGCTCCGAGCGCACGCGTACGCCGCTGGTGGGCTATGTGGACAACACCTACAGCCGCGATCTCGTCACCTTGCTGGCGGCGCTGCATGGCCTGCCGGCGCCGGCGCAGATCAACGACGCCTACCTGCTGCGGGAAACGCTGTTCAGCTGGGGTGATCGCAGCCCGTTCTGGATATGCGCACGCCCGGACCGTCTCAGCGATGCAGGCCGCGCCGATTTCTATAAGCAGGTCTGCTTCTGCCTGGCGCGGGTCAGCATGGAGAACCCGCCGGCCCGGCTGGAGATACCGCGCTGGCTGCTGGAGTCCGGCCGCGCCGACGAGGTTGTCGCACTCGTTCTGGCCGAGGCGGTCGTCGGCAGCGGCTATCCCTACGTGCTGGAGGCGGCGGACGTCACCGCGGTCATCCAGCAGCAGGACCGCCAGCGCTTTTACCGGCTCTACCAGGATTTTCTGCAAGAGCAGGGCATGGCTATGGCTATCACGCGCAAGCAGCGCAGCAAGCAGATGCGACGGTAGGAACGGCAGTGGTTAGTGACCAGAAAGGGCGCAGATGAAACGAAAGGACTGGTTAGAGATCTTGTGTGCGGCCGAAGTACATTTCCCACCCGTCAGCATACGCGAAGAGACGCTATGACTATTCGAAGTCGGGCGAACCACTCCACGTGGACGGGCTACACCCCTCACATCGAATTTGCACGGGTCGATATAGAGAAGGCTATTTCCTTTGCGCTGGAAGCACAGCCTGAAACAGATCCTGATGGCCGCTCGAAATGCCGGCAACTTCGTGACCTCCGAGTAGGAAAGTTAGGCGAAATCGCGTTTCGCAAATGGGTCATATCAAGGGGGCGGCGGCCTCTGGGAGACAAGCATATGTTTCGGGTCTGGAAAGGATGGGAGCAAGTTGATAAACATGACTTCCAGACTGTGAAAGGAAAAACGATAGACGTGAAGACCTACGATCTCAGGAAGGTTCAATCCAGGGGGCGGCTCATGGACTTTTACGTAGAAGTTTGCGTCAATCCAAACGAGACGGAGGCGTACATCATGGGCTACGCAACTGCCGCAGACATCGGGCCGCGGAGGCCCGGCATTATGTGGCGAAGGCAAAGAAGAGAATCCCCTGATGTCTGGCTCACCATCTACCGAGATGCTGTGAAGATGGACCCCTCCTCCAAACAAAAGAAGATCATTGCTGAGATGGGCGACTTCTGTTTCACAAACGGCAAACTGCGCAACATTGATGACTTTCTACGCAACTTTCCCCCTCTTGGAGAACCGGCGGGTAGTTCGAGCAGGCTTATAGTCTGTTGGCTACTCTTGGCTGTCATTACGATCTTGGCCGTCCTTACTCCACTTTCTCAAGTATTTCATCGTCTGCTTCTTATCTTCTAAATGTTTCGGAGAAAACAATGTCCTTTATTAGTGCCCACTACGATTCCCCTATCGGGCCCATCGAAATCCATGCCACCGATACGGCGGTGAGCAGGGTCGAATTTGCCGGGGAACAGGGAAGAGAGGGTGAAGAGGTAAGCGGAGTGGGAGGTCGGTCCGCCGCCTCATCTTCGCAGGAGGCGGGCGCGCATCCGCTGCTGGAGGAGGTGCGGCGCCAGTTGGACGCCTATTTCGCCGGCGACCTACGCTGCTTCGATCTGCCCCTGGACCTGGAGGGCACGCCGTTTCAGCGCCAGGTGTGGCAGCAGCTTCTCAGCGTCGGCTACGGCCAGACCGCCAGTTACCAGGACATCGCCGTAGCCATTGACAACTCCAAGGCGGTGCGCGCGGTGGGCGCGGCCAACGGGCGGAATCCGGTTGCTATTATCGTGCCCTGCCATCGCATCATTGGCAGCGGCGGGCGCGCGAAGTTGACTGGGTATGGGGGTGGTTTGTGGCGCAAGGAGTGGCTGCTGCGGCATGAGGGGGTGTTGTTGGTGTAGGGGTGTGAAGGAGTAGTGGAGCGTTCAACTAACAGTCCTTCCAGCGCCCACACGCTCTGTCCTCAACATCCAAATCCGGAACCCATCCGGGTGATACTGACATTTGACAGGGCGCGCTTTCTTTGCAACACTTGTCGAAAGTACCCCGGCATCCCCTGTCGGTAGTCTTTCCGACTGCAAAGAAGCCACTAGACATACCTATAGAAATTGCCCGAAGGCTGTTCATTATAGTGCAACAGGCGCCGTGCGGGCACACTTCAAAGCGTATCTCGGCCGCTCCCCCGGCTGGAAACACGGCCTAAGCCACATCACTTTCTAACCCCAATACTTCCTTACTTGTCATGCCTCATTTTGACGAAGCTCTCACCTACCTGCGTGATCGCTCCACCGACCTATTTGGCATGGGACGCTCGTTCGAACGACTGATGAAAACTGCCTTGTCCAAGGAGCCAGGCATCCTGGGAGACCGCTTCTCTCAGGTATGGATGTGGAATGAATGGCCTGACTGTGACGGCCCTGACACAGGCATCGACTTGGTGGCGGAGGAAGAGGACGGGGGACTGTGTGCCATCCAGTGCAAATTTTTCGACCCTCACCGACCCGTGCCCAAGAATGCCATCGACTCCTTCATGTCGGCCTCGGAACCGGACCGTTTCACCTCACGCCTAATCATCAACACCGGCGGCTACATCCAAAAGAACGCTCTGAAGACCCTTGAGGCCTCGCCCAAGCCGTGTAGAGTGCTGGACAAGGCGGAACTGGACGGCTGGGACGTGGACTGGCTGAAGTACGTGGACGATCCGGAGGGACTGCAGTTTCAGGCCCGCGAGCCCTATACACCCCATCCCTACCAGAAAGAGGCCGTTGAGCAGGTACTGGCAGGATTTCAGAAACATGACCGCGGCCAGTTGGTCCTTCCCTGCGGTACGGGTAAGACCGCGGTCACGCTCTGGATTGCGGAGCAGCAGGTTGGCCTGGGCGGACGTGTGCTGTATCTGGTGCCGTCCATCGCGCTCATGGCCCAGACGATGCGGGAGTGGAGCGAACAGAAGAGTCTGCCCCTGCGCTATGTGGGCATCTGTTCGGATACGCGGGCTGGGCGCACAGACGAGGACGCCTCACTGTTGGAACTGGACTACCCCGTTACCACAGACCTCGAAAAGATCCGGGAAAGCCTGCAGGCCGAGCGGCCGGAAGCCCTCATGGTCGTCTTCTGTACCTACCAGTCACTGCCCCTGGTGGCGACAGCCCAGGCCGACGGCGCACCGGCCTTTGATTTGGTGGTATGCGATGAGGCGCACCGCACAACGGGCGTGGAGGAAACCGGGAACAAGAGCAAGGATGATCAGAAAGTCTCTCCCTTCCGCCTGGTGCATGATGCAGCGCGCATTCACGCCCACAAGCGGCTCTACGCGACCGCAACACCGCGCCTCTACACAGAGTCCGCCAAGGGACGGGCGGCAGACCGGAACTTGGAGATCTTTTCGATGAATGACGAGTCGGTCTACGGCCCCGAGTTCTACAAAATGGCCTTTTCCCAAGCCATCGAAGGCGGCTGGCTGACCGACTACAAGGTAATCATCCTCACACTGAAGTCGGACCAGGTATCCGACGTCCTGAATAACTTGCTGGCCGCGGAACAGGACTCAGGCCTGAATCTGGACGATGCCGTCAAGCTGCTCGGCTGCTGGGACGCCCTGGCCGATCCGGAGGGCGTGCTGTCTGACCGCAACGTCACGGGGGACCAGCACAATCCGCTGCTGCGGGCCATCACCTTCACGAATACGATCAAAGCCTCCAAGATGGTGGAGGCCCACTGGCAGAAAGTGGTGGACGTAGCACGGGAACAGACAGGCACGGAACTGCAAACCACCTTGCTGCCGCTGAATGTTCAGCACGTAGACGGGACGCAGAACTCGCTCGACCGGCAGCGTAAGCTTGCCTGGCTGAAGACCGGGGAAGCGGATAACGGTCAAGTTTGTCGTGTGCTCTCCAACGCACGCTGTCTGACCGAAGGCGTTGACGTGCCGGCCCTGGACGCTGTGCTCTTTCTGGCCCCGCGCAAATCGCAAGTAGACGTGGTGCAGGCGGTCGGCCGCGTCATGCGGCGGGCGGCAGACAAGCAGATGGGTTACATTATCCTGCCAGTGGTGATTAGCCCTGACGAGGATCCCGACAAAGCCCTGGATGACAACAAAACGTTTCAAGTGGTGTGGAGCGTGCTGCGCGCCCTGCGCAGCCACGACGACCGCTTCGACCTGGAGATCAACTCGCTGGACCTCAACAAAACTCCCACTGAACGCATCAAGATCATCAATGGCGGCGACGGAGAAGACAACGGCCAAAGTCGCGACCGGATCCCCCAACTGCCCTTGGACTTGGTGTACAAGATACCCCCCGGCGCGATCTACGCCCGCATCGTCGAGAAGTGCGGCGACCGCAAGTACTGGCCCCAATGGGCCGCGGACGTAGCCCAGATCGCCGACCGTATCCGCCTTCGCGTTACCGGTCTGATCCAGAGTCCGGAGAGGATCACTCTGCGGGAAGATTTCCACTCGTTCCTGGCCGACCTGCAGCAGACGCTGAATCCATCCCTACAGGAAGAGGATCTGGTAGCGATGGTGGCCCAACACCTTGTCACAGGTCCGGTGTTCCAAGCGCTTTTCGCTGACTATGACTTTGTGGGAAGCAATCCCGTTTCTCGCGCCCTGGACCGTCTAGTGGCGCTGCTGGAAACCGAGGGTCTGGAGAACGAAACACGAGGTCTGGAAGGCTTTTATGAGAGCGTGCGCAAACGCGCCCAGGCCCTGGACAACTCCGAAGCGCGTCAGAAAGTTTTGCTCGAACTATACGAGCGTTTCTTCCAAGTAGCTCTCAAAAAGGAGGCCGAACGTCTAGGCATCGTCTACACGCCTGTCGAAGTGGTGGACTTTATCTTGCATTCCGCCGACCATGCTTTGCAGAAGCATTTCGGCAGGCGGTTGACCAGCCAAGAGGTACATATCCTTGACCCATTCACCGGTACCGGCACCTTCATTGTGCGCCTGCTCCAGAACCCGGAGTTGATTCGGGATGAGGACCTTTCCCGCAAGTTTAAATCGGAATTGCACGCCAACGAGATCGTACTGCTCGCCTACTACATCGCCGCCATCAACATTGAGGAGACCTATCATGGTCGCCGGGGCATGCAGATTGAGTATGCGCCCTTTGACGGAATTGTGTTCACCGATACTTTTACATTGGGCGAGGACGAAGGCCAGTTCGCCGAGACATTTCCGGTCAACAGCGAGCGGGTAGAACGACAGAAAAGCCGGGACATCACGGTCATCGTGGGCAATCCTCCATATTCAGCGGGTCAAAAGAGTGCTGCAGACGACAATCCCAATGTGTTTTACCCACATCTGGCGGGGCGCGTTGAGGAATCCTACGTGGCAAGGAGTCCAGCCGTTTCCAAAAAGTCCTTGTATGACAGCTATAAACTAGCGGTCCGTTGGGCGAGTGATCGCATCAAGATACAGGGAGTCATAGCCTTTGTGACCAACGGTTCTTTCATAGATGGAAATGCTGATGCCGGCCTACGAGCCTGCCTGGCAGATGAGTTTTCTCACATATATGTGTTCAATCTCAGGGGGAACCAACGTACGCAAGGTGAGCGGTCGAGGCAAGAAGGGGGCAAGATCTTCGGATCAGGTTCGCGCTTGCCTGTCGCCATTATGGTGCTGGTGCGCGACTCCGCCCCCAATGGGAATTGCCAGATTCGCTACAAAGACATTGGAGACTATCTGTCGCAGAAAGAGAAATTGCAAATTATCAAGGAAAGTGGCTCGATTGTCGGCATATTGGATTGGCAGCGGATCACACCGGATGAACACCATGATTGGTTGAACCAACGAGATCCAGCGTATCAACAATTTATGCCGCTTGCCATCAAAGGCCAAAAATCAAGGTTTGACGTGTCGGCGGTTCTTTCGTTGTCTTGTCCAGGAGTCAATACCGCCCGTGACCCATGGATTTACAACTTTGACCGCATGCAACTTCACCGAAGCATACAGACTATGACCACCTCTTATGAACAGAGGCGACAATCGGTGTTGACTAACAAAAGAAGTGTGGAAGAAGCTGGGCGGAATGATGCGCCAACACGTATAAAGTGGACCCGAGAATTACGCAAGCGGCTTCGCCGCAAGGAAATTCTGGAAATAAAGCAAGGAAGTTTCCGACAAGGCATGTATCGTCCTTTTTGCAAACAGCACATTTACTTTGATCCCCAATACAATGAAGTCGTTTACCGAATTCCTTCTATGTTTCCTACTCCTGAGGCGTTCAATCTGGTCTTCGGTGTTACGGGAAGAGGGGAGACTGTAGGTTTCTCGGCACTCATAACCGATGCCGTACCTAACTTTCACTCGATTGCCGGCGCCCAGTGGTTCGCACGCTGGCGTTACGAGATCCATGACCCGGACAGTCCAGACGCATGGGTTCACAGTGGCGAAGAATGCCTGGAAGAAGTGCCCGGCTACCAGCGCGTCGACAATATCACCGAGGAGTGCCTGCAGCAATTTCGCAAGCAATACCCTGATCTACACATCAACCAGGACGACATTTGGAACTACATTTACGGCCTTCTGCACGCCCCAGATTACCGCGAAAAGTACCGCGCAGATTTGTCAAAAGACTTGCCCCGCATCCCCTTCGCTCCAGATTTTGGCGTGTTTCGGGACGCTGGCGAGCAATTGGTGGCCTTGCACCTGGGATATGAGACTTGTCCAGAGTATAGGTTGATAGTGCAAATCGACCATGGCGACAACCCTTACCAGATAGCCACACGTCCCATGCAGTGGGGCGGGACGCGTAAAGAGCCCGATCGATCTGTGCTGCACGTCACACCTTTTGTTACTCTGCGTAACATTCCTGACGCCGCCCATCGGTACGTCATCAACGGACGCACACCTCTCGAATGGGCTATAGATCGACTGCACATCCGCAAGGACAAGGAAAGCGGCATCGTCAATGACCCCAACGCTTGGTTCGCCGAAAATCCGGCCGAGTTGGTAGCCCACCTTGAACGACTGGTACACGTCAGCGTAGAGACGACGCGCATAGTGGAGGGATTGCCCCCGGCGTTGGCGGATTGAGGTTTCTTATACGGCTAAGGGGAAGGCATGAAAGGCCGGATCGAGTCCTTGGAACACGAGGTGCTTGAACTGCGGGTGGAGTTGCGGGTACTGCGACGGATTCTGGATAAGGTGCTGGATAGGGTCGCCGAAGTACCGGACGATCCTTATATGGCCCTGTGGGATGGCCGGGACGGACAGAAGGGCGAAGATCAGGCGTATTTTATGGGACAGTGGCGGGCTAATCAACGAGTACTGCAGGCCATGGAGGACGAATTGGCCAATATTAAGGATAAGGACAGCGATGAAGCGCTCCATTTGATCAAACAGTTGGAATCGAAACGGGAAACCGCTCGGTTTTATGAGAGCATCATACATAGGGAGGCCATGGAACTGATCGAGGCTAACATCATGGCGACTCACAATTGGCGGCTGCGGAACGGCAGTGCCATTAGGAAGACCTATGAGATCAGGATGGAAGCCTGTGTGAATCCAGGCTGTCGTGCAACGCGGGAGCTGGTGCGGTCTTTGCGGGACAGTCAGACCAAGGTGGAATTAGTGATGCGATCAGACCCCAGCCCGATAAGGAGTTGTCCTTGGCGTGGCCTTGGACAGGTCGCGCGGGTCGCCACACACCGGGAAGCAGGAGAGGAAGATCTACCCTTTTAATTATATTGAAAGCCTGCCAACGCGGCCCTGAGTCTGGCCCAGGGCGGGCTTCGGCGCACGGCGTGTGAATGAAAAGCCAGGCCTCCGCCCTCACCCGGCCAGCGTCACCAGCAACGTCGGCGCGTTTTCGCGATACCACTACGTCAGCGCCCCCTTCCGCCTCACCGAAACTGTTAAATCCATCATCATTGAGCCGCATGCCGCGCTGGCTGTCTGCTAACCAGTAGTAGGCGGTAGCTCGTATTGTCTGACCACCGCCCGTCCCCTGTCGTGCACCTCCATGAACAGAGCGTCCTCGTCGTTACGTGCTCTGACTTCACACTGGTGCGTCACGCTGTCGGCGGCGGTATTGTCAAAATCCCACCAGCCTAGTTAAACTGTTGCCATGTCGTGGTTCTTTCTGCCTGAAAACGTCCTTGAAACCGTCGCCATAGCGGTCGTGCATGTACAGATAGGCGGAATCCGAGCTGCGACGGGGTGGTGTGTGAGTAGGTGGGTTCACGATCGCTCTAAAGATTGTGCAGACATTCATCGCGATCTGGCAAGAACTCTGGTTAATCCTCCTCCCACCAGTCGCTGCTGCCCAAGAATTCGCAACCGTTCCAGCTTTCTATCACATAGGTGCTGGGTCTGTCCCAATATTCTTCGTAGACAACGGCAATATTGCCTGATTCGGGAAGGTACATAATTTGAGAAATTCTGACGCCGTCCACGGTTAACCACTCATCATATGTGTCCTTAAACTTGATTACTGTCTCGTCCTGAAGGGATTTATTGAGACCAATCGTGCAATCACCATCTTCTAGAACGATTGGCCCCGGGCCCATCCAAATCTCCTCGATAATAGCGATCCTTTCGGCCAAATCCGTGACTTGCTTGGCCAGGCCTTCAAGGGTAAGCGCATCTTGCGCCAGCAGGACGCTAGGCACAAGCAAGGCCAGTACTGCAATGATGCTCAAATAACGCTTCATGATTGCCCCCATTCTGTTGTGTGTGATCGAATCACTAAGTCCAGGTCACCGCTACTCTGTGAGCGGTTCTGCCTAGGTATGGTTGACCTGGGTCGGT
The DNA here is from genome assembly GCA_026914085.1 of Caldilineaceae bacterium. Lineage (GTDB taxonomy): Bacteria > Chloroflexota > Anaerolineae > Caldilineales > Caldilineaceae > Bin5. The sequence goes on along the minus strand of JAPPKG010000331.1, from coordinate 5,042 downwards.
TCCGTCATGAGGGGCTATGGAGTCCACTTTGCAAACGAAGCACTCTTGTCTTCTTGAGCGTCGCAAAAGCCCTGATCATACAAATCTTTTCTTTTGCCTGCCCCGCGTAGCCCTCCTCCCCTTTCTCGCCGTATTGCGCATGGCCACGTATGCCATCTTCGTATCCTTCGCAATAGGCATCTGCGAGTTCCACATTTTCGCCAAAAGCATAACGAATACGCTCTAGATACTTCTCCCAGTTCATTCTTGGGGTGTTCTCATCTACGAATTCTACAGGCACTCTCTCCTCCTTGTCTGGTAAATTCTAACCTTCTGGGTCCAATTGAGCGAAGCACTTCGGCCGCGGACTGATTCGCGTCGGCGAGGCCAGAATACCCGTAACCGCCTCACTCACACACCACGTCGTCGCCGTCTCTCATATACTGGTAGGCTGGATGACCGCGCGGCACCGATGCAATGCCGTGCCGGCGGGCTTCGGCGCAGGTGATCCGGCCGTTGTCGTCGTACAGCTCAAGCGCATTGTTGCCCTGACCCGTCTGGCATCTTCTGCAGGACCGCATAGTCTCTCGCAATGATTTCCCTGAAACTCTGAGAAATCTCCTGCAAGTCGAGCACGTCTATCTGAATAGACAGGTCGGACTCCTTGAACGCTTCCTTCAGCCGCGCACTGCGCAAGCCGGCACGTGTTCCGCCAGTATCTGACGCACCGTTCTGAGGTGGTTGGGGCTCAGGTCAATCATTGTGGGCTTCCAGTGCCTCTTCACCCCCGCCACGCCTCCGCCGCGGCTTCGACCTGCCCCGCATCCCAGCCGCCATTGGCGATCACCAGCCGGTACCGCTGGGTAATCGTCTCCCCGGCCTCAAACTCGTATACCTCGTCGAACATGAAGGCGAAGCTGGCGCAGGCGTAGGGGGTCTGGCGGATGAACCATTTGTTGGGATAGCGCAGATTGGCGGGATGGTCGAGGAAGGCGAGCGTTGACGCGTTGCCGTTGCCGTCGTGGCGGCCGGTGTAGGCCATCCAGGGCGCGGCCTGGCCCATGGCGTCGGCGCCTTCGTGCCCGGCGGCGGTGATGACCTCACCGTTGTCGAAGGAGCGCGGGCCACGCCAGAACAGCCCGCCGTAACCGGCCAGCGGACGGCCCGCGGTCGTGGGCGAGCCGATATGCAGCGACTCGCCGCGCACATTGCGCAGGCTGGTCGTGAAGTCCAGCGCCCAGTAGCCGGCGTCCGGGTCGACGGTTTCCACGGCGATGCCCCGCGTCTCGTCGATCCAGTGCTCGCCGGCCTGCGTGATCCAGGAGAGCCTCTCCGTGGCTGCGAAGCGGTTGTCCTCGATTTCGATCGAATCCCAGCCGTCGTGGCGCTGGGTCCCGTTGTTGGGCAGGTCGACATAACCCCTGCCGTGGAGGTAGCTGCCCCCGCCCCAGAAGTTCTGACCGTGCAGGTGGGCGATCGTCATCTGGATGCCCTTGTGCCAGACGTGGTCGTGCGGGCGGTAGTTGGTGATCAGGTCGCCGGCCAGCGTGTTGACGGGGTGGAAGAACGGCTTGGGCGACTCGGACTGGGGCATGTCCGGGTCGTAGATGTAGCGGAAGAGCGTCACAGCCTCCCACTTCAACTCCAGCGAGGCGAAGCCGGGCGTGCGGTGACTGTGCGGCGCGGTCTTTTCGTTGCGGGTGTGGGTGAGAGAAAGAGTCATGGGACCTCAGTGGTCAGTGGTCAGTGGTCGGTGGTCAGTGGATAGTGGCCAGTGGTAGGCCGTGGGTGGGGCGTTACCAGGGATCGTTGATATTTCTTAGAGCCCAGCACACGTGGGCAACCACGAGGGTTGCCCCTACGAACTGTCGAGCATCTCCTGCAACCGTTGACGCGCCGCCTGCGGATCGGCCTTGCCCTTGGTGGCGCGCATCATCTGGCCCATGAAGAAGCCGAACAGCTTCTTCTCACCGCTGCGGTAGCGGGCCAGCTCGTCCGGGTTGTTGTTGAAGGCCTCCTGCACGGCGGCGTCGATGACGTCGGTATTGCTGACCATGGCCAGCCCTTCGCGTTCGACGACGGCCTGCGGATCGTCTCCGCTGCTGTACATCTGCTCCAGCACTTTCTTGCCGGTGTTGGCGTTGATCTCACGCGCGTCCACCATCTGCACCAGCGCGGCCAGCTGCTGCGGCTGCACGCGCGTGTCGGCGATCTGTCTCAAGTCCTGGCCCTCGCCGTCGGCGTAGAGCAGGCGGAACAGCTCGTCGGTGATCCAGTTGGCCATGCGCTGGGGTTTGCCGTCGTCCTGGCCGTAGGCGGCCACCGCGGCCTCGAAATAGTCGGCCACCGCCTTCTCGCCGGTGATGGCGCCGGCATCGGCCGGGCGCAGGGACCAATTCTGCCGGTAGCGCTGCTCCTTGGCGTCCGGCAGCTCGGGCAGCGTGCGCGCGGTCTCCTCCACCCACTGGCGGTCGACCACCAGCGGCGGCAGGTCCGGTTCGGGGAAGTAGCGGTAGTCCTCGCTGCTCTCCTTTGAGCGCTGCAGGACGGTGCGCTGGCGGTCTTCGTCCCAGCCCATGTTCACCTGCTCGATCACGCCGCCGCGGTTCAGCACACCGGCCTGGCGGTCGGCCTCGTAGGCGATGGCGTTGCGCACCGCGCGCAGGCTGTTGAGGTTCTTGACCTCGACCTTGGTGCCGAACTCGCCGCGGGCGGCCTGCTCCGGCGTGCGCACGCTGATATTGGGCTCGCAGCGCAGCGCGCCCTCCTCCATGTTGCCGCTGTTGACGCCCAGGTAGCGCAGGATTGAGCGCAGCTTGGTCAGGAAGGCGTAGGCCTCGTCGGCGCTGGCGATGTCGGCCTCGGTGACGATCTCCATCAGCGGCATCCCGGCCCGGTTCAGGTCGACCAGCGTATGCAGCCCCGCATGCGTGTTCTTGCCGGTGTCCTCTTCCAGGTGGGCGCGGTGGATGCGGATGCGTTTGACGCGGCCGTCGGGCAGCTCGATCTCGACCCAGCCGTTGCGGCACAGGGGCAGCTCATACTGGGAGATCTGATAGCCCTTGGGCAGGTCCGGGTAGTGGTAGTTCTTGCGTGCGAAGACCGCGGTCTCCGCGATCTCGCAGTTGAGCGCCAGCCCCGTGCGGATCGTGGCTTCGACCGCGGCGCGATTGCTCACCGGCAGCGCGCCGGGCAGGCCCAGGCAGACCGGGCAGGTGTGCGTATTGGGCGGCGCGCCCTGGTAGTCGGCGCTGCAGCGGCAGAACATCTTCGTCTTCGTCAGCAGCTGCGCGTGGACCTCCATGCCCACGACGACGTTGTATTCCTGTGTCAATTGCGGCGTCCTTTCGGTGAAACCGTGTGCGTCACTTCTTTCATTAACATCTCTGCCGGGTTCCAGGCCGCCTGCATGGTCTTCAACACGGAGATGGCATTACCGGCAAGACATTACAAATCTTCAAGGGAGGCAAGCAGTTCCAGGACCAGAACCACCATGTCTCCCAGCAGCACCGGGTTGATGAACTCTATCGTATCACTTCGGGTGTTGATGCGAGACTTGTCGTTGCTGTAGAAACCAATAATCGGAATCTCGGTGTCGTACCTGAAAGAAAAATGATCGCTACCGCTGTAACCCTCGTTGATGTTTGTGTAGGACACTCCCTCTTTACTGGCGATTTCTTCTACAAGACTGGTCAACCTGCTGTCGCCCGGCCCCCGGAGAAATGTGCCGGATCCCACCGAATCGAAGTTGATCATGACCTTGATGGCGTCTAACTCTTCACCGGTCAATTGGCGCACGTAATGCCCACTGCCGGTCATTCCGGTTTCCTCTGAGCCAAAGGCGATGATCCGCAGTGTGAACGGGAAAACCGATACCATCTGGCTGGACCAGGGCGGTTGCGCCAACCTCTCTGCCAGCGTCAGCAGCACGCTTACTCCGGAAGCGTTATCGTTGGCGCCCACTGAGTTCCGTACCGTGTCGTAGTGTGCGCCCAGGATGACCACGCCTTCGCCCTGACCGGGAAGCTCAAGGATTATGTTGCTGGATTGCCTCCGGAGAGACCCTATCCGAACCTGAAAATCCTGCATCTCCGGGCTGTATCCGAACTCGGTAAAGCGGTCCATCAGGAGCTCTGCGGCCTTCGCTTCCTCCTTTGTGGCGCTCTGCCGCCATCCCACTTCTCTCGCCAGTTCGCACAGGTGGCCGAAAGCGGTCATGGCAAGAGCCTGACGTTCGGCGGCGCTGAAACTCGCGGTAGCGGGCGGCGGACGGACACCGGCCAGGGTCTCCTGCGCTACTTCTTCGAGTTCCGTGCAGGACGGTCCCGTTGCGACGTACGGGCTTACACTTGTGGGGCCGTGGGCAAGAAAGTAAGCAATCTGGTCATCAATGGGCCTGCAGGCTACCAGCAGAATCGCTACGAGAAGAGAAAGCCCTGCCAGTGAAAATCTCTTGAACTTCCATTCAGCCATCGGGTCCTGCCTTATGGGAGGTTACCAGCGCTGGAGAGTCTTGTCGTAATACCCTCGATATGTGAGACAACTTGGATTCCGAATGAACGAACACCTTATTCATCTGGCAGAACCGGGCCTATTACCAGGAAACCAGCAAAGATAGGTGCTCGATGATGAGTGCACTTGGGGCAAGCACCGAGTTCGTTCCAGGTGACCGGTTCTCTTTTGCACGAAATCATAGCATAGGGCCAATTCCGCAACAAAGATAGCGGCCGACCACCCCGTTCCCATTGGTCGGGGACAGCGGCTTTCGGGGGTGCATCCCAGAATTGGGGTGGGAACAGTCTGACGGGGAATCAGTGACAGCGGTAGCTGGAACTGTTTACCGTCTTTGGGAGAGATGCAGTGCAGGCGCCAAGCCTGGCCGTAGGGTGGAGTCCGTCAGTTGGGGAGGGTGCGAGGGCAGGCACAAGGCCGGCACGTAAGGGGATCTGATGGGACTGGCGGGACGTGGTCGGGCTGGACACGTTCGAATAGGCACCTGTTACGAATGTCGGCACCCGGTCGATGAGGCACGGCATGGTTTAGGGGGGGCGTTGGGGGGGGGG
>JAPPKG010000393.1:0-2697 GCA_026914085.1 Caldilineaceae bacterium | reverse complement strand
GTCCCTGGTATGATCCGGTGCGCTCAATGGCCTGGACGTCGAGCGGTTCTTCGACCACGCAGATGATCGACCGGTCGCGTTGTTCGTTGTCGCAGATTGCGCAGGGGTCTTTGTCGGCGATGTTGTGGCAGAGGCCGCAAAACAAGGTACCTGCCTTGAGGTCCTGCAGGGCAGTTGCCAGGGAGAGGGCGATCTCCTCGTCGCTGCGCAAAAGGAAGTAGGCGAGACGAGAGGCGGATTTGGGGCCGATGCCGGGCAGACGGCTGAAGGCGTCGATGAGGTTGGAAACTGGTTGTGCCAGCGGCGCCATTGCGCGATCTCAGGATGCTATAGGATCAGAATCCAAGGCCAGGGATGTTGAGGCCGTCGGCGAATCCACCCATACGTTCTTCGGTGAGGGATTTCACCTTTTCCGAGGCGTCGCCAATGGCTGCCAGAAGGAGGTCTTCCAGCATTTCGACGTCGTCGGGGTCGACCACTTCGGGTTTGACGCGCACTGCCTGAACGGCCTGGTGGCCGTCCATATCGACTTCGACCATGCCACCGCCGGCGCTGCCGGTCACTATCTCTTCGGCCAGTTCTTCCTGTGCCTTTTCCATGTCGCCCTGCATCTTGCGCACGCGGGCGGCGAGGTCTCCGCCCATGCCGCCGCCGAGTGAACCGCCGGCAGGCATGCCAGGGGCGCCGCCTCCGAATGGATTGTTGCCACTTCTTGTTCTGCGATTTCTCTTCTTTTTCGCCATTTATTGTCTCCCGGTGCAAGTGGTACGTTGCTGCTTCAGTTTCGGTCGGCTCCGCGACGGCTTTCGTTGACCTGGGCGCCCAGTTCGGACACGGCGTATTCCAGCAAGGGGTCCGGCCCACTGGCGCTGTTCTCCTCGACGGCCTGCCCTGTGTTAGAGGGGATCGAGGCTTTTTCGCCACTCTGGCAGATGACTGTTACCTGCTGGCCGAGTATCTCTGTCAGGATAGAGGCGATGGCATCCTTGGTTCTGGCCTCGGAAATCACGCCCTGGGTAAAGGAGTTGTTTCCAAAGGCGATTGCCACGGCATCTCCGCCGATGGCAAGATCGCGTATGGAGCGCAGCGAGGCCTGTTGCTTGGGGCCGCACCGTTCGCGGACGGTGTTCATGAACTCGTCCCAGCGGTTTCGCAGGCGCTGCATAGCCTCGGCATCCAGTGGCGCTGCGGCCGGCTGTTCGGCGACCGGAGTCCGGTCGGGGCGCGCAGCGGGCGGCGTGGTGCCTTTGGCCGCGGCCGGGGAAGGGGGTGTTGCCGGCTGCGCAACTGTTCGGGCCGGCGCCGCCGCAACCGGCTGAGGTTGAACGCCTTCGATGAGTTCGACGAGGGCCAACTCCAGGGGAAGCTGGGGCTGAAAGCCTCCTTTAAGTTCGGTCATGGCCTGGCTGAACCGTTTGATGGCCCAGAGCGTCTCGGCGTTGCCTATCTTCTTTGCCTGTTCTTGCATAGTGTGGACGGTGTCGGGAGCGCAGTCGTCGAGCAGCTCGCCATCGCCGACCATTTGCACGACCATTACGCCGCGCAGGTGTTCAATCACCTGGGCAACGAATTCAGTGAGGCTTCCTCCCTGGAGAAGCAGCTGGTGGATCAGTACCAAGCCTGCGGATACATCTTTGGCCGCCAAGGCATCGACAAGTGCGGTTACCGTGTCGCTGGCGGCGCTGCCCAAGACCTGTTGCACTTGTTCCAGGGAGATGGCCAGATTGTCGTTCGTGGCCGAGGCCGCGCCGTAGCTTGTCATCTGATCGAGGAGACTTACGGCATCGCGCATACAGCCCTGTGCGCTACGGGCAATGGCGAAGACCGCGGCTTCCTGGACTTCGAAACCCTCTTCGGCCGCGATATGCGTCAGGTGGGCTGCGATTTCGGCAACGGGAATGCGGCGAAAGTCGAAGCGCTGGCAGCGGCTGAGAACGGTTGCGGGAATGCGATGGGGTTCGGTCGTCGCCAGTACGAAACGTGCATAGGGGGGTGGCTCTTCCAGCGTTTTCAGCAGGGCGTTGAATGCGCTGGTACTGAGCATGTGTACTTCGTCGATGATGTAGATCTTGTAGCGGGACTCGCTAGGCTGGAAGCCGACTTTCTCGCGGAGTTCTCTAACGTCGTCGACACTGTTGTTGCTGGCAGCGTCGATTTCGATGAGGTCCAACATGCGACCTTCGTTGATGGCGGTACAATGATCGCAGCGGTTACAGGGCTGGTTCTCGTGGTCGGTGCAGTTCAGTGCTTTGGCAAGGATTCTGGCGGTGGAGGTCTTGCCGGTGCCTCGGGGTCCGGCGAACAGGTAGGCGTGGGCGACCCGCCCTTCGCGCAGCGCGTTGAGGAGGGTGGTCGTCACGTGTTCCTGGCCTACGACCTCGTCAAAGGTCTGGCTACGCCATTTGCGGTACAGCGCCTGTGCCATGTGCCTCGCTCCAATTGGACGACAGATCCGGGGAAGTCACGCGCCCATACACGGCCCGTTCGGACCACACTGTTCAGTCTACCACCGGGCAGGGGCGGAGGCAAACGGATGGGTGATTTCGGGTGCGAGGGCAGGAACAAGGCCGACGCCTATGGGGATCTGATGGGACTGGCGGGACGTGGTCTGGCTGGACACTTTCGAATAGGCACCTGTCACCAATATCGACACCCGGTCGATGAGGCACGGCATGGTTTAGGGGGGGCGTTGGGGGG
>JAPPKG010000671.1:0-2702 GCA_026914085.1 Caldilineaceae bacterium | reverse complement strand
TGATGAACCGGCGGGATTTCATGTCGGGTTGGGAGCGGTAGCGCAGGACGGCTTCTGCGGCTTTCTTCAGTTCGGCGGGCGGTTGGGGCTTCCGTTTGGTTCGTGGTTTCTTCTTGCGCTTCATCCGGTCTTTGCCATTTCTGCCAAGAACTCCTCTTGGCTTCGGGTGCCTTTTTTGCTGTTGCACCAACCGCACAACAGTTGCAGGTTGTTGATGTGATCCGACCCACCGTACACCTTCGGGACGATGTGATCGACTGTGAGGTTCTTGTAAGGGAAGTGGGCTTTGCATCCGTAGCAGTTGCCTTCCTGCTGTCCGTACAGGTGGTGCTTGTGGGTGCGGTAGTTGGGGAGTTTCCCCATGTCCGTCCGGCGGGGCACGTCCTCGCGGGCGGCGATGTCGTAGAACATGCCCATCTCTTGTTTTAGGCGTTCCTTGACCAGCTTTACCGCCAATGGAGAAAGGTCGATTCCGACCCATTGGCGGCCCAGCCGTTCCGCCGCTACGAGGGTGGTGGCGCACCCGCAAAACGGGTCCAAGACAATGCCATCGGGCGGGCATGACGCTTTGATGATCCGATCGAGAAGGGCTAGCGGTTTTTGGGTTGGGTAGCCCACCCGCTCCGAGCGGGGAATGTGCGATCCGGCTCCTATGTCCGCCCACCAATCCTCCGGCGCTTTGCCTTTTAGGATCAGTTGCCGTTCCCGTTCGTGGATTTCTTCCCGTGACCTTCCCGCTGCCGCCATGCTGGTTCGACCTCCCGATGGCTTGGAGCGTTTGTGGGCAATCCGCACCGCATCAAGATCAAAATAGAAGTTGGAGGTCTTGACATAGCGGAGGATGATGTCGTGTTTGCGTTTGAAATCCCGCGGCGTGTTGCCCGGCCCGGTGTAGCACCATGCGATTTCGTTGCGGAAGTTGGCGCGTCCGAACAGCACGTCCATCAACAACTTCAGGTAGTGGCTGGCGGTGGGGTCACAATGCAAGTAGATGCTCCCCGTCGGTTTGAGGACGCGGCGGAGGTGGATGAGTCGGACGGCCATCATCACCAGGTAGGCCATCATCGAGTCCCCACCTCCGGCCCTTCCGGCGCGGATGATCTCGTACAATTGGGGACTGGCTTCGGCGATCTCCCCATGCCATGCCACGTCCGTATCGTCGAGAGTCCACGCGTCCTTGAACGCGGCCCCAGCTGCCACGCTCCCGATGGGAGCTTCGTAGTTGCGGTTCGAGTTGAACGGCGGGTCGAGGTAGATCAGGTCAACCGATGCGCCGTTGAGTTGCCGCAGAATGTGAAGGTTATCGCCCGTCCATAGAGTGCGGTTGACCCAGTTGGGGCCAACCGTCACGTGGCGACGCCGCGTTCTCCCCCCACCAAATCCGCATACAATAACCGCCGCCCGGCCATCCCCCAGGCAACCAACCCCATTTGCATGGCAGTGTCCAAATGGCGGATGTTGTGACGCCCACAAAACTCGACAACGTACCGTTGTAGGTGCTTCGGGGATAGACGGTGGAAGGTGCCTTTGTGCGCCCGCTTCAACATCGCCCAGAAGGATTCGACACCGTTCACGTGAGCCTTCCCGCTCACAAATTCCCCTACCGAATGGCGTACCTTCTCACGATTGGGCAACCCATCGTAGGCAGTGCTCCCGTCCGTGTACACCGGACCGTCTCCAGGTGCTACCCGCTGGACAAACCCTTGGAGCGTGTTGGCGTTGGCCGCGTCAACCACTTTGGCGGTGACCATCCCAGAATCCCGCTCCCGCATCCCCACCACCGCGACCTTCCCCACGGTGCCACGACCGGCCCGCAGCTTCATGCGGGAGTGCTTGTTTTTCTCGATGCCGCCCATGTACGTCTCGTCCACTTCCACCGCACCAGTGAGCAGACTGGGGATGAACGCCTCGAACGCCTCCCGGATGCGCTGCTGCATGAACCAAGCCGTCTTCTGTGTAACGCCGAGGTCACGGTGCAGTTTCATCGAACTCACGCCCTTGAGGTTGGTCAGGTTCAGGTAGATAGCATATACCCACTTCTGCAACGGGATGGGCGAATCGGCCATAACAGTTCCCGTTTTCACCGAGAAATACTTGCGGCAGTCCCGACACCGGTACGGCATCTTCGGATGACTGGCCTCGTGCGTGTTGGTTGATCCGCACCGTGGGCAGTCCCGCTCCCCGTCCGGCCACACAATCCCCTCGAACCAGACACGGGCGGCTTCCTCGTCGGGAAACATGCGGGCCATGTCCAACATGCTGATTCCCCTCCGGTAGTGCTTCCCCGGTGCCCTGAATGCCATCTCACAATCCTCAAATATCGCTGTCTACCAGCAATTCTACCGATAGGGTGTGACACTTCCTTGGAGCCGTGGTACAATCAGAATATGCGCAGATCACAGGATTTGATCTACCAACTGCTCACCCATGTCGAGGAGAACACCAACGGCCCGGTCGAGGTTCCCCGCCTGCGCGGATACACCACCAAGCAGGTTCACAACCACGTGCGGCTCTGTATCGAGGCGGGATACATCGAAGCTGACAAACCGGGCTTCTTCCAAGATGAACGGGTTGAAGGCGGTGGCCTGTGGTACTACCAAGCCATCCACCGGCTGACGTGGCTAGGACATGATGTGCTGGACGAGATGCGCCGCAACAACGGCCACTAACCCGTCAGCCGTCTACCCAAGTATGTAATTCCC
>JAPPKG010000445.1:0-2702 GCA_026914085.1 Caldilineaceae bacterium | reverse complement strand
ATCGGCGAGCTACCTGCCATAAGGCATAAGTCGTGAACGATTCCAGTCAGTCCTGTGGATGGAGCGTTCGCCGAATTGGGAGGCAGAGACAGAAAGACCTGCACTGCGAAACTGGTACATCGCGGCCGGTTATGGAGTTGTCAAAATGATAGGAGGAGCGGGAAAACGAACCGCTCGAATGAAACAGGGGACAGGGCGCTCCGCGGCGATTGGGATAAAGCCGTTGCAACGCCGGGCACGTCAAAGAGGATGTGGATTGGGTCGTGCATCAACCTCAAACGCAGTGACGTGGAGCTTCTTCTGGCGACCTTTTTTGTGCGGTGGTTGTGCGCGCGTGCAGGCCGATGATGACGCTGTCCGCGCTGCATGCAGTCATACCGCTCTGGCCACCTTTCTGGATTCTCGAACCGATAAAAATAATGAGACCGGCTCCCTGCGACGCGAGGGGCGCGAAGGGATCCTGATCGTAGATCGGTGTATTGCCGGTGTCAAGCCTCAGGGACCGATTTCGGTTACCAAAATGCTGCGTGTGCGCGGCGGGATCAGAGCACCGATTCGCGTGGGTGGAGGTCGGTTTACCAGTGTAATAGAGTGGAGGCGGGTTGGAATTGCGTAGGCACTGGGAATGGAAGCCGGCGCGTTGGCGTCCGCTCACCGGCAGAGGTCCGTCAATGTCGTAGGAAGATCGTATACTGATCGTAGATCAGATCCGGGTGCGCTTTCATCAGCACGTTTACCTCCTGTACTTGAGGAGAAAAAGAGGCGACATCAGTGCCGCATTCAGCCAATGCAAGGGGCCCCGCTGCCGCCATTGACAACGGGGCCCTTTGGTATACGCTCGCATCGTCGCAATCGGTAATGGCAAGTCTGTCCGAAATGCTGGATCAGCGCGAGCCGTCGCCAGTATCGGGCACAGTGGCGAGGCCGCCGCTGGTCGTCGTTGAGCTGTAGGTGCCGGCTACGCCGGGGTCGATCTCGACTTCGGCGACCTCGCGGCCGGCTGCCATCGAACCGCACCAGGCCGAGATGAAGCTGTTGCCGCTCAGGGTGCTGAAACTCAGACTTTTCGAGTTGGCGGTCGAGGACGTAGCAGCCTGCTCGAGCGAGATGTAGACGGTCGTGTCGGTGCTGGCGCGGTGGTAGAGGTTGTACAGCTGCGCACAGCCGCTGACGTCAACCCAGCTGACCTCCAGATCGACACCCCCGGCCGGCGGCAGTGAGAGCGCGACGGTGATCGAACTGGTCAACCGACTGCCTGGCGGCGGGTTGCCTCCCAGCGCGAGCTGTATCAGACCCGAAAGCGAGCCGCCGGCTACCTTGGTATAGTCGCGGAAGATCCAGGCCTGTTGGTTGAGGTCGGGCAGGTCGACGCGGTACCATTCGCCCAGCGTGTCGATGCCGACTATCTTCATCCACGTCCCCTGCGGTATGGTCGTGAGGATGTCGTAGGTCAGGCCCGGTCCGGCGCGGGCGTTGAGGAGCAGCGGCTGCGTGATGGCGGCCGGCAGGAGGGCAAGCTCGGCTTCGGTCACCCATTTGACGCCGGCGAGCGAGCCGATCACGGTGGTCAGGTCCTGGTAGACCCAGACGAGCGTGTCGAACGCTTCGAGCTCGATCTGGAACCAGTCGTTGTCCGGGTCGATACCGAAGATGCGGCCCTGCGTGCCCTTGGGGACGATGCCGACGATGTCATAGAGCAGGCCGGGGCCGGTGCGCACGTTCATCGTGATCGGCACGGTGATCGCCAGCGGTATTGAGCCGTCCCCCCCGCTGCCGCTGAGCAGGAGTGCGATTTCGGCGGCCGTATACAGTTTGACAGCGGCCAGCGAGCCGACTACCGTTGTCAGATCCTGGTAGACCCAGACGCGGGTGTCGAAGCCTTCCAACTCGATGTGGAACCAGTCGTCGTCGGGGTCGATGCCGTAGATGTAGCCCTGCGTGCCGGCGGGGACGGTGGTGACGATGTTGTAGGTCAGACCTGGACCGGTGCGCACGTTCATGAGCTCGGGTATGGTGATGGCGAGCGGTACTGAGCCGTCCGGGGCCGGCGTGCCGGTCGTCAGCTGCGTTATCTCCAGTGCGGTGTACTGTTTGACGCCCCCCAGCGAACCGATGAGCGTTGTCAGATCCTGGTAGATCCAGACCTGACCGGGGATGCCGGCTATTTCCACCTGGTACCAGTCGTTGTCTGGGTCGATGCCGACGATGGTGCCTTGCGTGCCGGCCGGTACGGTGGTGACGATGTCGTAGGTGAGGCCGGGGCCACTGCGCACGTTCATTATTTCGGGCACGGTAATGGCGATGGGCGACTGGGTTTGCGGCTGCCACGTTTGCGGCAGGGGCGTCGGGTAGCTGATGAAGGACTGGACGCTGACGCCGCCGCCCTGCTTGTTGCCGCCTTGGTTGTTGCCTCCCTGGTTGTTGCTGCGTCCCTGGTTGTTGTCGCCTTGGTTGCCAGGCTGGTTGTTCTGCTGGTTGCCCTGGTTGCCACCGTTGCCCTGGTTGCCGCCGTTGCTTTCTTCTGTAGGCGTGGCCGTTGGGGTCGCGGTCGGCTGGTCAGGGTCGTCCTGTGGTGGATGTAGCGGCCCTTGCGTATCGCCGGTCGGCGTGGCCGTCGGGGTCGCGGTCGGCTGGTCAGGGTCGTCCCGTGGTGGGTGTAGTGGCCCTTGCGTATCGCCGGTGGGCGTGGCCGTTGGTGTTGC
>JAPPKG010000291.1:0-2704 GCA_026914085.1 Caldilineaceae bacterium | reverse complement strand
AGATGAGGACGTCGAGGCGGCCGTGGCGCGCCTTCACCTGGCCGAAGACCCGCTGTGCGTCCTCGCGGCGGCGCACGTCGAGCCTTTCATAGCGGGCCTTGTGGCCTTCGGCTTGCAGGGAGGCGGCGAGCGCCTCGCCGGTTTCGTCCTTGATATCGGTGATGATCACCTCGGCGCCGCGCTGCGCGCACAGCTGCGCGGCCGCGCCGCCGATGCCCTGCGCGCCGCCGGTGACGAGGATGATCTTGCCCTTTACATTCGCCGCGGTCGATGTCATAGTCGGTTGCCTGTTCAGGTGGTGGGTGGATGGTGGTGTGTCTGAAGAGAAGTCGGGAGAGAAGTCGCATCCCGTTCTCAGTTGCCGGGATCTTGCACTCTTCGCTTACGCCATACCGAGGCTGGCGCTGCCGGGGGTAACGACGTTGAACTCCATTGTAACAGAGCGTCCGCCGTCGCTGAAGATCACCTGTGCGTATTCGTCGGGGCTGGAGGGCTGGCCGGTGGGGCGCCGGTAGTCGCCCAGCAGGAGCTCCCGGAAGCCCTTATAGCTTTTGACCGCAGCCCGATAGCGTTCGAATTCAGCGGCTGGGGCTTGCCACAGTTTTCCGCTGTAGCCGAAGCCGCCGGCGGCATGGGAGAGGTAATCGTAGGTGGTGTAATCGTGGCGGTCCTGGCAGATGTTGGTGTTGGCATAGTTGCCGGGCAGGACGGTGTTCAAGCCGTGCTGAAAAGCGCGCACGAGCGCGGAGTGGGTGGTGTGGTCGTTCATCCAGAAGCTGTGACCGCGGCGGGCGGTGCCGAGGTCGATACGAAAACCGCCGACTGAGCACTGTTCGATGAACAGGTCCGGGCAGGCCGCCATGATCTCGTCGAGAAGACGGTAGAGCCCTTGCACGTGCCGGATCTGGCGCCAGCCGATTTCGCCGTGTGCGAGGCCGAGCTCCCAGTTCGGGCGCGGGTCCTGGCTGTAGTCCCAGCGAATCCAGCGCACGCCCCATTCCTCATAGGCGCGAATGATCCGGTCGAGCCACCACTGGCGCGCTTCTGCCAGGCCCAGATCGATCAGGCCGAATTCGGAATCAGTAAAGTGCATACCTGGGCCGAGAACCGGCGGCCGTTCGGGCGTATTCCAGAACCAGTCCGGATGGGCGCGGTAGAGCTGGCTGTCCGTGTGGGCCCACTCCGGCTCGAACCAGGTGCCGTATTTCAGCCCTTTGGAACGCACAAATTCGGCGAAGGGCGCGATGCCGCCTGGAAACTTTTCGGGGTCGCCCTCCTCCCAGTTGCCTACGCCGGTGCGCCCTTCGCCACTGAACCAGCCGCTGTCTATGCAGAAGTACTCAAGACCGGCTGCGGCTGATGCTTCGACCGCGGGACGCAGACTTTGGGCGGTGAAGTTGTCGAGAAAGGCGAACCAGTGATTGAAGGAGGTGGGAGGCAGGACCTCTTCGCCATCCAGGGCGGGCATGACGTGGCGGCGAATGTGGCTGCGCAGGGCGTTGCCGCCGTCGTCGAGGTCGCCGTCGAAGGCTGTAAGGAGGACGCGGGGCAGCGGTATAGACTGGCCCGGTTGCAGGTGCAGGGCCAGTCCCCACAGGCCGGCCTGCAGGTGAACCGGCCACTCTCTGCCGGCGTCGCCCGGGGCGCGCGGTTCCGGTGTCAGGCCGATGCGCCACAGCCCCGACCATTCCACAAAGAGGGCCAGGCCCTGGCTGCGCGAGCCGTCGCAGAGGATAGCGCAGGGCAGATGCCCGTCGGAGGAGCGTCCTCCCTGCCCTGCCTGGATGGAGAAGGTGGGGTAGACCTGCGGCGTCTTCAGGAGCTGGCGGTCGACGAGCGCAAAGTCGTGGGGCGGGAAGTAGTTGGCCAGGAAGCGTACACCGTTCACGCGGCGGACCCATGGCTCGCCGAAGGCTGGCTGGAGCGGCAGGTCCAGGTCCCAGGTGAGGCATTCGCTCAGATTGCGGAGGGGCAGGCTGCCGCGGTTGGTCAGCGTGCCCCAGCACTCCACCGCGCGGGTATCGGCGAAGAAGCGCATGTGCCAACGGACTTCGGCGCCGTCGCCGGTATGGGCCGTCAGCACGTGTTCTGCATTGCCGGCGCTCTCAATTGCGGCCACATGCCAGGCCGTGGAGGCAACGCCGCCGATGCCAAAGGGGACCATCGCTTGCGGCGTTTCGATGTGGTCGAGCTGCAACTGTTCGCGCAGCATCGGGAACCAGGCGCTCATGTTGGGATCCTTGCCGGGGGATAAATCGTCGGATGAAAAAAGAAGAGAGAGAAACGAGCATAGGAAGCCGTTCCCTCTCCTTTGCCGGTATTCAACTGACTGAACTGATACAGCAGAATTCACATATTTGAATACAGGACCAAGCCTACACAACTGTCAATCCTTCGTCAACCTGCGCGGGGTTGCGATGTGCCCAGGTCTGGCGCGGGAGTCGCCCTATGGGGCGCCGTTTTATCTGCTAATCGTAGCTACTAAGCCATGTTCTGTGTACGGTCTGCCTGGGGGGAATGCACCGTCAGCATTTCTGTAGCGGGCTCTCGATGCTCATCGCGGTGAACGTTGGGTATGTATGGGAGTGGCCTCGCCAGTCTTGCTCGCGCTGGCACATTTTCGGAATGTGCCAAGATGCGGGGGGGGAGGGGGGGGAAGCCCGGCCGCCGCGAGACGACAACTTCAAATTAGCCACACACTCGC
>JAPPKG010000464.1:0-2704 GCA_026914085.1 Caldilineaceae bacterium | reverse complement strand
CTTCCGACTACTGGCTGCACCTTGAAATTGCAGGCCAGGCCACGCTTGACCAACTGGACATATACCTGCGGGCCATTTGGCTCGAGTGTTGTGGCCACTTGAGCCACTTTCTGATCAACGGAATCTACTACGAAAGGGAGATTGAAATCGAGTGGGCCATCGGCGAAACCAGGAGGATGTCCACACAGATCGCCTCTGCATTTGAGTTGGAAACACAAGCGGAATACAAGTATGACTTCGGCACACCAACCGAACTGCTGATTTCAGCACTTGCTGTGCGTTCAGGTATCTGGACGGGCCAACCCATTAGGATATTAGCGCGCAACAATGCGCCCACAATGAAATGCACGGCCTGCCACAAACAGGCAGACTGGGTTTGCACAGAATGCCTATGGGATGATAGACCATTCTTTTTTTGCGATCGACACTCGAATGAGCATTCACATGAAGATGAGATGTACCTGCCAGTCGTAAATGCACCGCGGATCGGCATGTGCGGCTACGAGGGCCCGGCAGAACCCCCATACTAGCCATCTGGACCCTCTAGCTGTTTCCGAATCTCCATCCAGAATTCGGTAAGGTCCAGCCTGTCGATCCAGTGGATAAGGTAGTCCTGTTCCAGGCTATCATCTCCCACCGTGGCGATGATACTCCCAATATCACGGATGTGTTTGGGTTGGCTGCTCAGACTGTAGTACTGAAGCTTGTAGAGTATCAAATCCTCGGGGGAATGCACGTACGCTTCGCCGATTGCAGGACCGAAATCGACAAGTAGGCGACGCTGTAGTGCGCTTGCCCGCAGGCCATCGTTGGGTCTCAGTAGGAAGATTTCCAATTTATACCCTGTGGGCAAGTGGATGGCGTTGATCGGCAAGTCCGCCGGCGAAATATAGAGATCCAGCATGACTTCAGTTGGCACAAGCATACCTCTTTCCCTTAGTGCTTCCGATAGCTTGGCCATTTGTTCGACTGGCAAATCGACTACGACATCAAAGTCCTGGGTAGTTCGGACTTCCCCCCATCCCCATACAGCGACAGCTCCTCCCACCAGATACGTGATGCCCGATTCTTCTAGAGCGTCAAGCACGTCTCGCATAAAATTGGAGAACTCTAGGCTGGGGTTTACCACCGTCACCTCTTTTTCGTTTGCGTTCGCCTGACGAGCCATCCCCATTGACTCTTCCCGCGACAGTTCGGGCCGCCGGGCGCGCATGCGGTATGACGCGACTTCCTCCGCGATGCGGATCATCGACAGTCCCTTTTGCGCCTGCTGCCCCGTCGTTAGTTGCTGGTTTACCAGGACCTGTGCCGGATCGATGTCCCTCAGGGCGCCCGCAATCTCGCGTTCCTGCTTTTCAGTGAGAGGCATTGTAGGCAGTTCAGCTCGTCGCTTGAGTCTGCGCGGCAGAGGATTCGACTTCTCAGTACCACTGTTTCAACTTCCAGTCAGGCCGTCCTCTTTTCCGGGCTTAGCCCTCTTCCAGTCCAGCCTGCCCAGTCGCACCACAGCCCGCTGCATTATCGCCTGTGCCACCTCGTCTTTGCTCATAAGCGGCCAAGCCTCGCGGTTGCCGCCGCGCTCAAACAGGGTAACCCGGTTCGTATCCACCGCGAAGCCGCTGTCCGGCGCGCTCACGTCATTGAGAACGACCAAGTCAAGATTCTTGCGCTTCAGCTTGTCGATCGCGTTCACTTCAAGATCGTTCGTCTCCGCGGCGAATCCAATGACAAGCTTCGGGCCCGAATCACCATCCTCCCTCTTGATTCCAACCTCGTGCAGTATGTCCGGCGTCCTCTCCAACGAAATCACCTGCTGCTGCGGAGACTTTTTCAGCTTGTAGTCAGCGCTGTCCGTGGGGCGATAGTCGGCCACCGCCGCCGCACCGATTAGTACATCCGTCTTAGGCAGCCCTTCCATAACGGCCGCATACATCTGCTGGGCCGTGTGCACCGGTATGAGCGTGATCCCGCCGGGAGGATGCACTGACAGCGGCGCATGAACGAGAACCGTATCCGCGCCAAGGTCACGCGCAGCCCGCGCCAGGGCAGCCCCCATCTTCCCGGTCGAATGATTGCCCACAAATCGGACCGGATCAATCGGCTCCCGTGTCCCGCCCGCCGTGATCACCACCCGCAACCCGTCCAGAGGTCCTCCCCGTCCGATCACCTTACATGCGACCTCGAAGATTTCCTCCGGCTCCGCGACCCGACCCTCCCCAACCTCCCCGGACGCCAGCCGTCCCTCTGCCGGTCCGATGAAATCCACACCCCAATCCTGTAGCGTCTGCACATTGCGCATCGTCGCAGGGTGTGTCCACATATTGGTCTCCATCGCCGGAGCCAGCAGCATAGGACCCTTGTAACTGAGCGCTGTGATGCTCAACAGATCGTCGCTTAAGCCGAGAGCAAGGCGGGCAATCGTATGCGCCGTCGCCGGCGCAATGATGAACAGGTCCGCCGCATGCGCCAGCGCCACGTGCCCGATGCGCAACCGGCCGGCATCATGCCAGAACTCGAAAGTGTCGGTTGCAACGCTCCGCTGCGTGATCGACTGGAACGTCACCGGCGCAACGAACTTGGCCGCCGAGTGAGTCATGATCACGTCCACAAGCGCATTGGCCTGCGTAAGTCGGCTGGCCAGCGTCACCGCCTTGTAGGCCGCGATGCCGCCGCTGATGCCGAGTACGATTCGTTTGCCGGAGAG
>JAPPKG010000540.1:0-2713 GCA_026914085.1 Caldilineaceae bacterium | reverse complement strand
CAGGCTGCAGGAAGAGATTGCACTGAATCCACCAGGGCTCATATTCTGACACTCTGAGCTGTACAGACGCGAGAAACCCTGACGCCATGCCGGTCGAGCAGCTTGCCCTCGCAGGAGGAACCAGTTATAACGGGCCTATGCCGGAAGAACGCATTCTGATCGTTGACGACGACCGCGAAATCGTGCGCCTGCTGCGCAGCTACTTGCAGCGGGAACGGTACGCGGTGTCCGTCGCCTATGACGGCGAGACGGCTATTCATGCGTTACGGCGGGAGTCGCCTGACTTGATGCTGCTGGATGTGATGCTGCCGGACAAGGACGGCTGGGAGGTCACTCGTACAGTCCGCGGCGACGAGAAGCTGGCTGACACGCTGATCATCATGCTTACGGCGCGGGTCGAGGATACGGACAAGATCATCGGCCTGGAGCTGGGTGCGGACGATTATGTTACGAAGCCGTTCAATCCGCGTGAAGTGGTGGCGCGAGTGCGGGCGCTGTTGCGGCGCAGCCAGCGGAGCACGGGGCGAGCGACGAAGTTGGTTGTTGGGGCGCTAAAGATGGACGTGGAGCGCCGCGACGTGCAGGTGCGGGACACGGTGGTGGATCTGACGCCTACGGAGTTCAGTCTGCTGCAGACGCTGATGGAAAGCCCCGGCTATGTCTTCACACGCACGGAGTTGATGGATAGGGCACTGGGGTACGACTACAGCGGCGCCGATCGGATGCTGGATAGCCACATCAGGAACCTGCGCCGCAAGATCGAGGCAGATCCGCGCAAGCCGCAGCTTGTGCAGACGGTCTACGGCGTTGGCTACCGGCTGGCTGGAGAGCGGGAATGAACCGGCTATGGGTGCGGTTGAGTCTGGCATTTGCGGCGATCATCGTAATCACCTTTGGCACCATTTCGCTCACGGCGCGACGGTTCTTCAACGACAGTAATCTGCGCTCGCTGGCTCTATTCTATTTTGAGCGGCCGGCTGGCCTAACGAATCAATTGGAAGAGCATTATGCCAGCCATGGCAGCTGGCAGGGCGTCTCAACATTGCTGGAGGGAGCCGATTCCGCTCTTTTTTTCACTGCAGCCCGCAGAAGAATCCTGATACTCACTGACCCGGAAGGGCGGGTTCTCTACGCGACCGCGGGCACAGAGAGGCCAGACCACCTGGAAACTCACCAGTTGCAGCAGTCTCTACCCATCCGTGTCGAAGGGCAGACCGTCGGCTTCCTCGACCTGGTCCACCAGCAGCGGCCGCCTGGACGTGTCTTTCCTTTTTCAGCACCGGATGACATTCCGGCAGGTCTTGCGGAGCGGACCAGCGCGTTTTTGTTGCAGCTTCTTCTGCTTGGCGCCATACTGGCGATCGTCTTCGGCATGTTGGTCAGCCGCTGGCTGTCTGCGCCCCTCATTCATCTTGTGAGTGGGACGCAGGCCATCGCCAAGGGCGATCTCAGTTTTCGCGTGGCAGAACAGGGCAGCGCCGAAGTGCGGGAGGTGTCACATTCCTTCAACAGGATGGCTGCTGCCCTGGAAGACGCGGAGACGCTGCGCCGTAACATGCTGAACGACATTGCCCATGAGCTGCGCACGCCCCTTACGGTTCTGGAAGGCAACCTGCGGGCCATTCTGGATGATGTCTACCCCCTTGAAAAGGCGGAGATCACCCGCCTGTATGACCAGACCCGCCATTTGCACCGGCTGGTGGACGATCTGCGGCTGTTGGCGCAGGCGGAGGCGCGCCAGTTGCCGCTGCAGCGCAGCTCCATAGATCTGAGCGTTCTGCTGGAGGAGATGGCAGAACTCTTTTTGCCACTGGCGGGAGAGAAGCGTATCGCGCTGCAAACCGGTTTCCCGCCGTCACCGGTTTTTGCTGCCGTTGACCGGTTCCGAATCGCCCAGGCTCTGCAGAATCTCCTTGCAAACGCATTGCAGCACACGCCGTCCGGCGGGGTTATCTCCCTTTCATTGGAGGCGGGAGAAGAGACAGCCGCGATTACAGTTGCCGACAGCGGTGAAGGCATTGCTGCCGAGGACATTCCACATGTCTTTGACCGCTTTTACCGGGTCGACAGAAATCGAACTCGTGACAGCGGCGGCGTTGGGCTGGGGCTGGCGATCGCGCAGGCGCTCGTCGAGGCCCATGACGGTGAGATTGACGTAGCCAGCGCCGGCGTGGGGCAGGGCAGCACATTTACGATTCAGTTACCGCTGGTGCGGGGAGAGGGTCTTCAGAATCCTGCACCTGCACACAGTGAAGCAGGCCCCGAAAGCCGGGCCACGAGCCAAGGTATATGATATAGCCGCTCCCCCAGCCCGCTCGTCCCGGCCACCCCTGAAGAAAGTCCTCATGTACATAGTCCACTCTCTTGTCCTGACGACGGCAGACGTCTCTGGGTAACGCGCCGCGCAGGAGGGTGCATCCCAGATTTGGGGTGGGAACAGTCTGGCGGGGAATCAGTGCCAGCGGTGGCTGGAACTGTTTACCTTATTTGGACGAGACGCAGTGCAGGCGCCAGGCCTGGTCGTACGGTGGAGTCCGTCAGTTGGGGCGGGTGCGAGGGCAGGCACAGGGCCGGCACCTACGGGGAACACGTGGGGCTGGCGGGACGTGGTTTGGCTGGACACGTTCGAATAGGCACCTGTCACCAATATCGACACCAGGTCGATGAGGCATGGCATGGTTTAGGGGGGGCGTTGGGGGGGGGGGGGCCCCCC
>JAPPKG010000051.1:0-2714 GCA_026914085.1 Caldilineaceae bacterium | reverse complement strand
CAACTCCGGCAGCACCACCAGATCGCTGCCCCGCCCCGCCGCATCCTCGATAAACCCCTCCGCCCGCTCAAAATTGCGCACCGGCTCTCCAGACAAACAGTCCATCTGCACCAGCGTAAGAACAAATTCAGACATAAAGACCATCCCTTTCCAAGATTTCGATTGTCACCACCCGCCCGTCCGCGCAGTCACTGACCACTGACCACTGCCGTTCTCATACATGCTGATCGACCAGGATTGGATTGCCGTCAGGATCCACGATCACAAAACTCGCCGGCCCCGTTGTCGTTTCATCCGCCTCGCTCGCAAACACGATCCCGTCCGCCTTCAACTTCTCCTGGATCTCCCTGACATCGGTAAAGCTGTCAAGAGGTTGTGCGGATCTGTCCCAGCCCGGGTTGAACGTCAGAATATTCTGTTCAAACATCCCCTGAAACAGGCCGATCACACAACTGGAACTCTTCATTATCAGCCAGCCCTCGCTCGCGTTACCCCCAAACTCCTCAAATCCGAGCTTCTCGTAAAAGGCTTTCGAGACCGCAATATCCTTGACTGCCAAGCTGACCGAAAAACTGCCTAATTCCATTTTATGACTCCATTGTCTCCTGAAGATCAGACTGCAATGATAACGGCTGCGGGCCCGTCATGTCCACTATCCGCGCCCTGCCGTTCACTGCGCCTCCTCCGGGTCCGGCAACACCTCCACCGTCGCACCCGGAGCAGGACCGCTGTACTCGCCCAGCCGGCGCGGACGGGCGCTACCCTCAGATGTCTGGCTGCGCGAGCGCGATTGACTGGGCGCGGCATCCACATTCAACTTGCTGCCGGGCAGCGGACGCGTCGCCCGCCAGATCAACCACGCACCCAGCAAAGGCAGCAGCACCGGCCACAGACGCAGCGGAAGATTCTGTTGACCCAGGCCAATCGAAAAAAGAAAGAGGCCCAACAGCACCAGCACCGACCCCGGCACCAGCGCCCACCACAGCTGCCACCGCTGTCCCAGCAGGTAGAGCAGAAAAAAAACGGCCCCCAGGCCGATGAAAAGGACAGTACCCAATACCGACGGTTCCTCGGTCAGACTGCTCAGGGCGATCGTACCGCCCAACATCAGCATGAATCCGCCCGGAATGATCGCCCACCAGCGCTCCGCCCGGTCCAGCAGATAGATGTGCGCGAACGCGATCGCCTGCCCCACGAACAGCACGCTGGCCGTTATGCGCTGGTCCAGCGCCGGCAGCGTTGTCAGGTAGACCATCGCCGCCAGCGCGATCAGCGTCCAACCGGGGATCAGCCGCCACCAGTTCTCGCGCGCCGAAAGATAGCCGCCCACAAATAAAAGCGCCAGCAGGCCCAGCAGCGCCGCCGCCCCGTACTGAACGTAGGGCTCAAATCGGACAAAAACATCCAGGTTGAACAGCAGCAGCCCAACGCCCGCCAGCGACAGCAACACCCCCCAGATGAGGTTGTTGACGCGGTTGTCGCGGCTCTTGGCGGCCATCACCTGCGCTCCTGATCAACCACCGGCCGTCGGCGCCCCATCGCTGGACGCCATACCCCGCCACACCACCTCCGGCGTAAACGGCAGCACATCGTACCAGACACCGAGCGCATCGTGCAGCGCCGCCGCAATGGCCGGCGCCGTCGGCAAAAACGGCATCTCCGCCATCCCCCGCGCACCCAGCGGCCCCTGCGGGTCCGGCAGCTCCAGGATCACCGGCACGATCTCCTCGGCCACGTCGGCCACGCCGGGAATCAGATAATTGCTCAATTGGGGCGTGATCGTGACGCCACCCTCCTGCAGATAGTTCTCCAGCAGCGTCCAGCCTATCGACTGCGCCACCGCCCCCTCGATCTGCCCCTCCACATGCTGCGGATGTATCGCCCTGCCCACGTCGTTGACACTGATCAGCCGCTTGACCGTCACGTGCCCGGTCTCCCGGTCCACCTCCACGTCCGCCACCTGCGCGCAATACCCGTACGTGATGTTCGGGTCGCAAGCGCCCGTCTCGCGGTCAAATGGGGTCGTGGCCCGCGGATGATAGACGAACTCGGCCCGCGCCGGCCGCTCCTCATCCCGCCACAGCGCCATCGCCCGCTCGGCCGCGCCCTGTATCGCATTGCCGGCCATGAACGTCATGCGGCTGGCCGAGCTGCTGCCGCTCGAGCCGGTCACGTCCGTGTCCTCCGCCTCCAGCTCCACCTGCTCCGGCGACAGCCCCAGCATCTCCGCGGTCATCAGTATGAAAGCAGTGTGCGCGCCCTGCCCCACCTCCGCGCCCACACAGCCCACCCGCGCCCGCTCAACTGTCTCCCCGCCGTGCAGCTCCACCCACGCCGTGCAGTGCTCCGGGAAGCCGAAGCTGTACCCTACGTTCTTGTAGGAGGCGGCGATCCCCCGGCCCCGCGCGATCCCGCCGCCGGAAGAGTCAAGGCTCGTGGTCAGCAGTCCGTTGCCATTCTCCGGCGGCCTGCTGCCTGCCCCTACAGCCGGTAGCGACCACTGGCCGTCGCGCTCCTCCCAGCCGCCCTGCCGCGCCGCCTCCGCCAGCACCTCCTCCGTCGTACAACCTTCAGGAATCGGACTGCCGGTAACCAGCATCGAACCGTCGCGCAGAACATTGCGCATCCGTAGTTCCACCGGGTCCATCTCCAGAGCGTGCGCCAGCTTGGCCATCTGCATCTCAGCCGCAAAATGCGCCTGCGGCCCGCCGAAA